>NZ_JBICZA010000033.1:0-93662 GCF_043201585.1 Streptomyces sp. NPDC048297
ACGCTCGGCTGGGAAACCCCAGCCGAGCGTCTGCATAAACTGCTCGCCGTCTGACACAACCGATCACGTGTTGCGACGATCCCTAGAATCCGCCGCGAGGCCTTGGGGGACTTTGTGCCTTTGGCGGCGGGAAAACCCGTCACGAACCAAATCGCGCGGATGCTGTGTCAGCCGTTGACACCGCCGAAGATGTTGGTGCCGCCGTTGTTGCCGTTGCCGCCGCCCTGGTCCACGGCGATCACGGTGACCGTGTCACCCTTGTTGACGGTGGCGCCGGCGGGCGGGGTCGAGTTGCCGAAGATGACGGCGTTGTCGTCCTGGGCGCCCGTGACGTTCAGCTGGAGGCCCAGGTCCTGAAGCATCTTCTTGGCGTCCTTGACCGTCTGGTTCTGGAGCGGCGGAACCTGCACCTGCTCACCCTGCGCCGGGGTGACGGTGAGCGCGACGGGCGTGTTCTTCTGGACCTGCTGGCCCGGCTGCGGGTTGGACCCGGAGACCTGCCCCTGTTCGTCGTCGGGGTTACAGCTCGGTACCAGGCCCAGCTGTGTGAGCTTGGTCTTGGCCTCGGCGCAGGACATGCCCCTGATGTCGTCAGGGATGGTCACGAGCTCCTCGGCCTTGGCGACCGTGAGGGTGATCTTGCTGCCCTTCTGGACCTCGGTGCCGAGGTCCAGGGACTGCTTGATGACGGTGCCCGCCGGCTGGGTCGAGACCTCGTCCTTCCGGATGACCTCGAACTGGTACTTGTTGCTCTCCAGCAGCGTCTTGGCCGAGTCGAAGCTCTGGTTGAGGACGTTCGGTACGACGACCTTCGGGGCGCCCGTCGACACCACCAGGTGGATGGTGTCGTTCTTCTTGACGTCCGTGCCCACCGCCGGGTCCTGCTCGCAGACCTTGCCCTTGGGCTGGTTCTCGCACGGCTTGTGCGTGGGCGTGTCCAGCTTCAGATGGGAGTTCACGGCCATCTTCTGGGCGTCGCTCAGGGTGTTGCCGACGAAGTTCGGGGCCGGGAAGGGCTTGTCGGCGTTGTTGTTCCCGCTGAACGCCCACTTGCCGATCAGGATCGCGCCGATCAGGACCAGGACACCCGCGACCACGAGGAGGATCGTGGAGGTGTTGTTCTTCTTCTGCTGACGGCGCCGGTCGGGGCGCTCGTCGTAGCCGTAGCCGCCGTCGTCGGGGTTCATCGGCGGCAGCATCGTCGTCGCCGGCGCGCCCTGGTCCGCGCGCAGGGCCGTCGTCGGCTGGTCGTCGGGGTAGCCGCCGTAGCCGACCGCGCCCATCGCGGCCGTGGCGGCGACCGGCTGGCCGTCGAGGCAGGCCTCGATGTCCATGCGCATCTCGTCGGCGGACTGGTAGCGGTAGTTCGGGTCCTTGACCAGTGCCTTGAGGACGATCGCGTCCATCTCGGGCGTGATCTCCTGGTCGAAGACCGAAGGAGGCTGCGGTTCCTCGCGGACGTGCTGGTAGGCCACGGCCACGGGGGAGTCGCCGACGAAGGGCGGCCGTACCGTCAGCAGCTCGTAGAGGAGGCAGCCCGTCGAGTAGAGGTCCGAGCGCGCGTCGACCTGCTCGCCCTTCGCCTGCTCCGGGGAGAGGTACTGGGCGGTGCCGATCACGGCCGCGGTCTGCGTCATGGTCATGCCGGAGTCGCCCATGGCGCGGGCGATGCCGAAGTCCATGACCTTGACCTGGCCGTTGCGCGTCAGCATGACGTTCGCGGGCTTGATGTCGCGGTGGACGATGCCGTTGCGGTGGGCGTACTCCAGGCCCTGGAGGATGCCGACGGTCATCTCCATGGACCGCTCGGGCAGCAGCTTGCGGCCGCTGTGAAGGAGCTCACGCAGTGTGGAGCCGTCGACGTACTCCATCACGATGTACGGGATCGAGACACCGTCGATGTAGTCCTCGCCCGTGTCGTAGACCGCCACGATCGCGGGATGGTTGAGCGAGGCGGCCGACTGGGCCTCTCGGCGGAACCGGGCCTGGAAGGACGGATCGCGCGCGAGGTCCGCGCGCAGCGTCTTCACCGCCACCGTGCGGCCGAGCCGCGTGTCATGCGCGAGGTAGACCTCCGCCATGCCACCGCGGCCGAGCACGTGGCCCAGTTCGTACCGGCCGCCGAGGCGACGCGGCTCTTCCATAGCTACCTACCAGCCCTCTCCGTCGGTCCCGGCCGCACAGGCATGTGCGGCCGGAGGCTGCCGTCCGGGCCTACCGTACCCGGCTCGTTCTGTGTGACCTGGCCAAGCGCGTTATCCGATACAGGACCGGTATCGCAACGTGCGCCGATGTGAAGGGGACGTGAGCGGGGTCACTTCTTGGAGTTGATGACCGCCTGCATGACGCTCTTCGCGATCGGGGCGGCCAGGCCGCCACCGGAGATGTCGTCGCGGTTCGCCTTGTCGTCCTCGATCACCACGGCCACGGCGACCGGCTTGCTGTTGTCGGGCAGCTTGGCGTAGGAGATGAACCACGCGTAGGGGTTCTCGCTGTTCTCCACACCGTGCTGGGCGGTACCGGTCTTGCCGCCCACGACGGCGTTCGGGATCTGCGCGTTGGTACCGGTGCCCTGCTTGACCACCGTCTCCATCATCGACTGCAGGATCTGCGCGTTCGCCGGCGTCAGCGGGCGGCTCAGCTCCTTCGGCTCGGTCGTCTCGACCGGGTCGAGGTTGGAGGACTGCAGCGAGTCGACCATGTACGGCTTCATGAGCTTGCCGTCGTTGGCGACGGCGGAGGCGACCATGGCCATCTGCAGCGGGGTCGCGGCGGTGTTGTACTGGCCGATGGAGGACAGCGCGGTCTGCGACGGGTTCATGTTGTCGGAGAACACCGAGGCGTTGGCGCGCACGGGCGTGAACTGCTCGGCGTCGAAGCCGAACTTCTTCGCCTCCTCCAGCATCTTGTCGTTGCCGAGATCGGCGCCGATCTTGCCGAAGACGGTGTTGCAGGAGTACTGCAGCGCGATCCGCATGGTCGCGTTCTTGCAGGGGATGTTGCCTTCGTTCTTCAGCTCGGTCCGGGTGCCCGTCATGACCCAGGGCAGCGGCGAGTCCGTCTTCTGGTCGGCCGAGGTGTACTTGCCGTTCTCCAGGGCGGCGGCGGCGGTGACCACCTTGAACGTGGAGCCCGGCGGGTAGGTCTCGCGCAGCGCCCGGTTGAGCATCGGGTCGGACGGGTCGTTCTTCTTCTGGAGTTTGTTCCAGGCGGCGGAGTCGCTGTTGCGGTCACCGGAGAAGGACGAGGGGTCGTACGACGGGTAGGAGGCCAGCGCCAGGATCTTGCCGGTGGACGGCTCCAGGGCGACGACGGCACCCTTGCCGCCCTGCCGCTTGAGGCCGTCGAACGCGGCCTTCTGCGCGGCGGCGTTGAGCGTGGTGACCACGTTGCCGCCCTGCTTGGGCTTGCCCGTGATCATGTCGAGGGTGTTGCGGAAGAACAGCCGGTCGTCGTTGCCGGTGAGGATGCCGTCGTCGATCTTCTCCAGGAAGTTGCCGTCGAAGGCCTGCGAGGAGTAGCCGGTGACCGGTGCCCACATGGGCCCGTTCTTGTAGGTGCGCTTGTACTTGTAGTCGCCGGCCTTGGTCTCGACGGAGCCCGTTATCGGGTTGCCGTCGACGATGATGTCGCCGCGCGGGTAGGCGTAGCGCTCGATGGCGACGCGGCGGTTGGCCGTGTCGGTGCGCAGCTTGTCGGCCTGGACGTACTGGAGCCAGTTGTCGCGGATCAGCAGTGCCAGGACGAGGAGTCCGCAGAAGATCGCGATGCGGCGCAGGGGTTTGTTCACGTCCGGCCTTTCCACAAACCAACAGGGGCGCCTGTTGCTTCTGTCTCTCGGAGTCGCGGGTGATGGCGCTCGGCCTCGGCGGCGGCCCACAGTCTAGGGGCCGTTCCTGTCCCGCCTGTCCCGCCTGTCCCGTCGGCACGGGACAGGGACCGTGCTGAAGTGGTCACGGTCACCCCGCGGTGGGGCCGCCGGCGCCGGGCCGTACCACCTGGGTCATCTCGGCGTCCGGGTTCGAGGCGGGGGTGGGGGCGGGCCTGCGGGCGGTGTCGCTGATGCGGATCAGGATGCCGATCAGTGCCCAGTTCGCGATGACGGACGAACCACCGTAGGCGAGGAACGGCATCGTCATACCGGTCAGCGGGATGAGACCCATCACACCGCCGGCGACCACGAACACCTGGAGCGCGAAGGCGCCGGAGAGGCCGATGGCGAGCAGCTTGCCGAACGGGTCGCGGGCGGCGAGGGCGGTGCGCACGCCGCGCTCGACGACCAGGCCGTAGACCAGCAGGATCGCCATGAGGCCGGCCAGGCCAAGCTCCTCGCCGAAGGTGGCGAGGATGAAGTCGGAGTTGGCGGCGAAGCGGATCAGCTCGGAGTGTCCCTGGCCCCAGCCGGTGCCGAGGGTGCCGCCGGAACCGAACGCCCACAGGGCCTGCTGGAGCTGGTCGGAGTGGACGCCGGTGACGCCCGGGGTGCGGCTGAGCTCGTACTCGTGCATCGGGTTCAGCCAGGCCTGGACACGGACCTGGATGTGCGGCTCGAAGCTCGCCACACCGACCGCGCCGACCGCGGACATCAGCAGGCCGAACACGATCCAGCTGGTCCGCTCGGTGGCGACGTACAGCATGATCACGAACATGCCGAAGAACAGCAGCGAGGTACCGAGGTCGGTCTCGAAGACCAGGATGAGGATCGAGATCGCCCAGACGACCAGGATGGGTCCGAGGTCGCGGCCACGCGGCAGGTAGATGCCCATGAAGCGGCGGCTGGCCAGGGCCAGCGCGTCCCGCTTGACCATCAGGTAGCCGGCGAAGAACACCGCCAGCACGATCTTGGCGAACTCACCGGGCTGGATGGTGAAGCTGCCGACCTGGATCCAGATCTTGGCGCCGTAGACGTTGGCGCCCAGGCCCGGGACCAGCGGGAGCAGCAGCAGGAACACCGCGGCCAGCATGGAGATGTAGGTGTAGCGCTGCAGGGTGCGGTGGTCCTTGAGGAGGGCCAGCACGGCGACGAACAGCGCGATGCCCATCGCGGTGTAGATCAGCTGGTTGGTCGCCTTGCCGCCGGCCACGTGGATCTGCTGCAGCAGCTTGGACTGGTCCAGGCGCCAGATGGCGACCAGGCCGAGTCCGTTGAGCAGCGTCGCCAGCGGCAGCAGCAGCGGGTCCGCGTACGGCGCGAACTTGCGTATGCACAGGTGGGCGATGGCGGCCAGCAGGCCGAGGCCCAGACCGTACGCCAGCAGGCCCGCGGGCACCGAGCCGTCGAGGGCCAGGCCCACGTTGGCGTAGGCGAACACCGGGATGACCACGGCGAAGATCAGCAGGGCCAGCTCGGTGTTGCGCCGGCTCGGCGTACCGATCGAGCCGATCGTGGACGTGTGGTGCGTCGGCGAATTCGTAGTACTGCTCATCGTGTGACGGGGCCCCTCACGGCTTTCCTACTGCTTGCCGCACTGATCGACGACCTTCTGCTCGGCCTCGGAGAGGCTCGGGCCGGGGTTGGGCGTGGCGGTCGCGGACGGCGTGGACTTCGGGGAGGTCGAGGGGGACGAGGAGGACGCCGACGGGTTCGGGCTCGGCGACGCCTTGGACGTCAGGGACGCCTGCGACGTCTGGGTGGATCCCGTCGTTCCCGCGGTGCCCTTGGAGTCGCGGATGCCCGTCTTGGCGTTCTTGTCGGTCGCGGCCCTGTCGCTGGCGGCGGCCTTGCGCTCCGCCTGCTTCCTGCACGCGGAGGCCTGGACGGCCAGAGCGTCGATCTTCGTCTGGGCCTGCTGGAGACCGCCCGCCGTGATCGTGTTCTTGACCTGCTTCTGCTGGTAGGCCGGCAGGTACTTGAGTTCGATCTCGGGGTGGTCCTTCTCGACCTTCGACAGGGACACCCAGGCCAGGTCCTGGCTGATGCCGCGGTACAGCGCGACGTGTTCGCCGCTCGCGCCGACGTAGTACTGGGTCTGCGTCCAGCGCCAGCCGCCGTAGAGGCCGGCGCCGACGACCGCGAGGGCCAGGCCGCCGTACAGCGTGCCCTTCAGCCAGCCGCGGCCCTTGCGCGGCTTGACGAAGTCCTCGTCGTCGTAGTCGCCGAAGCTGCCCGTGGGGACGAAACCGGTGGTGTCGCCGGAGCCGGGCGGGCCGAACTCGCCGCCGCCCTGCCCGCGGCCCTGGCGGCCGAGGTGGGAGGCGCGGCCGGCCGGGGTCTGCATGATCCCGTTGTCGTGCAGGTGGTTCTGGTTCTCGGCGACGGCGCCGACCACGACCGGGGTGTCGGACAGCTGCCCGGCGAGGGTGTCACCGGTGTCCAGGTCGAGGACGTCGGCGACGATGACGGTGATGTTGTCGGGGCCGCCGCCGCGCAGGGCGAGCTGGATCAGCTCCTGCACGGTCTCCTGCGGGCCGTGGTAGCCGGCGAGGGTCTCCTCCATCGTCTGGTGGGAGACGACGCCGGACAGGCCGTCGGAGCAGATCAGATAGCGGTCGCCGGCGCGGACCTCGCGGATCGACAGGTCGGGCTCGACGTGCTCGCCGCTGCCCAGCGCGCGCATCAGCAGGGAGCGCTGCGGGTGGGTGGTGGCCTCTTCCTCGGTGATGCGGCCCTCGTCGACGAGCCGCTGCACCCAGGTGTGGTCCTGGGTGATCTGCGTGAGCACGCCGTCACGCAGCAGATAGGCGCGCGAGTCGCCGACGTGGACGAGACCGAGTCGCTGCCCGGTCCACAGCAGGGCGGTGAGCGTGGTGCCCATGCCTTCGAGCTGGGGGTCCTCCTCGACCATGGAGCGCAGTTGGTCGTTGGCGCGCTGCACGGCGGCGCCGAGGGAGGTGAGGATATCGGAGCCGGGCACGTCGTCGTCGAGCGTGACCAGCGTGGAGATCACCTCGGAGGAGGCGACCTCGCCGGCCGCCTGGCCGCCCATGCCGTCGGCGATGGCGAGCAGGCGCGGACCGGCGTAACCGGAGTCCTCGTTGCCCTCCCGGATCATGCCTTTGTGCGATCCGGCGGCGAAGCGCAGTGACAGACTCATGCGCACCTCGCCCGTCGGCTCCGAATGCAGCCGGTCGTGTCGAGCCACACTGCCCACCCTCCGGTCGGGAGCGCGCCGGGGACCGGGGTGCGGTCCGCCGTTGCGTGCTCGCTCCGCTCGCTCATTTTCGTACTACTTCCGCAGCTCGATGACGGTCTTGCCGATGCGGATCGGCGCGCCCGGCGGGATCGGCGCGGGGGTCGTCAGCCGGGACCGGTCCAGATAGGTGCCGTTGGTGGAGCCGAGGTCCTCGACGATCCACTGCCCACCCTGGTCCGGGTAGATCCTGGCATGCCGACTGGAGGCGTAGTCGTCGTCCAGCACGATCGTGGAGTCGTGCGCCCTGCCCAGGGTGATGGTCTGGCCCTGGAGCGCGACGGTGGTGCCGGTCAGGGTGCCTTCGGTCACGACCAGCTTGGTGGGCGCGTTGCGGCCACGCCGGCCGCCGCCCTGCTGGCCGCGCTGCTGCGGGGGCGCGGCCTGCTGCCGGGCCGCCTGCTGAGGTCGTGCGGCCTCGCGGCGCTGGCCGCGCTGCGACCCGCGCTGGGTGACACGCGTACCGAACAGGTCGCTGCGGATGACCTGCACGGCCACGATCACGAACAGCCACAGTACGGCCAGGAAACCCAGCCGCATGACCGTGAGGGTCAGCTCTGACATTGCCCCCGCTTCACCCTTCGGCTTGCCGGTAAATGATGGTGGTGCTGCCCACGACGATCCGCGAGCCGTCGCGGAGCGTAGCGCGGGTGGTGTGCTGCCCGTCCACCACGATGCCGTTGGTGGAGCCGAGATCCTGGATCGTCGAGGGCGTTCCGGTCCGGATCTCGCAGTGCCGGCGGGAGACGCCGGGGTCGTCGATCCGCACGTCGGCCTCGGTGCTGCGGCCCAGCACCAGCGTCGGGCGGGAGATCTGGTGGCGGGTGCCGTTGATCTCGATCCAGTAGCGGGTGCGTCCGCCGGCCGCGGGGGCGGACGGGGGCCGCTGGGCCGCGGGCTGCGGGTAGCCGTAGCCACCGCCTCCGGGGGGCGGGGTGGACGGCATCGGCGGGGCGCCCGCGGGCGGGTAGCCGTAGCCGCTCTGGCCGCCGGGGCCGCTGGGGCCCGCAGGGGCGGGCCGCCCGGCCGGCGGGGCGGCGGGGCCCTGCTGGTTGCTGGAGGACGCGAGGGTGCGGCTGCGCACCCGGTACAGGCCGGTGTCGAGGTCGTCCGCCTTCTGCAGGTTGACCTTGATCGGGCCCATGAAGGTGTAGCGCTGCTGCTTCGCGTAGTCGCGCACCATGCCGGCCAGTTCGTCGCCGAGCTGCCCGGAGTAGGGGCTGAGACGCTCGTAGTCCGGGGCGCTCAGCTCCACGATGAAGTCGTTGGGTACGACGGTCCGGTCGCGGTTCCAGATCGTCGCGTTGTTGTCGCACTCGCGCTGGAGCGCGCCGGCGATCTCCACGGGCTGGACCTCGGACTTGAAGACCTTGGCGAAGGTGCCGTTGACCAGACCTTCGAGGCGCTGCTCGAACTTCTTCAGGACTCCCACGGGGCACCTCCTCAGTCGCTGCCGATGTTGCCGTCGTCGTGTTCGGTACTGCTGTGCTCTGCTGTGCTCGGTACTGCTGTTGTACTGCTGTCCTGCCCGGCACCGCCCACTGATCGTATCTACGCGCCGCGCAATCAGCCGGTTCCCCGGCGACTCCCTTCGCACTCCCCGGTTCGCACTCTCCGGTTCGCACTCTCCGGTCATGGATCGTAGAGGGGGCCGAAGTCCAGTGTCCCGCACCCGGCGGTGCACCCGGTCCGTCTCCTGGGGAGATGCCGGGGACCGGTACGAGGTTGATACGCGAACAAGCATTCTTCGAGACGTACGGGCGTGCGGGCGGCGGGGAGGGCGGGGGAGACCGGCGGAGCGGGTGGGGGAGTTGCGGTCGGGCGGGCGGCTCGTCGGGCCGCTGCGGAGCCGCTTCTTCCCGCGCTCTCCCCCCCGCTCTCCCCGTCTCTCCAGGGCCTCTCCAGGGCCTCTCCAAGGCCTCCGGGCGGAGCGAAAGGCGTGTGAACCCACCCCGTACGACGTGCTAATGTTCTCGATGTCGGAAGGGGCCAGCCCGCAAGGGGAGCGCCGGAAGACACACCCAATGCGCGGGTGGCGGAATAGGCAGACGCGCTGGATTCAGGTTCCAGTGCCCGCAAGGGCGTGGGGGTTCAACTCCCCCCTCGCGCACAATGAGATACCGACGAAACGGGTCTCTGCCGGTGACGGAAGTCACGGCAGGGGCCCGTTTCTCGTTGGGTCGGGGTTGTGAGGGATCGCACAGCCGGAGATCGACGCCCTTGGCCCCGTTCGTGAGCTATGTCACGGACGGGGCCAAGGGTTTTGGTGCGCGTGATGCGGTGTTGTCGCCGGCGTCGGCCTGGCTGGGCGGCGGGTGCGAGGTGGCGGTCGGGGTCCAGGTCTTCGGCTCTTTTGTCCGGCGGCGGTGGTGAGTGCGCCGGCGAGGGCGTTCGCCGCCGAGGGACACGGTCACCTGTACGAGCTTTTGACCAACAGGTCATCACAGTCCAGCCCGTTGGCTGTACGGCCAACGGGTGTCGTTGCTGTACTTCGCTGCTGTACAGCAACCACGGCCGGTCTGGATGAGGCATAGGGTCCTCCGGCCCCAGAACGGGGACCTATGGCTCAGTGCGACCGAGGTCCGACTGATCCACCCTGGCATTGACGTAGCAGTCAGCCGAGGGAAGTGGTCGGCATGATGTGGTACGACGGCGGATGGGGCTGGGGCGGCTGGTTCGTCATGACGGTGTTCATGGTGCTGTTCTGGGCCGTCCTGATCGTCGGGCTCGTCGCGCTGGTGCGCTACCTCACCGGTACGCGTCACCACCAGCAGGCCGGCCCGCCTCCGCCACCCGGCGAAGGTGGAGGACAGGACCGACGGGCCGAGAACCTGCTCGCCGAGCGGTTCGCACGCGGGGAGATCGACGAGGACGAGTACAAAGGCCGACTCGCGGTGCTCCGGGAGCACCGATGACCCCGCATCGCCTCCGGCAGGCGTGGTCGGCGATTGCCATTGCCGCTGCGGCCTTGGTGCTGGGCATCGCCACGACGGTCCTGATGGCCGCGTCCGGCGCTTTCCACAGGACGACACCGGCCTCCTGGAGAGCGCACGACACACGATGCGGCGCACCGGCCACGAAGGGCAGTGCGGTCGACGTGACCGTGTGGGACATGGGGCACATGATGAGGGGCCCGAACGGGCCCGCGCCGAACAACGGGCGTCACGGCTGGTACGGCATGGGCATGATGCGCCTGGTGGCCCGCCCCGCGACGGTCCCGGCAGGAAGGGTGACGGTGCGGGTGGTCAATGCGGGAACCCTCACGCACGAGGTGATCGTGTTGCCTCTGCCGGCGGGCCGGGCCGCCGGAGAACGTGCCATCGGCTCAGACGGGCGGGTATCGGAAGCGGGCAGTCTTGGCGAGGCATCGCGCACCTGCGGCGCGGGCGCCGGACATGGCATCGTCTCCGGTGCGGCGGCCTGGACAACGGTGACGCTGCGGGCGGGGCGCTATGAGTTGCTGTGCAACGTCCCGGGCCACTACGCGGCCGGCATGTACACAGAGCTAGACGTCACCAAGTGAGCGAAGAGCCCAGGACCGAGGAACTGCGGGGCGGACAGGCGGTCGGGGCCATTGCCCAAGGTGAGGGCGAAGTGGTCCGAGCGGCCCTGACCGGCCAGGTGCCCGCGTCAGCACGGCGACGACGATATACGCGTACATCGAGGTCCCCGTGTCTCCCTTGAAGACGGCTCAACTTGGGAGAAGACCAGCGCCTTGAACAGATGCCCCGCCTGACCTCACAGCACCGAGCACGCGACTGACGCTCGATGATCAGCTTCGGACCGCCTCCTCAAGGTGCTCGGGGGCCCTGCCACCTTCTTCCTGCTCGGCTCGAAGCTCGTACGCAGTGGCTGCATCTGGGTGTGATCGTTTTAGGGGCAGGGCCGCGCCCGCGCGGATCAGTCCTCCACAGCTCGTCGGATCCGCCGGGACGGACTGAATTCGTACAGGTCCAGGATGTCCGGTGTCTCGGCGAGCCCTGGGCCGCCCTGGCGCACCCAGGTGGCGATGTCGGCTGTTGCGTCGGGGTCGTTGACCAGGCCGAGCCACACCGGTCGGCCGCCCGCAGCCCGGCCCTGGGGCGACGGCTGGACGACGATGACGTTCCCCTGCTCACAGGCGTCCAGGCAGTTCACCACCCTGACCTGCGCAATAGAGCCCAGATCGGCTTTGAGGGTGGCGAGTTGGGCGGCATGGTCGACACCGGGGATCTTGGCGGTGCCGCAGCAGCAGCCCCGGCATACGGTGACCGTGCACCGGGGCGCCGCCTGCGCGGCGGGCGTCTTGCGGCGGCTCACTCGGCGGCCCGCTTCCAGGCGGCTTCGCG
Source organism: Streptomyces sp. NPDC048297 (assembly GCF_043201585.1). NCBI lineage: Bacteria > Bacillati > Actinomycetota > Actinomycetes > Kitasatosporales > Streptomycetaceae > Streptomyces > Streptomyces sp. NPDC048297. The sequence goes on from NZ_JBICZA010000033.1 coordinate 11,459, forward strand.
CAGCAGCCGCAGTCCGTTGAGGCCGACGATGACGGTGGAGCCCTCGTGGCCCGCGACACCGAGCGGCAGGGGGAGGGTTCCGGCCAGGTCCCAGACGACCAGACCGGCGATGAACACCGCGGCGATCACGAGGTTCTGCACGACGAGGCCGCGGGCCCGCCGGGACAGGGCGATCACCGCGGGCACGGTGGTCAGCTCGTCGCGGACGATGACCGCGTCCGCGGTCTCCAGCGCCAGGTCCGAGCCCGCGCGGCCCATGGCCACACCGGCGTGCGCGGCGGCCAGCGCCGGCGCGTCGTTGACGCCGTCGCCGACGACCATCACCTTGCGGCCCGTCTCCTCCAACTGCTTGACCGCGTACACCTTGTGCTCGGGCAGGAGCCCGGCGCGTACGTCCTCGATGCCCACCTCGGCGCCCAGCCGAGCGGCCGCACGCGGGTTGTCACCGGTCAGCAGCACAGGTGCCCGCCCGGTCAGGGACGTCAGGGAGGCGACGGTGACGGTGGCGTCCGGCCGCAGCCGGTCGGAGATGCCCACGACACCGGCCGGCGTCCCGTCCACGGTGACCAGCACGGCAGTCTGGCTCCTGTCCTCCAGCCCGGTGGCGACGGCCGTCGCGCGCGCGGAAGCGGCGTCCTCGGAACTGGCGAGCAGGCGTGCCGGAGCGCCGACCGCGACCTTGCGGCCCTCGACGCAGGCCGTCACTCCGACGCCGGGCGTCGAGATGAAGTCGTCGGCCGACGGCAGGGCGAGACCCTTCTCCCGCGCCGCGTCCACTACAGCCCGCGCCAGTGGGTGCTCGCTGGGGTGCTCGGCCGCGGCGGCCAGCGTCAGCAGCGTGGATCCTTCCAGTCCGGAGCCCGTCAGCGGCCGGATGTCGGTGACGCGCGGGGTGCCCTCGGTCAGGGTGCCGGTCTTGTCGAGCGCGACCGCGTCGACTTCGCCGAGCCGCTCCATGACGACCGCGGATTTGACCAGTACACCGTGGCGCCCGGCGTTGGCGATCGCCGACAGCAGCGGCGGCATGGTCGCCAGGACGACCGCGCACGGCGACGCCACGATCATGAACGTCATCGCCCGAAGCAGCGAGCCCGTCAGCGCGGCACCGAAAGCGAGCGGGACGAGGAAGACGGCCAGGGTCGCCGTCACCATGCCCAGCGAGTAGCGCTGCTCGATCCTCTCGATGAACAACTGCGTGGGCGCCTTGGTCTCGGACGCCTCCTCCACCATGCGCACGATCCGGGCGATCACCGTGTCGGACGCGTCGCGCTCCACGCACACCCGCAGGGCGCCGGTCCCGTTGAGGGTGCCGGCGAAGACCTCGTCGCCCTTCGCCTTGGCCACGGGCAGCGGCTCACCGGTGATGGTCGCCTGGTCGACGTCGCTCGCACCGTCCAGGACGCGGCCGTCGGCGCCGATGCGTTCGCCGGGCCGGACAAGGATCGTGTCGCCGACGGCCAGCTGTTCCACGGCGACGGTCACTTCACTGCCGTCGGCTTCGATGCGGGTGGCGGTGGCCGGGGCCAGGTCGAGCAGCCCGCGCACGGAATCGGCGGTGCGGGCGGTGGCGAGGGCTTCCAGCGCACCGGAGGTGGCGAAGATGACGATCAGCAGCGCACCGTCCATCACCTGCCCGATCGCCGCCGCGCCGAGGGCCGCGACGACCATCAGCAGGTCGACGTCCAGCGTCTTCTCCTTCAGCGCCTGCAGCCCTTCCCAGCCCGGCTCCCAGCCGCCGGCCGCGTAGGCCAGGGCATACAGAGGCCCCCACGCCCAGGCGGGGGCGTCGGCCAGCTGCAGCGGCAACGCGATCAGGAAGAGGACCAGGGCGGCAGCCGCCCAGCGTGCCTCGGGCAGGGCGAAGACGCGGGTACGACGCCGGGGTGCGTCGCCCTCCGGTGCGAGGGCTGTCCGGTCGGTCGCAGGCGGGGTGAGTGTGGACGTCACGGGAATGCAGGTCCTTCAAACGGCATGACGGGACAGCGGAGCACCGGGGCGCCGGCGCCGCCCTCCTACCGTACAGGACTAAATGAAGAGACATTCATGTGTTCATGTGTCGCTCTCCGTAGGATGAGGGCCATGGGGCATGGAGCTGACGGAAAGACCATCACCGCGCGCGAGCGCCTGGAAGCCCTGGGCGCCACCGACGTGGCCGCCACGCTTCAGGCCCTGGCGACACCGTCCCGGCTGCGGATTCTGGCCCGCCTCCAGGAGGGCCCGTGTGCGGCGACCGAGCTGGCCGACGCCGTCGGCATGGAGCAGTCGGCCTGCTCCCACCAGTTGCGGTTGCTGCGCAACCTCGGCCTGGTCACCGGCGAGCGCCGCGGCCGCTCGGTCATCTACGCGCTGTACGACAACCACGTCGCCGAGCTCCTCGAGCAGGCCCTCCACCACCTCGAGCACCTGCGCCTCGGCCTGCGTGACGCCCCGGCCACGGCCGTCGCCGCGGCCGAGACGTCGTGAGCGGACCGTCCGCGTCGGACAGTGTGGTCGCAGTTGTGAGGGATCGCACAGCCGGAGGGCCTGAGAGCCGGACGCGGCCCGCCCTGTCGGTGAGCTATCTCACGGGCGGGGAGAGGTTCTCGGCGTGGCCGGGCGGGGCGAGGTCTCCTGCCGCGCGCATGGCTGATTCTCTACGTCTCGTAGTAGTTTGACGGTTCGGTTGGGCGATGTGGTTTGGCGATCGAAGACGGACCTGGGCGCGACAGTGAGGGAGGTGCCAGGTGACGGGCGGCAAGGACGACCGGGGGCAGGCCTCGCGTCGTGCGCGCGGTGAGCTGGAGGCGGAGGTGCTGGCGGCCCTGTGGGCGGCCGGCGGTCCGGTGCCCGCGGCCGTGGTCCAGGAGCACGTGCCCGGTGCCGCGTACACGACGGTGCTGACCATCCTGACGCGGCTGTGCGACAAGGGAATGGTGACCCGGCGGCGGGAAGGGCGCGGCCACGTGTACGTGCCCGTGGACGACCAGGCCGGGCACGCGGCGGCGGGGATGCACTCGCTGCTGGACGAGGGCGGCGACCGCGCGGCGGTGCTGGCCCGCTTCGTGTCGGAGCTGTCGGCGGAGGACGAGCACCTGCTGGAGCAGTTGTTGCACGGCGACTTCCCCGACCGGGGGTGAGACGTGTTCTGGCCGGTACCGATGTATCTGCCGCTGGTGGTGAGCGCGGTGCTGGCGCTGGCCGCGCCCCGGGCGGGGCGTCGGATGCCTCCGCGCGTGGGTGCGTGGGCGATGGCGTGCGCGGCGGTGGTGGCGGCCGGAACCTGGGTGACCGAGCTGGCGATTCTGGCGTTCACCGCGATAGGGCAGGTGCCGCTGGTGGCGGCGCAGGGGGCCTGGTCGGTGAGCGTGCTCGCGGCGGAGGACCCGGTGAGCCGGGAGGTCGCCGCGGTGTGTGCCGGGGTGGTGCTGGTCGTGGTGGTGAGCCTGACCGTGGCGTCCTGGCGCCGTGGGCGCGCGCTGGTCGATGCCTGGCGGGAGTGCCGGCACATCGTGGCGGGCGGGGACCTGGCCGTGATCGACGATCCGATGCCGACCGCGTTCGCCGTGCTCGGCATGCCGGGGCGGGTCGTCGTCTCCTCCGGGATGCTGCGGCTGCTCGACGGGCCGGAGCGGGCGGCGCTGCTCGCCCATGAACGAGCGCATCTACGGCATCGGCACCATCTGTTCTCGCTGGTGCTGCACCTGACCTCCGCCGTGAATCCGGTGCTGCGGCCGCTGGAGCGGGCCGGGGCGTTCGCCGTGGAGCGATGGGCGGACGAGGAGGCCGGGGCCGTGGTCGGGGACCGGCGGCTGGTCGCCCGAGCGATCGCACGGGCGGCGCTGGCATCGAGCCGGGCCAAGCGGGCGGCACTCGCCGCCACCGGCGGACCGGTGCCCCAGCGCGTCCAGGCGCTGCTGGCTCCTCCGCTGCGCTCCACCGGCGGTGTGATGGCGGTGTTCGGCGTCCTGGTGGCGGCCTGTTGCGTGAGCCTGGCCGTCACGGCGCACGACACGGAGCGGCTGTTCGAGGCCGCCATGCATGCTCACTCCGCTCACGTCGGTCACTCTGCTCACGCCGGTCACTCCGCTCACGCCGCCGCCATGCGGCCGGGCGCGCACTGACGGGGCTGATGCTTCAGACCGACGGCGACGGGGGCGGCGACGGGGGCTGTGCGGATCGGTTTGCGTCTCGCTGGCGCGTCGTATCCGTCTCAGGTCCGTCTCAGGGCGGCGAGTTCGTGGACTGCTGGGCCCAGACCGTCTTTCCCTCGCCGCTGTAGCGGGTGCCCCAGTTGTCGGCGAGGCTGGCGATGATGAACAGGCCGCGTCCGTCCTCGTCGACGGTGCGCGCGTGCTTGAGATGCGGGGCGCACTGTGCGGCGTCGCTGACTTCGCAGGTCAGGCGCTGGTCGAGAATGAGTCGTAGCCGGTGGGGCGGGGCGCCGTAGCGGACCGCGTTCCCGACGAGTTCGCTGACGATGATCTCGGCGGTGAAGGCGTCCTCCTCCCCGATGTTCCACGCTTCGAGCTGTCTGCGGGTCGCGGCGCGTGCCAGCGGGGCGGCCTGGTTCTCGGCGGGCAGCGGCAGGACCATGACCTGGTCGCCGGGGAAGGCCTTGACCCTGCCCAGCAGCAGGAGTCGCTCCGTCTCGTCGCGGTTCCTCAGGGCGTACGCGACGGTGTCGCACAGGTCGGCAAGCGGCTGGTCCACTCCCGCGGCGAGCAGGGCGCACACCTGGCCGGACGGTGCCAGCAGGTCCTCGTTGCCGAGTGCGAGGGTGCTTCCCTCGGGGAGATCGACCGTGGTGGCGGGGAACGGCGCGTGATCGCTGCCGGCGAGTACCGGACCTTCGGGCACGGGCACCCTCGCCGAACTGCCGTCCGGATAGACCGCGTAGGGATCCGACAGGCCCGCCCGCACGATCGTGCAACGCTGTTCGACCGCGTCGTACACCGCGATCAGGCAACCGGCGGTGAGCGGCTGGGCGTGCAGGCTGTCGCCGGCCGGGAGAGCCGCGCGATCGGCGGCCAGTCGGGCGGCGGTGTCGCCCAACCGGGCCATCAGCTCGTCCGGTTCGAGGTCCAGGGTCACCAAGGAGTGGATGGCGGTGCGCAGTTGGCCCATGGTGGTGGCCGTGGCGATGCCCCGGCCGGCGACGTCGCCGAGGACCAGAGCGGTCCGGGCCCCGGCCAGTTCGATGACGTCGAACCACGCGCCGCCCGCGCCGGGTCCGGGAATGTGCAGGTGCGCGAAGTCGACCGCCGAGGTGGCCGTGGGCCGTTGGGGCAGCAGCCGGCGCTTGATCGTGGTGGCGATGGTGCGCTCGCGCGCGTAACGGCGTGCGTTGTCGATGCACAGCGCGGCATGGGCGCACACGTCCGCCGTCAGCGCGATGTCCTCCTCGTCGAAGGGCTCCTCCGTACCGTGCCGGTAGAAGCTCACCACGCCCATGGCCTGGCCGCGCAGCGCGAGCGGAGCGACGATCAGGGAATGGGCGGCGGACTGCGCGATGGCCGCGGCCCGGTCCGGGTCGGCCGGCAGCCACGGGCTGTCGTGGTCCACGGGGACGAGCCTCGGCCGCAGGTCGGCGAGCACCCGGGAGAACGGGGTGCCGACGGGCAGCCTGCTGACCTCGCCCACGGGATGTGCCGCGATCGGCCCACGGAAAGCGGCGCGCAGGAGAGGGACGCTGTTGTCGACCGGCGCCAGGGGCGGATCCTCGCCGCGTACGACGTCCTCGACGACGTCGACAGCCGCGATGCCGCAGAACGCCGGTACGACCGCGTCGGTCAGTGCCCGGCACTCGGCGATGACGTCGAGGTGTTCACCGAGGCCGCCGCGCACCACTTCGAGGATCTTCAGGCGCTGCATGGCCCGCACCCGATCGGTGACGTCGAGGGCGAGGACGACCAGGCCCATGACGTCACCGATCGAGTGCGGGCCCTCCGGGCGGATGTGGGAGCGCAGGCTTTCCAGGCGGATGTAGGAGAGGGAGTAGTGCTTGGCCCGGGAGGCGCCGGGCACCCTTGCGCGTACGACCCGGTCGAGAGCCGCTTCCCCGGTCGCGAGAACCCTGCGCGCGACCTCGGCCTCCTTCTCGGGTACGGCGAGACCGTAGGCGTCGGGGGACACCCCGCCGAGCAGGGGGAGCGAGGACGCCCGCCCTCCGCCTGCGTCATCGCTCACCTGGACGATGCGCAGGTCACGGTCCAGGACATGGAAGATCAGCGGTGAGCAGCCGGACAGCGCCCGCAGGACGGCCGAGGTCCACCCGTCGTCGGTGCCGTCACTCGCGCGCACTTCCCACACCAGGGCGGAATCGGTGAGAACCGGTCGTACGGCCAGGGGCGGCACCGTGGCCGAGGCGAGCGTCCCGATCCCGGATGCGCCGTCGCCTTCGCGCACCAGCTCGCCGATGTGCCTGCCCAGGGCCTCCTGCGGGGACCAGCCGAATGTCTCCTGAGCCGCGGTGGACCAGTCGATCACCCGCCCGTCGTCGGCGACCAGGATGAACACTCCGTCGCTGGGCATGGCAGTCCACCTCCGTCGCGGCCCATGCCCGGGGCAGAGGCCTCACCCCCGAGCCGCCGTCCGCGCTCCTTTCCTGTACCGCTTCCTCCCCTATGTTCTGTTTCTGTCCTGTTTCGCTTCCTCCCTATAGTGCGCACCCGGCGGAGAGCGCAGGCAACAGCGGGCGGGGGGAGGAGGGGGCGGTTGTTTCAGGCCGCTTCAGCGGAAGGTGTCACGGAGTCGTCCACATTCGCCGGGTTGTCCACAGGGTCTGACGCGTTCCGGGCGGCGGCTGTACGGTCTGCACGAGTTGATGTTCGAGCAGGACTTCGTGTGCGTGGGTGTTCGGGGGAGGCGGTCGTGATGACCGGTGTCGGTGTCGGTGTGGGTGTCGCTACGGGAACGGCGGAGGCGGCCGAGACGGGCGCCGCCGGGGCGGAGGCGACGGCGCGCAGGGTGCCCCGGATCCGCGGTTTCGCCCAGTGGCCGACGCAGGGCACCCCCAGGCAGGAGGGCAAGGCGCTCCGCGCGAGCGTGCCGCGCGCCGCCCACCGCGTCCTCGACCTCGACGACGCCCGCCCCGACGCGGTGAGCGCGGTCGAGGAGTCCAACTCCGGCCGCATCCCCGACCTCACCCCGATACGGGTGGGCCGGATGGCGGCCACGCCGTTCGCCTTCCTGCGCGGCTCGGCCGGCCTCATGGCGTACGACCTGGCGCGCACCCCCCTGACCGGTATCGGCGCCCAGATCTGCGGTGACGCGCACGCGGCCAACTTCGGCCTCTACGGCGACCCGCGCGGCGGCCTCGTCATCGACCTCAACGACTTCGACGAGACGGTCCACGGCCCCTGGGAATGGGACCTGAAGCGGCTCGCGACCTCCCTGGTCCTGGCCGGGCGCGAGGCCGGCGCCGACGAGGACACCTGCCGCGCCGCGGCCCGGGACACGGTCGGCGCCTACCGCCGCACCATGCGGCTGCTGGCCAGGCTGTCCGTCCTGGACGCCTGGAACGCCATCGCGGACGAGGAACTCGTCTCCCACACCGCCGCCCACGACCTGCTCGGCACGCTGGAGCGGGTCTCGGAGAAGGCACGGGCCAATACGAGCGGCCGTTTCGCCGCCAAGTCGACGCAGGAGGCGGAGGACGGCGGTCGCCGCTTCGTCCCCGCGCCCCCGGTCCTGCGCCACGTCCCCGACACCGAGGCGGCCGCCGTCGCCGCTTCCCTGGAGCCGTACCTGACGACGCTCTCCGAGGACCGGCTGCCGCTGCTGGCCCGGCACTCCGTCCACGACGTGGCCTTCCGGGTGGTCGGCACGGGCAGCGTCGGCACCCGCTCGTACGTCGTGCTCCTGCTCGACCACCGCGGGCAGCCGCTGGTCCTCCAGGTGAAGGAGGCCCGCCCCTCCGCGCTGCTCCCGCACCTGCCCACGGCCGGATTCGAGGTGGCGCCGGTCGAGCACGAGGGCCGCAGGGTGGTTCTCGGCCAGAAGCGCATGCAGGTCGTCAGCGACATCCTGCTCGGCTGGACGACCGTCGACGGCCGCCCCTTCCAGGTGCGTCAGTTCCGCAACCGCAAGGGCAGCGTCGACCCGGCCGCCCTCCCCGCCGACCAGATCGACGACTACGGCCGCATGACCGGCGCCCTCCTCGCCCGCGCCCACTCCCACAGCGCCGACCCCCGCCTGATCGCCGGCTACTGCGGCAAGAACGAGGAACTCGACGAGGCGATAGCCGCCTTCGCCGTCACCTACGCCGACCGCACCGAAGCCGACCACGCCCACCTGGCGGCCGCCGTACGCGCGGGCCGGATCAAGGCGGAGACGGGGGTGTGAGACGCGGGGCCGGGAGGGCGGAGGCCGGGTGTCCGGCGGGTGGATGTCCGGTGCGCGGATGTCTGTCGGCCGGACGCCTGGCGGCCGGATGTCCGGCGGCCGGTGTCCGGCGGCGGAAGCCGTGGGCATGACGGTGGGGCGTGGGGCAAGCGCTGCGTGAAGGACCTCCGGCCCGGCGAGGTGCGCCGTACCGGTGGGGAGGACGTCGGGATCCGCTTCCGGCGTGGCTGCCGCAAGCACGACGAGGACCTGGTCGTCCGCTGCGCCGGTGTCTTCCGGCCGTGGCCTAGGCTGGTCGGGTGACGACCCCGGAAGCTGAGCAGTCCCAGCCCCCGCGGCCCGAGGAGCGGCTGGAACAGGCCGTACGCGCCGCCGAGCAGGCGTTGATCGAGTACGAGATCGCCGTGGAGGGCTTCCGCGTCGAGGTCGAGAACTTCTCCCGGCTGCACGAGCGGAAGCTCGGCCCCCTCTACTCCCGCATCGAGGAACTGGACGCCCAGATCGCCGAGGCGCGGGCCGCCCGCACCGGCGACCCCGAGGACGTCCGCCGTGCCGAGGAGGCCCGCGCCCTCGTCCAGCCGATCCCCGGCGTCGAGGAACTCCTGCACGGCTGGATGGACGGCCAGGGCCTGTTCCCGGAGGCCACCGCGATGCTCACCGACCAGACCGTACGGCCCCCCGAGCGGGTCCGCCCCAGCGAGGAGGCCCGCAAGCTCTACCGCGAGCTGGCCCGCAAGGCCCACCCCGACCTCGCCCAGGAGGAAGAGGAACGGCAGCGGCGCGAGGAGTTCATCTCCCGCGTGAACGCGGCCTACGCCCGCGGCGACACGGCCCTGCTCACCGAACTGGCCGAGGAGTGGGCGGCAGGCCCCGTGCCGCCCGAGCGGACCCCCAGCCCCAGCGCGGAGCTGTACGCCCGCCTGGAGTGGCTCTCCCAGCGCAAGGAACTGCTCACCCTCGTCGCCCAGGAACTGGAGAACGGCGCCATCGCCGGCATGCTCCGCCTCGCCCCCGACGACCCCGACGGCCTCCTGGACGAGATCGCCGTCCGCCTCCACGGCGACATCGAGCAGCGGGAGACCCAGCTGGCGGCCCTGCTCGGACAGGGCTGAGCCACGGCCGGTTTCAGGTAGCGTCAAAGGCATGAGTTTTGGAGCTGGTGTGCCCACGGTCGAGGTCACGGACCTCAAGGACGACGACTTCCTGCTGGACGTCCGCGAGGACGACGAATGGCAGGCGGGCCACGCCGAGGGAGCGCTGCACATCCCCATCAGCGAGTTCGTGGCCCGCTACGGCGAGCTGACCGAGGCCGCCCCGCAGGACGGCCGCGTACACGTCATCTGCCGCTCCGGCGGCCGTTCGGCCCAGGTCACGATGTACCTGGTCCAGCAGGGCATCGACGCCGTGAACGTCGACGGCGGCATGCAGGTCTGGCAGTCCGCCGGCCGCCCGGTGACCACCGACGCCGGCACACCCGGCTTCGTTCTGTAGCCCTCGGCGCTTGCAGCCCGAGGGCCGAGGCTTCCGCGCCCTCAGCTGAGCGGATGCGTCGCCAGCAGGTCGCCGAGCGCCTCCTCGTACGCCGCCGCCGGGCCGAGCGACAGTTCCAGGTGCTTGGCCCAGGCGTGGTACCGGTGCAGCGGGTATTCGGTGTCCGCGCCGAACCCGCCGTGCAGATGCTGAGCCGTCTGCACGACCCGCCGCACCCCCTCCGCCGCCCAGATCTTCGCCACGGCGACATCCCCGGCGGCGGGCAGCGGCCCCGGCGCGCCCGAGGCGATCCGCCAGGCGGCCTGCCACAGCGTGGCCTCCATCGCCCGCAGATCGATGTACCGGTCCGCGGCCTGCACCGCGACCGCCTGGAACGTGGCGATCGGGTGCCCGAACTGCTCCCGCTCGCTCGTGTACTCACCGGTCATCCGCAGCACCCGCTCCCCGAGTCCGAGGGCCAGCGCACAGGTGCCGGTGGCCAGCAGCGCGTGCAGCCACTCCCTGGCGCCGTCGGCCTCGATGACGTCGCCCGCCGCGACCCGCGCCGACCGCAACCGCATCTCGGCCAGCCGCTCCCCGGTGGTGGAGATCTGCTCGGCCAGGACCACTCCGTCCGCCTCGCGCGGCACCAGCGCGAGCACGCCCCGGTCGGCCGCCGCGTCCTCGACGTGCGCCGGTACGAGGACGAAGTCCGCGTCGTACGCCCACGGCACCGCCGTCTGCACCCCGTCCAGCACCCACGCGTCCCCGTCCCGCCGTGCGGCGACCGCGAGTTCGGCCGGATCGTGTCCGGTACGGCCGTGCGCGGCGACGGTCAGCACCAGCTCGCCGCGCCCCGCCGGGGCCAGCAGCCGTTCCCCCAACTCCTTCGTCCCGTAGGCCTGCACGGTCGCGGCGACCGCGCTGTGCTCCAGCAGCGGAACCCGGGCGAGCACCCCGGCGGACTCGCGCAGCACCAGACACAGTGCGATGGCGTCCAGGCCGGCCCCGCCGTGTCCGTCGTCGAGGAGCAGACCGAGCAGATCCGCACCGGCGAGCCGGGACCACAGCTCGCGGTCGAACCCCTCGGCCACGGCACCGGCGGTCAGCGCCGGACTGGGCACCGCATCCGGCACCACCGCGGCGAACACCCCCCACGCCGCCTCGGCCGCCGCCAACTGCTCCTCGCTGAAGGTGAAGTCCACGGCCTGCCTCCTGGCGAATCCGGTCGCCCCCGCCGCCCCGTCTCGGCCGACGGGGTATCTGACGGTCCGTCAAAATGGAACAGGTTCTAGAAGAAGGGAACGGCGAGGGCGAGCGGGACATCCTTTTCGGCCCCTGCTCCAGGGATCCCCTTTCCTTCACCCTCTGCCGGCTCCGGACCTCAGCGGTCGAAGTCCAGCTCGACCTTTTCCGTCATCGGGTGCGACTGGCACGCCAGTACGTAACCGGCCTCGGTCTCCTCTGTCTCCAGGGCGAAGTTGCGGTCCATGCGGACCTCGCCGGAGACCAGGAAGGCTCGGCAGGTGCCGCAGACTCCGCCCTTGCAGGCGTAGGGGGCGTCGGGGCGGTTGCGCAGGACCGTCTCCAGGAGGGACTCGCCGTCCTGGACCGGCCAGGTGCCGCCGCGTCCGTCGAGCCGGGCGGTGACGGTGCTGTGCGCGGGCGCCGGGGCAGTGGTCCTCGGCGCGCCCTCGTCCACGTGGAAGATCTCCTGGTGGATGCGGGTGCGGTCCACGCCCAGCCCGCGCAGCGCCTTCTCCGCGCCCTGCACCAGACCGAACGGCCCGCACAGGAACCAGCCCGCCACCTGGTCCACCGGCAGCAGCGCCGGCAGCAGTCCGGTGAGCCGCTCGCGGTCCAGCCGTCCGGACGGCAGGCCCGCCTGCTGCTCCTCGCGGGAGAGCACCGTGACCAGCTGCAGCCGCTCGGGGTAGCGGTCCTTGAGGTCGGCGACCTCCTCAAGGAACATCGTCGAGGCGGCCGTGCGGTCGCTCCGTATCAGGCAGAACCGGGCCCCCGGCTCCCGCGCGAGCAGGGTGGCGGCGATGGACAGCACCGGGGTGATGCCGCTGCCGCCGACGACCGCCGCGTACCGGCCCGGGGCCGGGGCCAGGGTGAAGCGGCCGGCCGGGGTCATCACCTCCACCTCGTCCCCGACGGCGATCTCCTTGAGCGCGTAGGTGGAGAAGGCGCCGCCGTCGACCAGCCGCACGCCCACGCGCAGGGTGCTCGGGCCCTCGCCGGCCGGGTCGGGGGCCGGGGAGCAGATCGAGTAGGTGCGCCGGATCTCCTCGCCGTCCGTGCGCCGGCGCAGGGCGAGGTGCTGGCCGGGTGCGTGCCGGTACTCCTCGCGCAGCTCGGGCGGGACGGTGAAGGTGAGGGCGACGGAGTCGTCGGTGAGCCGGTCGACCGCGGCCACCGGGAGCGGGTGGAAGCGTGCCATCACAACTCCTTGAAGTGGTCGAAGGGCTCACGGCAGGCCAGGCACCGGCGCAGTGCCTTGCAGGCGGTCGAGGAGAACCGGCTCAGCAGCTCGGTGTCGGCGGATCCGCAGTGCGGGCAGCGGACCGGGTCGCTCCCCTCGGCGGGGCCGAAGGTGTCCGTGAGCGTGCGGGTCGGGCCCAGGGACAGCGGGACCGGTCCGAAGTCGTCGCGCACGCGCGGGGGGGCGATGCCGAACTCCTGGAGTTTGCGGCGGCCTTCGGCGGTGATGTCGTCGGTCGACCAGGCGGGGGAGAGCACCGTGCGGACGGTGACCTCGCGCATGCCGTGGGCGCGCAGCACCCGCTCTATGTCCAGGCTCATCGCCTCGATGGCGGGGCAGCCGGTGTAGGTCGGGGTCAGGTCGACCTCGACCGCGTCGGCGCCGCTGACGTGCACGGCGCGCAGGACGCCCAGCTCGTGGAGCGTGAGCACGGGCAGTTCGGGGTCGGGTACCGAACCGGCCAGCTCCAGCAGCTCCGCCTCCAGGGCGGTGGCGGTCACCATGACGCCCCCGGGTGGCTGCGGTGCAGATGCTGCATCTCGGCGAGCATCCGCCCGAAGGACTCGGTGTGCAGGCCCTGCCGGCCGGCGCCCGCAGACCAGGCGCCGGTGCGCGGGCCCTCGGGCACGGTCAGGGTGGCCCGGGTGAGCACGTCCGTCATGGACCGTGTCCAACGGGCTTCCATGGCGGCCCAGTCGACGTCCACCCCCTCCACCGGCTGGAACATCTCGCCGGTGAACCGCCACAGCGCGTCGCAGGCCCGCTGCATCCGCTCCTGGCTGACGGCGGTGCCGTCGCCGAGCCGCAGGGTCCACTGCTCGGCGTGGTCGCGGTGGTAGGCGACCTCCTTGACCGCCTTCGCGGCCAGGGGTGCGAACGGTCCGTCGCCTGCGGCGAGTTCGGCGTAGAGCAGGTGCTGGTAGGTGGAGAAGTACAGCTGGCGGGCGATGGTGTGGGCGAAGTCGCCGTTCGGCTGCTCGACCAGCTGGAGGTTGCGAAAGGCCCGCTCCTCGCGCAGGAAGGCCAGTTCGTCCTCGTCGCCCGCCATGGACAGCAGCAGGCGGGCCTGGCCGAGCAGGTCGAGGGCGATGTTGGCGAGGGCGACCTCCTCCTCCAGGACCGGGGCGTGCCCGGCCCACTCCCCCAGACGGTGGGAGAGCACCAGGGCGTCGTCGCCGAGGGCGAGGGCGGCGGTCGTGGGGACGGTGGCGGTCACAGGTGCTTCACCCCTTCCGGGATCTCGTAGAAGGTCGGGTGCCGGTAGGGCTTGTCGGCGGAGGGCTCGAAGAAGGGGTCCTTCTCGTCGGGCGAGGAGGCGGTGATCGCGGCGGCGGGCACGACCCAGATCGAGACGCCCTCGCCGCGCCGGGTGTACAGGTCCCGGGCGTTGCGCAGGGCCAGTTCGGCGTCCGGGGCGTGCAGGCTGCCGGCGTGGGTGTGGGAGAGGCCGCGGCGGGAGCGCACGAAGACCTCCCACAGGGGCCAGTCGGTGTTCGTCATGCTCGCGTCTCTCCTGTTCCTCCGGCGGTCCCGGCAGTCCCGGTGGTCCCGGCTGTCCCGGTGGTCCCGGCTGTCCCGGTGGTCCCGGCGTGCTTGGCGGCGTGGGCGGCGGCCGCCTCCCGGACCCACGCGCCCTCGTCGTGTGCGCGCCTGCGCTGGTTGATGCGCTGGTCGTTGCAGGGGCCGTTGCCCTTGAGGACGTCCCAGAACTCGGTCCAGTCGATCGCCCCGGAGTCGTAGTGCCCCCGCTCCTCGTTCCACCGCAGGTCGGGGTCGGGGAGGGTGAGGCCGAGGGACTCGGCCTGGGGGACGGCGATGTCGATGAAGCGCTGGCGCAGCTCGTCGTTCGAGTGGCGCTTGATCTTCCACTCCATGGACTGCGCGGAGTGCTGCGACTCGTCGTCGGGCGGGCCGAACATCATCAGCGAGGGCCACCACCAGCGGTCCACCGCGTCCTGGGCCATCGCGTGCTGCTCGGGGGTGCCCTTGCCGAGGGTGAGCAGGAGTTCGTAGCCCTGGCGCTGGTGGAAGGACTCCTCCTTGCAGATCCGCACCATCGCGCGTGCGTAGGGGCCGTAGGAGCAGCGGCACAGGGGGACCTGGTTGGTGATCGCGGCGCCGTCCACCAGCCAGCCGATCGCGCCGACGTCGGCCCAGGTCAGCGTCGGGTAGTTGAAGATCGAGGAGTACTTCTGGCGACCGCTGTGGAGTTTGTCGAGCAGTTCGGCGCGGCTGGTGCCGAGGGTTTCGGCGGCGCTGTACAGGTACAGGCCGTGGCCGGCCTCGTCCTGGACCTTGGCCATGAGGATCGCCTTGCGGCGCAGGCTGGGCGCGCGGGTGATCCAGTTCGCCTCGGGCTGCATGCCGATGATCTCGGAGTGGGCGTGCTGGGCGATCTGCCGGACCAGGGTGGCGCGGTAGGCGTCCGGCATCCAGTCGCGCGGCTCGATGCGTTCCTCGGCGGCGACGGCTGTGTCGAAGGCGTGCTGGTGGGCCGCCGTGTCGCCGGCGGCGCCGAGTGCGCCGTCCGCCGGTGTGCCGGGCGTGCGGTGCGCGGCTGCTGTGGCCATGCGGTCCCCCTGACCTCGGGCTCTCCTTGGGAACAGTCCCGACCGATCGTTCGGTTCGTGCGTCATCAATGGTGTGCCGGGGCGCTCCGGGTGTCAACCGCTGTGGAAAACCTGGGCGAGCCGCCTGTGGACAACCTGGGCGCGCCGCCTGTGGAAAACCGCGGAGCGGGCGGCGCGGCGTGGCGAGAGCCACTGTCCGGGGTCGTACCCGGGGCTGCGCCGGACGGCCGGTGCTGAGTACCGTTCCGTGCGAGCGCGATGGAGTGGCGCTCGTGACGGATGCGGCGCCTGCGGCGCCGGTAGGGACCACCGAGCGGAAGCGGGGGACGGGGCGGATGGACGCGTACGACGAGGACTCGGGGGCCCCACCCGGGTCCGCCGGGCCCGCCGGGTCGACCGGGGCGCGTCGCCCGGAGCTTCCCGAGCAAGCTGGGGCGCGTGGTCCGGAGCTTCCCGAGCAGGTTGGAGCGCGTCGCCCAGAGCTTCCCGAACAGGCTGGGGCGCGTGATCTGGGGGCGTCCGAGCAGGCTGGGTTGCGTGGCCCGGAGGTGTCCGAGCAGCCGTTGTCGCCCGAGTCGCCGTCCTCCGAGTCGCCGTCCTCCGAGTCGCCGTCGCCCGAGTCGCCGTCCTCCGAGTCGCCGTCCTCCGCCCCGTCGTCCCCCACGCCGCCGACCCGCACCGGCGTCGCCGCCCTCTCCTCCGGCTACCAGGTCGTCGCGGCCGTGGCCCTCGGGCTTGTCGCGGTCGTCGTCTGTGTGCACCTGGCCATGGTGTTCCTGAGCGTCGCGCCGGCGAACACGGTGACCAAGCAGCACGGCAAGGCCGTCGGGGAGTGGGTGTACCCGGAGTTCGAGCAGAACTGGAAGCTGTTCGCCCCGAACCCGTTGCAGCAGAACGTCGCCGTCCAGGCGCGCGCCCAGGTGCGGACGGAGGACGGCGACCTGCGCGTCACCGGCTGGACCGACCTCTCCGCGCAGGACGGTGCCGCGATCGACGGCAACCTCGTGCCCAGCCACACCGAGCAGAACGAGGTGCGCCGCGCCTGGGACTTTTTCGTCGCCACGCACGGCGCCGACAACCGTTCCGTGGGCATGCGCGGCGCGCTCTCCGAGCAGTACGTGCGCCGGATCGTCGTGATGCGCCTGTACCGGAGCGACGCGGCCGGCCCCGCCGGTGTGATCGAGCGTGTGCAGGTCCGCTCCAGAACCACCAACGTGCAGCCGCCCCCGTGGAGCCAGGAGAAGATCTCCGACAAGCCCGTCTACCGTTTGCTGTCCTGGTGGTCGGTGAGCGCCGACGAGGCCGCGGGAGGTGTGCGGTGAGCGGGATCTCCCTGAAGCTCTCGCGCGGCATCGCCCGCGTCACCGGAGCGGCGCTGGGCCCGTACCAGACCGCCGTGATCCGCATCGGCTTCGCCACGACCTGGCTGCTGTTCCTGCTGCGCGAGTTCACGCACCGCCAGGAGCTGTACGGTCCCGACGGCCCCTGGAGCTGGGTACTCGCCCGGCAGCTGATCGACGACAACCACGCCTTCACGGCACTGATGTGGTTCCGCGGGCACCTGTGGTTCGAGGTGTTCTACGTGCTGGCGATCCTCGCCAGCGCGGCACTGCTGCTCGGCTGGCGCACCCGTACCGCCTCGGTGCTGTTCATGGTCGGGGTGCTGTCGCTGCAGAACCGCAGCGTCTTCGTCGGTGACGGCGGCGACAACGTCCTGCACCTGATGTCCTTCTACCTGGTGTTCACGCGCTGCGGGCAGGTGTGGTCTCTGGACGCGCGGCGGCTGGCCCGGGACGAGGCGGCACGCGCGCGTGGGGAGCGGGTTCCCGCCGACTGGCTGGGTCCGGTGCTGTGGGGCGTGTCCGGTCTGACGCTCCTCGCGGTGACGCTGGCCGGCAAGGTCGACAACGGCTTGCTGGTGCCGGTGGTGCTGTGGACGGTGTGGGCGGCGCTCGGCCTGTGGTGGGCCGTCGGGCGCTGGGCGAGGGCGGCGCAGCCGCGGATCCTGCTGGACGTGATCGCCAACGTGGTGCACAACGGCGCCTTGGTCGTGATCATGACGGAGGCGTGCCTGATCTACGCCACGGCGGGCTGGTACAAGATCCAGGGCTCGCGCTGGCAGGACGGCACCGCCGTCTACTACCCGCTCCACCTGGACTACTTCTCGCCCTGGCCCGCCCTCGCCGACCTGATGTCCTCCAGCGGCACGATCATGATGATCGTCGCCTACGGGACGGTCATGGTGCAGGTCGCCTTCCCGTTCACGCTGTTCAACCGGCGGGTCAAGAACGTCCTGCTGGTGCTGATGATGACCGAGCACGCCGTGATCGCCGTCGTCCTCGGGCTGCCCTTCTTCTCGCTGGCGATGATCGCGGCGGACTCGGTGTTCCTGCCGACGTCGTTCCTGCTGCTGCTCGGCGGCTGGGCGGCACGCGCGCGTGGGCGGCTGCTCCGGCACGACGAGGGGAACCGCACGCTGCCGTCGCCGCGCGCCCCACAGGACTCGCAGGACTCGCAGGGCACGGGGGGCGCGCAGGGCATGGAGGGCTCGGAGGAGGCCGCGCCGGGGCACGTAGGGTTCACGGCATGACCGGCATGACCGACCCCGTGATCCGCTGGCGGGAGCAGGCCGACGGCGCCGTACTGCTCGACGGCTTCCACGCCCTCAAGCACGCGCTGCGCTTCGGGGCACAGGTGCCGGTGGCGGTCACCACCGACCGGTCGGCCACGCTCGCGCTCGCCGAGGAACTGGCCGGTGACGTCAGGGACGCGCTGGAGGCGCTGCTGACGGAGGTGCCGCGGGAGACGTACGCCTCGCTCGTGCCGCGCCCCCACCCGACCGGCGTGGCGGCGCTGGCCGTGCGGCCGTCCCGCGAGGCCAATGTCCGGGCCCTGGCGCACCGGCCGCGCACCGCCCCGGTCGTGGTCCTCGACAACCCGCGCAACCTCGGCAACGCGGGCGCCGTGATCCGGCTGGCCGCCGGCTTCGGCGCGACCGGAGTGGTCACCACGGGCACCCTCGACCCCTGGCACCCCACCGTGGTGCGCGGCGGCGCGGGACTGCACTTCGCGACCGCGGTGGAGCGGCTCGACGTCGAGGAGCTGCCCTCCGGGCCGCTGTTCGCGCTGGACCCGGAGGGCGACGACATCCGGGGCGTCGAGCTCCCCGACGACGCCGTGCTGGCCTTCGGCTCGGAGCGCAGCGGCCTGTCGCCGCGGCTGCGCGCCCGAGCCGATCACCTGCTACGGCTGCCGATGCGCCCCCAGGTCTCCAGCTACAACCTGGCCACCAGCGTCGCCATGACGCTGTACCACTGGAGTGCGTCCCCGGGCGCGCCAGGCACGCCGGGCACGCCCTCCTGAGCCGGGCTACGCCTCGCGGCGGACCTCGACGACCCGGAACCGGCCGGCCACGAACGCGCCGTCGGTGAGGGCCGCGTTCGCCGCCGGGTTGCCGCCCGAGCCGTGGAAGTCGGAGAAGGCGGCCGTCTGGTTCACGTACACCCCGCCGGTCAGGTTGAGCGAGAGCTGCGCGGCCTCCTCCAGGCACACCTCCTCGATGGCGCGGGTGACCTCCGGGTCGGTGGTGTACGCGCCGACCGTCATCGCGCCCTTCTCATGTACCGTGCGGCGCAGCAGCTCCACCGCGTCGGCCGCCGAGTCGACGGCGACGGCGAAGGAGACGGGGCCGAAGCACTCGCTCATGTACGCGGCCTCGGCGTCCGGCTTGGCGCCGTCCAGCTTGACGACGACCGGGGTGCGCACGACCGCGTCCGGGAACTCCGGGTTGGCGAGCTCACGGGAGGCGAGCGCGACCTCGCCGAGGCCGGCCGCCGCTTCCAGGCGGGCCTTCACGTCCGGGTTGACGATCGCGCCCAGCAGGGCGTTGGCGCGGGCGTCGTCGCCGAGCAGGCCGTCCACCGCGCGGGCGAGGTCGGCGACGACCTCGTCGAAGGTCTTGGGGCCCTCGTCGGTGCGGATGCCGTCGCGGGGGATCAGCAGGTTCTGCGGGGTGGTGCACATCTGGCCGCTGTACAGGGACAGCGAGAACGCCAGGTTGGACAGCATGCCCTTGTAGTTTCCGGTCGACTCCACGATGACCGTGTTGACGCCGGCCTTCTCCGTGTAGACCTGCGCCTGGCGGGCGTTGGCCTCCAGCCAGTCACCGAAGGACGTGGAGCCGGTGTAGTCGATGATGCGGATCTCGGGGCGGGTGGCGAGCGTCTTGGCGATGCCCTCGCCGGGGCGCTCGGCGGCCAGCGCGACCAGGTTCGGGTCGAAGCCGGCCTCGGTGAGCACGTCCCGGGCGATCCGCACGGTCAGCGCGAGCGGCAGCACCGCGCGCGGGTGCGGCTTGACCAGGACCGCGTTGCCGGTGGCCAGGGAGGCGAACAGGCCCGGGAAGCCGTTCCAGGTCGGGAAGGTGTTGCAGCCGATGACCAGGCCGATGCCGCGCGGGACCGGCGTGAACTCCTTGGTCAGCACCAGCGGGTCGCGCTTGCCCTGCGGCTTGGTCCACTCCGCCGCCTGCGGCGTGCGCACCTGCTCCGCGTACGCGTACGCCACCGCCTCCAGGCCGCGGTCCTGGGCGTGCGGGCCGCCCGCCTGGAACGCCATCATGAAGGCCTGTCCACTGGTGTGCATGACCGCGTGCGCGAACTCGTGCGTACGGTCGCTGATCCGCTTGAGGATCTCCAGGCAGATTGCCGCGCGCGCCTCCGGGCCCGCGTCGCGCCAGGCGCGCTGTCCCGCCCGCATCGCCGGCAGCAGCGCGTCCAGGTCGGCGTGCGGGTAGGTCACGCCCAGCTCGATGCCGTACGGCGAGACCTCGCCGCCCACCCAGTCGTCGGTGCCCGGCTGGCCGAGGTCGAGGCGGGTGCCCAGGACGGCGTCGAAGGCGGCCTTGCCCGCCCCGGCGTCCAGGCTGCCGTGCTCGCCGTACGCCTTGGGGTGCTCGGGGTGGGGGGACCAGTACGCGCGGGTGCGGATCGCTTCCAGGGCCTGGTCGAGCGTGGGCCGGTGCTTCGCGATCAGCTCGTGGGGGGTCTGGGCGGCCATGCGGGACCAACTCCTCGTCTGGAGAACTCTTCGTCGAGTTCAGGACCTGGGCAGAAACAGAGCGGGAACAGCCAGTCAGAGCTAGAGTAACCGAACGATCGGTCGGGACAAGGGGGTCCGCCGCATCTGTGGAAAACGTCGTGCGGGAGGATCGCGGACATGACAGCACTCGACGTCAGCAGCCCCGTGGCCGTCGTCGGCACCGGCACCATGGGCCAGGGCATCGCCCAGGTCGCGCTGATGGCCGGCCACCGCGTCCGCCTCTACGACGCCGTCCCCGGGCGCGCCCAGGAGGCGGCCGAGGCGATCGGCGCCCGCCTCGACCGGCTCGTCGCCAAGGGCCGCCTCGACGCGGGCGACCGGGACGCGGCGCGCGCCCGGCTCCTGCCCGCCGGGAGCCTCGCCGACCTCGCCGACTGCGCTCTGGTCGTGGAGGCCGTCCTGGAGCGGCTGGACGCCAAGCAGGCGCTCTTCCGCGACCTGGAGGAGATCGTCTCCGACGACTGCCTGCTCGCCACCAACACCTCGTCCCTGTCGGTGACGGCCATCGGCGGCGCCCTCGCCGACCCCGGCCGCTTCGTGGGCCTGCACTTCTTCAACCCGGCCCCGCTGCTGCCGCTGGTCGAGGTCGTCTCCGGGTTCGCCACCGACGTCACGTCGGCCACGCGCGCGTACGAGACCGCTCGCGCCTGGGGCAAGACGCCGGTGGCCTGCGCGGACACCCCCGGCTTCATCGTCAACCGCATCGCCCGGCCCTTCTACGCCGAGGCCTTCGCCGTCTACGAGTCCCAGGCCGCCGAACCGGCCACCATCGACGCGGTCCTGCGCGAGTCGGGCGGCTTCCGGATGGGCGCCTTCGAGCTGACCGACCTCATCGGCCAGGACGTCAACGAGTCCGTCACCCACTCCGTGTGGCAGTCCTTCTTCCAGGACGTCCGCTTCACCCCCTCCCTGGCCCAGCGTCGGCTGGTCGAGTCGGGCCGGCTCGGACGCAAGAGCGGACACGGCTGGTTCGACTACGCCGAGGGCGCCGAACGCTCCGAGCCGCACACCGCGGAGAGGGAGCAGCCGCCCGCGCGGGTCACCGTCGAGGGCGACCTCGGCCCCGCCGCCGAACTGGTCACGCTGATCCGCGAGGCGGGCATCCAGGTCCACGAGGAGGAAGAGGACCACGGCACCCGCCTGGTGCTGCCCGGCGGCGGCCAGCTCGCCCTCGCCGACGGACAGACCTCCGTGGAGTTCCGTGACGTCGTCTACTTCGATCTCGCCCTCGACTACCGCAAGGCCACCCGTATCGCCCTGTCCGCCTCCCAGGACACCGCGCAGGGGACCCTCGCCGAGGCCATCGGCCTCTTCCAGGCGCTCGGCAAGGACGTCAGCGTCATCGGAGACGCCCCCGGCATGATCGTCGCCCGTACGGTCGCCCGGATCATCGACCTCGCGCACGACGCCGTCGCCAAGGGCGTGGCCACCGAGGAGGACATCGACACCGCGATGCGCCTCGGCGTCAACTACCCGCTCGGCCCCTTCGAGTGGAGCCGCCGGCTCGGCCGCGGCTTCGCCTACGACCTGCTGGACGACCTGCACCTGCGCGAACCCTCCGGCCGGTACGCGCCGTCCCTCGCGCTCTACCGCCACGCGTACGCCACCGACAAGCGGGAGGCCACCTCATGACCACCGCCAGACGCGACACGTACACCCCCGAGACGCTGCTCTCCGTCGCCGTCCAGGTCTTCAACGAGCGCGGCTACGACGGCACCTCCATGGAGCACCTCTCCAAGGCGGCCGGCATCTCCAAGTCGTCGATCTACCACCACGTCAGCGGCAAGGAGGAGCTGCTGCGCCGGGCCGTCAGCCGGGCGCTGGACGGCCTGTTCGCGATCCTCCAGGAGGAGCACGCGCGCGTGGGGCGGCCCGTCGACCGGCTGGAGCACGTCGTGCGCCGCATGGTCGAGGTGCTGATATCCGAGCTGCCGTACGTGACGCTGCTGCTGCGCGTGCGCGGCAACACCGAGACCGAGCGGTGGGCGCTGGAGCGGCGCCGCGACTTCGACCACCAGGTCGCCGAACTGCTGAAGGCCGCCGCGGCCGACGGTGACGTCCGCGGGGACATCGAGGTGCGCCTGGCGACCCGGCTGGTCTTCGGAATGATCAACTCCGTCGTGGAGTGGTACCGGCCCGAGGCGCGCGGCGCCAGCGGCCGAGAGGTGGCCGACGCGGTGGTCAAGCTGGTCTTCTCGGGGCTGCGGCAGGCCTAGGCCTGAGGGCCGACCCGGGCCAGACGCCCGCATTGCCGACCCGGGCCTGACTCCCGCATGGCCGGGCTGGGAGCCCGACTCCCGAACCGCCGAGCCCGGAGCCCGACTCGCGCACCTCCGGGCCCGGACCCCGACTCCCGAACCGCCGAGCCGCGCGCCGGTCAGGTCTCCGGTTCCAGATCCTCCTCCTCGAACACCAGCAGCGTGCGCGTGCTGAGCACCTCGGGGATCGCCTGGAGCCGGGTGAGCACCAGCTCGCGCAGCGCCCTGTTGTCGGGCGTGTGCACCAGGAGCAGGACGTCGAAGTCGCCGCCCACCAGGGCGATGTGGGAGGCGCCGGGCAGTTGTCTGAGCTGTTCGCGGACCGTGCGCCAGGTGTTCTGGACGATCTTCAGCGTGATGTACGCCGACGTGCTGTGCCCTGCCCGCTCGTGGTCGACGCGCGCGCTGAAACCGCGGATCACCCCGTCCTCGACCAGCCGGTTGATCCGCGCGTAGGCGTTGGCGCGGGAGACGTGGACGCGCTCGGAGACGGACCGTATCGAGGCGCGGCCGTCCGCCTGCAGGATTTTCAGGATGTCCTGATCGATGGCGTCCAGCGGGCGCGCCGGAAGCACGGTCCCCTCGTCCGGCCCTTGGACCATTTGTTCAGGTGACATGTCCCCCCGCTCTGCCGCCGTGGACGTCCTGCATTCATTCCAGGCTGTGCAGAACCGTTTGTCCACAGCCTGGCGGGGCCTGTAGCCAAAATGTGCCGACGACCGAACAATCGGTAGGTGAGGCGAGTCACAACCGACGCGCCTGCCGTAGCCACTCCCATGAGGAGGTGCCGTCATGACGGTCATGGAGCAGCGGGGCGCGTACCGGCCATCGCCGCCGCCCGCCTGGCAGCCCCGCACGGACCCCGCGCCGCTGCTGCCCGACGCCGAGCCCTACCGCGTCCTCGGCACCGAGGCGGCCGGCCAGGCCGACCCGGACCTGCTGCGCCGGCTCCATGCCCAGCTGGTCAAGGGCCGCCGCTACAACACCCAGGCCACCGCGCTGACCAAGCAGGGCCGTCTCGCCGTCTACCCCTCCAGCACCGGCCAGGAGGCCTGCGAGGTCGCCGCCGCCCTGGTCCTGGAGGAGCGCGACTGGCTCTTCCCCAGCTACCGCGACACCCTCGCCGTCGTCGCCCGGGGCGTGGACCCCGTCGAGACCCTCACCCTGCTGCGCGGCGACTGGCACAACGGCTACGACTCGTACGCCCACCGGGTCGCCCCCCTCAGCACCCCGCTGGCCACCCAGCTCCCGCACGCCGTCGGCCTCGCCCACGCCGCCCGCCTCAAGGGCGACGATGTCGTCGCGCTCGCCATGGTCGGCGACGGCGGCACCAGCGAGGGCGACTTCCACGAGGCCCTGAACTTCGCCGCCGTCTGGCAGGCACCGGTGGTCTTCCTGGTGCAGAACAACGGCTTCGCCATCTCCGTCCCGCTCGCCAAGCAGACCGCCGCGCCCTCCCTGGCCCACAAGGCCGTCGGCTACGGCATGCCGGGCCGGCTGGTCGACGGCAACGACGCCGCCGCCGTGCACGAGGTCCTCGCCGACGCCGTACGGCACGCGCGCGCGGGCGGCGGCCCGATCCTGGTCGAGGCCGTGACCTACCGCATGGAAGCCCACACCAACGCCGACGACGCGACCCGCTACCGCAGCGGCGCCGAGGTCGAGGCATGGCGCGCACACGACCCGATCCAGCTGCTGGAGCGCGAACTCACCGCGCGCGGATGGCTGGACGAGGCCGGGATCGAAGCCGCCCGGCAGGACGCCGAGGCGATGGCCGCCGACCTGCGCGAGCGCATGAACCAGGATCCCGCTCTCGACCCGATGGACCTCTTCGACCACGTCTACGCCGAGACCACCCCGCAACTGCGCGAGCAGCGCGCCCTGCTGCGCGCCGAACTCGACGCGGAACAGGACGGAGAGGTCGGGCAGGACGAGCGGGACGGACAGGGCGGGCAGGCCGGACAGAGCGACCGGCACGACCAGGAAGGCGACCAGCGATGACCACCGTCGCCGTCAAGCCGGCCACCATGGCGCAGGCCCTCACGCGCGCGATGCGCGACGCCATGGCCGCCGACCCGACCGTGCACGTCATGGGCGAGGACGTCGGCACCCTCGGCGGTGTCTTCCGCGTCACCGACGGGCTCGCCAAGGAGTTCGGCGAGGACCGCTGCACCGACACCCCGCTGGCCGAGGCGGGCATCCTCGGCACCGCCGTCGGCATGGCCATGTACGGCATGCGGCCGGTGGTGGAGATGCAGTTCGACGCCTTCGCCTACCCGGCGTTCGAGCAGCTGATCAGCCACGTCTCGCGGATGCGCAACCGCACCCGGGGCCGGATGCCGCTGCCGATCACCGTCCGCGTCCCCTACGGCGGCGGCATCGGCGGCGTCGAGCACCACAGCGACTCCTCCGAGGCCTACTACATGGCCACGCCGGGGCTGCACGTCGTCACCCCCGCGACCGTCGCCGACGCCTACGGGCTGCTGCGCCGGGCCATCGCCTCAGACGACCCCGTCGTCTTCCTGGAGCCCAAGCGCCTGTACTGGTCCAAGGACTCCTGGAACCCCGAGCAGCCGGCCGAGGTCGAACCCATCGGCCGGGCGGTCGTCCGCCGCACCGGGCGCAGCGCCACGCTCATCACCTACGGCCCCTCCCTGCCGGTCTGCCTGGAGGCCGCCGAGGCCGCCCGCGCGGAGGGCTGGGACCTGGAGGTCGTCGACCTGCGCTCCCTGGTGCCGTTCGACGACGAGACCGTCTGCGCCGCCGTGCGGCGCACCGGACGCGCGGTCGTCGTGCACGAGGCGACCGGGTTCGGCGGGCCGGGCGGCGAGATCGCGGCCCGGATCACCGAACGCTGCTTCCATCACCTGGAGGCGCCGGTGCTGCGCGTGGCCGGCTTCGACATCCCCTACCCGCCGCCCATGCTGGAGCGGCACCACCTGCCCGGCGTCGACCGCATCCTGGACGCCGTGGCCCGCCTGCAGTGGGAGGCCGAGGGCTGATGGCACAGGTGCTGGAGTTCAAGCTCCCCGACCTGGGTGAGGGTCTCACCGAGGCGGAGATCGTCCGCTGGCTGGTGCAGGTCGGCGACGTCGTCGCCATCGACCAGCCGGTCGTCGAGGTCGAGACGGCCAAGGCGATGGTCGAGGTCCCCTGCCCCTACGGCGGCGTGGTCACCGCCCGCTTCGGCGAGGAGGGCACGGAACTGCCCGTCGGCGCCCCGCTGCTGACGGTCGCCGTCGGCTCCCAGACGTCCGCCGAGACCGAGGGATCGGGCAACGTGCTGGTCGGCTACGGCACGCAGGCGCCCGCCGCACGTCGGCGCCGGGTGCGGACGACGGCCACCGCCAACGGGACGGCGGCCGCCGCAGGGACGGTGAAAGAGCCCGCTCAGTCTGCTCAGTCCGGTCAGTCTGCTCAGTCCGCTCAGTCTGCTCAGTCCGGTCAGTCTGCTCAGTCCGGTCAGTCTGCTCAGTCCGGTCAGTCCGGTCAGTCCGGTCAGTCCGGTCAGTCCGGTCAATCCGTTCCGGTACCGTCCGCCCCCGCGCGCGTGCCCGAGCCCGTCCCCGCGTCGGCGCCCGCGCGCGTGCTCGCCGAGGGACCGGTCGCCGTGATCTCCCCGCTGGTCCGCAGGCTTGCCCGGGACAACGGACTCGACCTGCGGCAGGTGGCCGGTTCGGGCCCCGAGGGGCTGATCCTGCGCTCCGACGTCGAGTCCGCCCTGCGCACCAGGACCGCCCCCGCTCCCACCGTCTCCGCTCCCGCCGCCCCGGCCGCGGAGGCACCGGCCACCCGCCCCTCCTCCGGTCCCGTCCGCAGCGGAACCCGCATCCCCCTCAAGGGCGTCCGGGGTGCCGTCGCCGACAAGCTCTCCCGCAGCCGGCGCGAGATCCCGGACGCGACCTGCTGGGTCGACGCCGACGCGACCGAACTCATGCGCGCGCGGGCCGCCATGAACGCCGCCGGAGGACCGAAGATCTCCCTCCTCGCGCTGCTCGCCCGCATCTGCACCGCGGCCCTCGCCCGCTATCCCGAGCTGAACTCGTACGTCGACACCGAGGCCCGCGAGATCGTCCGGCTCGACCAGGTGCACCTCGGCTTCGCCGCGCAGACCGAGCGGGGGCTGGTCGTGCCGGTCGTCCGGGACGCCCACGCGCGCGACGCGGAGGCGCTGACCGCCGAGTTCGCCCGGCTCACCGAGGCCGCCCGGGGCGGAACCCTCACACCCGGGGAACTCACCGGCGGCACCTTCACGTTGAACAACTACGGAGTCTTCGGCGTCGACGGCTCCACCCCGATCATCAACCACCCCGAGGCGGCCATGCTCGGCGTCGGCCGCATCATCCCCAAACCCTGGGTGCACGAGGGCGAACTGGCCGCGCGTCAGGTCGTGCAGCTCTCGCTCACCTTCGACCACCGGGTGTGCGACGGCGGCACGGCGGGCGGCTTCCTGCGGTACGTGGCGGACTGCGTGGAACAGCCGGCGGTCCTGCTGCGCACCCTGTGACACCGTGTGACCCACGCGAGGACCGAGAAGCCCCCGGGGCGACTCACGCGAGGACCCGAGAAGCCCCCAGGGTGACTCACGCGGGCCCCGCCAAGTGATCCACGCGAGCCTCGCAAAGTGATCCACGCGGGGTCCGCGAGCGGCGGCCCGCGGGACATACTCGGGGGGTGACCGTCCACGAACCCGCCGCCCCCGGGCCCGACGACCGGGACACCGGACCCACCGGTCCCGGGCCCGCCGTCCCCGGGCGCGAAGTCCCCGGACTCACCGGCCCAGGGACCACCGGCGCGTACGACGCCGTCGTGCTTGCCGGTGGCGCCGCGCGGCGGCTCGGCGGTGCCGACAAGCCCGGTGTCCGGGTCGGCGGGCGCGCCCTGCTCGACCGGGTGCTCGCGGCCTGCGAAGACGCGGCCACGACCGTCGTCGTGGCCGACCGGCGTCCCACCGCCCGTCCGGTGAGCTGGGCGCGCGAGGAACCGCCCGGCGCCGGACCGGTCGCCGCGCTGGACGCCGGCCTGCGGCTCACCACCGCCGCGCATGCCGTCGTCCTCTCCGCCGACCTGCCGTTCCTCGAAGAAGCCACCGTGCGAAGGCTGTTGGCCGCCCTGAGGGACACCGGCGCCGACGGTGCGCTGCTCACCGACGCGGGCGGCCGTGACCAGCCGCTCGTGGCCGCCTACCGCACCGCCGCACTGCGCCGGGCCCTCGCCGGCCTCTCCGCCGCCGAGGGCGGCCTCACCGGCCTTCCCCTGCGCCGGCTCACCGGAGCCCTGCGCCTCACCCGCGTCGAGGACCCCCTCGCGTCCTTCGACTGCGACACCTGGGAGGACATCTCCCGCGCCCGGACACGCATCAGGGAGCATGGGCACGTGCTGGATGAATGGATCACCGCAGTCAAGAACGAGCTGGGCATCGACCTGGACGTCGACACCCCCGTCCTGCTCGACGTCGCCCGCGACGTCGCGCACGGTGTGGCCCGCCCCGCAGCGCCGCTCACCACCTTCCTCGTCGGGTACGCCGCCGCCCAGGGCAAGGGCGGCCCCGAGGCCGTCGCCGAGGCCGCCCGCAAGGTGACCGAGCTGGCTCGGCGCTGGGAGGAAGAGGGCCAGGAGGAAGGGAACCCGGCAGAGTCCAAGGGGGGCGGCTCCGCCCCGGACGCCGGATGACCGCCCCCGGCACCCGGGCCGGCAGGCCCGCCGGGGACCGTGACGGCCGCAACGGTCTCGACGGCCGCGATGACCGCAACGGTCTCAGCGGCCACGGCGGCCACGGCAGTCCCGGCGGTCTCAACGACCTCGACGACCTCGACGTCGAGGAGGCCCTGGCCCTCGTACGGGAGCCCGGGGACGACCGCGCCGGCCACCGGCCCGCCCCCACCCCCACCCCCGCCTCGCAGAGCGAACGCCCCGCCTCACAGAGCGAACGCCCCGCCCCGCAGGGCGAGCACCCGGCCCCGCACACCGCACGCCCGCACGAGCGGCACCGGGCCACGCCCTGGCCCCGGGCCCGCGAGATCGCGGCCCAGGCCGTGCGCGCCGCCCGAGTCACCGGGTCCGCTCGCAGCGCGGGCAGCCGTCACGCGCCCGTCTCCGTCCCCCTCGCCGACGCCCTCGGCCTGGTCCTCGCCGCGCCCCTGGACGCGCTCAGCGACCTGCCGTCCTTCGACACCTCCGCGATGGACGGCTGGGCCGTCGCCGGCCCCGGCCCCTGGCAGGTGCGGGACGAGGGTGTGCTCGCCGGACATGCCCGGCCCGAGCCGCTCACCGACGGCGAGGCGGTCCGTATCGCCACCGGTGCCCGCATCCCCGCCGACACCACCGCCGTGCTGCGCACCGAGCACGGCCGTACCGACGCCCAGGGCCGGCTCCACTCCACCCGGGAGATGAGTCACGGTCAGGACATCCGCCCGCGTGGCCAGGAGTGCCGCAGCGGCGACCAGTTGCTGCCCGTCGGCACCCTGGTCACCCCCGCCGTCCTGGGCCTCGCCGCGGCGGCCGGCTACGACACGCTCGGCACCGTCCCCCGGCCCCGTGCCGAAGTCCTCGTCCTCGGCGACGAACTGCTCACCGAGGGACTCCCGCGCGACGGCCTGATCCGGGACGCGCTCGGCCCCCTGCTGCCGCCCTGGCTGCGTGCCCTCGGCGCCGACGTCATCGCCGTACGCCGGCTCGGGGACGACGCCAAGGCGCTGCGCAAGGCGCTCACCACCTCGCGCGCCGACCTGATCGTCACCACCGGCGGCACCGCGGCCGGACCGGTCGACCACGTGCACCCCACCCTGGACCGCATCGGCGCCGAACTCCTCGTCGACGGCGTCAAGGTGCGCCCCGGCCACCCCATGCTGCTGGCCCGCACGAAGGAGGACCAGCACCTCGTCGGTCTCCCCGGCAATCCCCTCGCGGCGGTCTCCGGCCTGGTCACGCTCGCCGAGCCGCTGCTGCGTACCCTCGCCGCCCGGCCCGCCCCCGAGCCCTACACCCTGCCGCTGACGGAGGCGGTGCACGGGCATCCGTACGACACCCGGCTCGTCCCCGTCGTACTGCGCGGCGACCGCGCCGTGCCGCTGCACTACAACGGCCCGGCCATGCTGCGCGGGATCGCCGCCGCCGACGCGCTGGCCGTCGTACCGCCCGGCGGGGCCCGGCACGGGGAGGAGACCGAACTGCTCGATCTGCCCTGGGCGAGTGCGGGAATCGGGGTGTGTTTCACGTGAAACTTCCCGGCCATGACGTCATAGCCCGCCAGGCGGGCGACGATCTGGTGACCCACCGGGTGAAACTCCCGAGGAAAGTGGTCGACCGGCCGATCCGGCAGGTCGGCAAACGCCTGATCGTGGCCCTGCTGGTGCTGGTCGCCACCGCGTTCGTCGTCTATGCCGACCGCGACGGCTACCACGACAACGCCGACAACGCCCTCGACCTGCTCGACTCGTTCTACTACGCGACCGTCACCCTCTCCACCACCGGATACGGCGACATCACGCCGGTCAGCGACAGCGCCCGGCTCACCAACATCTTCGTCATCACCCCGCTGCGCGTGCTGTTCCTGATCATCCTGGTCGGCACGACGCTGGAGGTCCTCACCGAACGCACCCGCGAGGAATGGCGTCTGAACCGCTGGAGGTCCACCGTGCGCGACCACACCGTGGTCATCGGCTTCGGCACGAAGGGGCGGTCAGCCATCCAGACCGTCTGTGCGACCGGGCTGAAGAAGGAGCAGGTCGTCGTGGTCGACCCCAGCTCCAAGGCGATCGAGGCGGCGAACTCCGAGGGCTACGCGGGCGTCGTGGGCGACGCCACCCGCAGTGACGTCCTCCGGCGCGCCGAGGTGCACAGGGCACGGCAGATCATCGTGGCGCCGCAGCGCGACGACACCGCCGTCCTCGTCACCCTGACGGCCCGCCAGCTCAACCGGGGCGCGAAGATCGTGGCCGCCGTGCGCGAGGAGGAGAACGCCCCGCTGCTCAAGCAGTCCGGTGCCGACGCCGTCATCACCAGCTCCGGCGCGGCCGGCCGGCTGCTCGGCCTTTCCGTGTTCAGCCCCGCCGCCGGCATGGTCATGGAGGACCTGATCCAGCAGGGCAGCGGCCTGGACATCATGGAACGACCGGTGGTGCGGGCCGAGGTGGGCAAGAAGCCGCGCGAGACGGACGACCTCGTGGTGAGCGTCGTCCGCGGCCACCGGGTCCTCGGCTACGACGACCCGTCCATCGGCACCCTCCAGCTGACGGACCGTCTGATCACCATCGTCCGTGCGACGCCCGGCGCCCGGGTCACGCCCCAGGCCCGCCCGTTGCCGCACGACTGAGCGGGTCTCCCCCAGCGGGGGGCATCCGCCGGGGGTAGCGTCGTCGCCATGCATGCGATCACGATTCCCGAACCTGGCGGACCCGAGGCGCTGGTGTGGGCCGAGGTGCCCGATCCGGTGCCCGGAGAGGGCGAGGTACTGGTCGAGGTGGTGGCCAGTGCCGTCAACCGTGCCGATCTCCTGCAACGGCAGGGCTTCTACGACCCGCCGCCCGGCGCGTCCCCTTATCCCGGCCTGGAGTGCTCCGGCCGGATCGTGGCCGCCGGCCCCGGGGTCTCCGGCTGGGCGGTCGGCGACGAGGTGTGCGCACTTCTCGCGGGCGGCGGTTACGCCCAGAAGGTGCCCGTCCCGGCCGGGCAGTTGCTGCCCGTCCCCCAGGGCGTCGACCTGAAGCGGGCGGCGGCACTGCCCGAGGTGGTCTGCACGGTCTGGTCCAACGTCTTCATGGTCGCCCATCTGCGCCCCGGCGAGCTGCTGCTCGTGCACGGGGGCTCCAGCGGCATCGGCACGATGGCGATCCAGCTGGCCAAGGCGGTCGGCGCGCGGGTCGCGGTGACGGCCGGGAGCAAGGAGAAGCTGGACTTCTGCGCCGAGCTGGGCGCGGACGTGC
This sequence comes from Streptomyces sp. NPDC048297, assembly GCF_043201585.1. Taxonomy (NCBI): domain Bacteria; kingdom Bacillati; phylum Actinomycetota; class Actinomycetes; order Kitasatosporales; family Streptomycetaceae; genus Streptomyces; species Streptomyces sp. NPDC048297. The sequence goes on from NZ_JBICZA010000033.1 coordinate 42,591, forward strand.
TCATCAACTACCGCGAGCAGGACTTCGTCGCCGAGATCGCGCGGGCCACGGACGGCGCGGGCGCCGACGTCATCCTGGACAACATGGGCGCCAAGTACCTGGACCGCAACGTCCAGGCCCTCGCCGTCAACGGACGCCTCGCGATCATCGGCATGCAGGGCGGCATCAAGGCCGAGCTGAACATCGCCGCCCTGCTGGGCAAGCGGGCCGCCATCAGCGCGACCTCGCTGCGGGCCCGGCCGCTGGGCGAGAAGACGGCCATCGTGGCGGCCGTGCGCGAGCACGTGTGGCCGCTGATCGCCTCGGGGCACATCCGTCCGGTGGTCGACCGCGAGCTGCCCATGACGGACGCGGCCCAGGCGCACCGGGTGCTGGAGGACAGCGGGAACATCGGGAAGGTGCTGCTCGTCGCGTCGTGAGCGGTGAGTCGTGAGCGGTGAGTCGTGAGCCGTAAACGGTGAGCCGTCAGCCGTCGGCCGTGGCAGGCGCTCGGTCCTGCGGGTCAGCTTCGTCGTACTCGCAGGCCGACGAATGCCAGGGCCAGGCCCAGGCCGATGAGGACGAGCCCGCTGCCCAGCGGGAGGATGTGCGGCGCCGACGCGGTGGGGGCCTCGCTCTGGCGGACGGCGGCCCCGGCCGTGGTCGGCGCCGCGGTCCGCACGGGGGCCAGCCCGGCTTCCCGGGGCGTGTCGGAGGCCGTCGGCGTCGCGTCCCGGCTGTCCACCGTCTCCGGCTCCTGCGCGTAGCCGTCCTCGGTGTCCTCGGCGTCCGCGGCTTCGGACGGCGCGGCGGTCCCGGACGCCGACGCGGTCTCGGCGCCCTCCTCCTCGGCCGCCGGCCCGTCCGGCCGCCCCGGCCGCGTCCGTCCCTCGCCCGCCCGGCTGCCGGCCCGCGAGGGCTCGGGCGGCGAGGCGGACGCGGAGCGGTCGGCGGTGCCGAGGACCGGCACACCGGCGGAGGCGGACGAGGAAGCCGAGGACGAGGCCGAGGGCGAGGGGGACGCCGTGGAGGACGTCGACGGGGAGGAAGGGGGAGGGGCGGACGTCCGGGCCAAGGACGCGGGGGAGCCCGGTGGGGCCGCCTCCGCGCCGTACGCGGTGGCCGAGCCGTACGCGGGCGCGCTCGCCGCGAGGACGAGGAGCAGCCGCACGAGGCGGAGCGTGAGTCGCAGCCATGGAGTCACGTCGGTGACCTCCCGGAACCCTGTTGCCGTGACCGTCGGAGAAATCGACGGAATCAAGCCTCACATTTGCTGACAGGTCAGGCATTTCGGATTGGGCCGACAGGTCTACACGCCGGATCGGCGACCCCCGGGCGCCCCCCCAGGCGACCCCCAGGCGACCCTCCTGGCGGGCACCACCGTGTGGTCATCGGCGGCACCGGTGATCGGCGGTAACGGGGGGTGCCACGGTGGTGACGTGGACCGGTGCGCGACAATGGCCGCATGGAGATGCCGAGGAACGAACGGTCGCCGGAGAATCCTCAGATCCTCGTCGTGGGCCAGGACGGAATGGCCCTCGGCAGCGGAGGTGGCGGCGAGGAGCCCCGCGAGATCCCGGTGACGGAGCAGGTCGAGCAGCCGGCCAAGGTCATGCGGATCGGCAGCATGATCAAGCAACTCCTGGAGGAGGTGCGCGCGGCCCCTCTGGACGAGGCGAGCCGGGCCCGGCTCAAGCAGATCCACCGCAGCTCCGTGAAGGAGCTGGAGGACGGCCTGGCGCCCGAGCTGGTCGAGGAGCTGGAGCGGATCTCCCTGCCCTTCATGGACGACGTCACCCCGAGCGACGCGGAACTGCGCATCGCGCAGGCCCAGTTGGTGGGCTGGCTGGAGGGCCTCTTCCACGGGATCCAGACCACGCTGTTCGCCCAGCAGATGGCCGCGCGGGCCCAGCTGGAGCAGATGCGCCGCGCGCTCCCGCCGGGCATGTCCCACGACGGCGACGAGCCGCAGTCGGGCGGCCGGTCGGGCGGCCCGTACCTGTAGCCCCCGGCCTCGGAACTCGTACCTGTAGCCCCTGGCCCCGGAACTCGTACCTGTAGCCCCTGGCCCCGGAACTCGTACCCGTAGCCCCCGGCCCCGGAACTCGTACCCGTAGCCACTGGCTCCGACAATCGGAAGGGCCCGGCGGACGTCCGCCGGGCCCTTCCGTATGCCGTTGATCCTGCCGTTCTTCCCGACGTTACGACGGGTCGCCCGTCGACACGTTGAGCTGGATCTCGACCTTCTTCGGGTCGACGTCCGTGCCGGGCTTCGGGAACTGGTCGATGACCGCGCCCTCGCCGTAGGTGTTCTCGTCCACCTTCACCGTCGTCACCCGCCAGCCCGCGCCCGCGGCACACTCCTTGACGGACTTGATGTACTTGAACCGGAAGTCCGGGAGCTGGATCTTGTCCGGGTCGTTGTACGACTCCTGGGGCTCCGTGCACAGGGTCTTGTCGATCGTCTTCGTGGTGTCGGGGCCCCGGTGCTCCGGTGCGACGGTCGTCGCCGAGGGGCTGGTGCCACCGCCGCCCTTGTTGTCCTCGCTCCCGCCGTTCAGCGTCAGCGCGACGATCAGGCCGACGACCGCGATCAGTGACACCACGATCGAGCCGATGATCACCGGCTTGTTGTTCCTGCCGCCGCCCCCGCCGGAGGACTGCGCCGTGGTCTGGGGCGTGAGGTTGTACGGCGGCGGGGTCGAGGACCCCTGCTGCCCGTACCCGACCGCCGGGGTCGGGTAGCCACCCTGCTGCGGGTAGCCGTAGGAGGGGGCCGGGGGCTGGGCCGGGCCCGGGTTGGTCGGCGGCGGGGTGCCGTAGGGGCCCGGCGCAGGAGTCGGCTGGTACGGCGTCTGCACCGGGCCGCCGGCCGCCGGGGTCTGCTGGCCGACCGGCGGGAACACCGCGGAACCCACGCCCGAACCGCTCTGCGTCGGCCCCGTGCCCTGCACGATGCTCGGCGCCGCGGCCTGGAAGGAGGCGGCCACGCGCAGGCATTCGTCGCGCATGGACTCGGCGGTCGGGAAACGCTCGTTCGGGTTCTTCTTCAGCGCGCGGGCGATCAGCGCGTCCACGGCGGGCGGCAGCGAGCGGTTCACGGAGGACGCCGCGACCGGCTCCTCCTGCACGTGCGCGTACGCGATCGCCAGTGGCGAGTCCGCGTCGAACGGCAGCCTGCCGGTGACCAGCTGGAACAGCATGATGCCGACCGAGTACAGGTCGGAGCGCGCGTCCACGCCCCGGCCCAGGGCCTGTTCGGGCGAGAGGTACTGCGGGGTGCCGACGACCATGCCGGTCTGGGTCATCGAGGTGACGCCGGACTGCATGGCACGCGCGATGCCGAAGTCCATGACCTTGACCACGCCACGCTTGGTCATCATCACGTTGCCCGGCTTGATGTCGCGGTGGACCAGCCCCATCTCGTGGCTGATCTCCAGCGCGGCGAGCACGTCCGCGGTGATCTTCAGGGCCTTGTCGGCGGGCATCGCGCCGTACTGGCGGACATCCTCGTCGAGGACGGAGCCCAGCGGGCGGCCCTCGATGTACTCCATGACGATGTACGGCGTGGTCATGCCGTCCAGGTCGTCCTCGCCCGTGTCGAAGACCGAGACGATGTTGGTGTGCGTGAGCTTGGCCACGGCCTGTGCCTCGCGGCGGAACCGCTCACGGAAGGCCTGCTCCCGGCCCAGCTCGGTGTGCAGCGTCTTGAGCGCGACCTGACGGTCCAGCACGGCGTCGTACGCCAGGTGCACCGAGGCCATGCCGCCTTCACCGAGCAAGTCACGCAGCTGATAGCGGCCGCCGGCCACCGCTCGCCCCGCATACCGGCCCTGCGCGCCGTCCTGGCTCATCTTTCCGCGTCCCCCACCACTGGCCGTCCGGCGCCGTCGCCTGGCTAACATGCCTTGATCGAATGTGCCATTCCCGGCCAAGTCTGCCCCAGGGCACTGACACGTCAAGCTCGGTGCCCGTTCCGTGACCGTACGCGAAGGAAGCGTCGCGGAAGCGTTACCGCAGTCGTACGTCCGGTACACAGAATTTGCACGACAGCAGGTGTGCGAGGTTTCATGGCCGGTCCGTCGCGGGCCGACCCCGGGTGCCTGTTCCGGACCGGAGGTTCCCGCGAAGGCTGTAGCGTGGCCGACGGAGACCGTGACAACACCGCGCGCACCGCGGGCAGAAACGACGGCGAGGACAGATGGCACAGACGCACAGCGCCCAGGGCCCGTCCGACCCCGAGGCGGCTGGCGGCGGTATGTCGGACGCGCCGGAGATGTGGGGCAACGCGGGGCTCGTCGGTGACGGCCGCTACCGGCTGACCCACCGCCTGGGCCGGGGCGGCATGGCCGAGGTCTTCGCCGCCGAGGACGTCCGTCTGGGCCGCACCGTCGCCGTCAAGCTGCTGCGCGCCGATCTCGCCGAGGACCCGGTCTCCAAGGCGCGGTTCACGCGCGAGGCCCAGTCGGTGGCCGGCCTCAACCACCACGCGATCGTCGCCGTGTACGACTCCGGTGAGGACGTCGTCGCGGGCGGCCAGTCCGTGCCGTACATCGTGATGGAGCTGGTCGAGGGCCGCACCATCCGCGACCTGCTGATCAACGCTCAGGCGCCGGGCCCCGAGCAGGCCCTGATCATCGTCTCCGGTGTGCTGGAGGCGCTCGCCTATTCGCACCAGCACGGCATCGTGCACCGCGACATCAAGCCGGCCAACGTCATCATCACCGACAACGGCGCCGTCAAGGTGATGGACTTCGGCATCGCCCGCGCCCTGCACGGCGCGCAGTCGACCATGACGCAGACCGGCATGGTCATGGGCACCCCTCAGTACCTCTCCCCGGAGCAGGCGCTCGGCAAGGCCGTCGACCACCGTTCCGACCTGTACGCCACCGGCTGCCTGCTGTACGAACTGCTCGCGCTCAGGCCCCCGTTCACCGGTGAGACCCCGCTGTCGGTGGTCTACCAGCACGTCCAGGACATCCCGGTCCCGCCGTCCGAGGTCGCGGCCGGCTGCCCGCCGGAGCTGGACGGGCTGGTCATGCGCTCGCTGGCCAAGGAGCCGGACGACCGGTTCCAGACGGCCGAGGAGATGCGCGGCCTGATCCAGTACAGCCTGCAGATGCTGTACGAGCAGGGCGGCCACACCGGCACCTGGAACACCGGGCCGGTGGACATGCACGACGGCCGCGCCACCCCGCCCGGCGGCTTCGCGCGGACGACCGCGATGCAGCACCCCGGCGACTTCGGCGCCGGCACCACACAGATCCCGCAGCAGATCCTGCCCGCCGGGTACGGCAACGGCGACGACGGCGGCTTCGAGGGGCACGGCAACAGGGGCAGCGGGCGCGGCAAGCTGTGGATCCTCGCCGCCCTCGCGGTGGTCGCGGTCGTCGCGGGTGTCGCGCTGGCGCTGCACAACACCGGCGGCGACACGGGCTCCGGCACCACGCCGCCGCCGAGCCACTCGCAGACCACGAAGGACGACACGCCCTCCGAGGCGCCGACCGACGAGAGCACCGACCAGCCCACGGACACGACCACGGACGACAGTTCGGGCACGGACGGCGGTTCGGGCTGGTCGACGCCGACGGACACCTCGACGCAGGCTCCGACCGACACCACCACCTCCGAGCCGACCGACCAGCCGACGGACGAGCCGACCACGCAGGAGCCGACGGACCCGCAGACCACCCCGTCCCAGCCGACGGACCCGGCCGCCGGCGGCACGGACCCGGGCACCACGGTCGGCGGCGGCACCGACGCGGGTACGACGACCGGCACGACGGGCACCACCGGCCCCTGAGCAGCCACCACGCGCGCGTGCGAGCCGAGCTACGGCCTCACGCGCGTGTGCGGGTCACGGCCTCACGCACGCGTGCGAGCCCCGCGGTCCGAGCAGTCACGCACGCGTGCGGGCCACGGTCCGTAGCCACGCGCAGTCGTCCGAGCAGCCACGCGCGCGCGTGCCGGCCATGGCCTGATCGCGGGCCTCATCGCACGAACGCGTCGCACACCGCGTCGTACTCCCGCGTCCACCACACCGCGAGCGCCGAGGCGGCCGGGAACTGGCAGTCCGCGCGGGTGTCGTCGCGTTCGTAGTGCCAGCGCAGCATCCAGAAGTCGTTCAGCCGCTCCCACCACACCCGGTGCACGGCCGCCGCCAGCTCCGAGGGCGTGGCACGGGCCGCGCGCCGGTACGCGCGCGCGTAGGCCCGTACCTTCGGTAGGTCCAGCGCGCCCGCGGGCCGCACGAAGAAGATCGCGGCGGCGCGTACGGCCTCCTCGGCGCGGGGCTGCACGCCGAGCCGGTCCCAGTCGACGATGGCGGCGGGGGCGTCGTCCTTGTAGAGCAGGTTGAACGGGTGGAAGTCGCCGTGCACCCAGCCGACCGGGCCGCCTCGGGGCGGGCGCCGGCCGGCGTGCTGCTCCAGGAGCGAGCGGCGTTCCAGGAGCCGGTGGCGGGCCAGTTCGTCGAAGGCGTCGGCGGGGCGGTGGCGGTGGACCCGGGCGAGCAGGTCGTCGATGAGGGCGTAGGTGTCGGCCGGGTCGGCGCTCTCCACGGGATGGGGGCTCGTCGCCGGGCGCGTGCGCCCCTTCGGGGGCATCACGCGCTCCAGGCAGGCGTGCACGGCGCCCAGGAGCGCCCCCAGGCGTGCGCTCTCGCCCTCGGTGAGCTGGCCGCCGTGGCGGTGCCTGCCGTCGATCCAGGGGTGCAAGGCGTACGCGTGGCCGCCGACGACGGCGACGGTGCGGCCCTCGCGGTGCGCGAGCGGCGGGGCGACCGGGACGCCGAGGGCGGCCAGGCGCTGGGTGGCGCGATGCCGGCGCTCGATGGCGGCGGGGTCGGCGGTGTCGGGGTCGAAGTGGTGCTTGAGGAAGTAGTGGCCGCGGGTGGTGCGCAGCCGGTAGCCGCGGTTGAGCAGGCCCTGGTCGACGGGTTCGCAGGCGAGCGCCGTACCGGCGGAGTACAGGGGCAGAAGGGCGCTCAGAGGGGGCGCGTGGAGCGTGAGGGGTGGTACACAAAGGCGCGGCACGCGGCAGATGCTAGGGCAAGAAAAGGGGCCGTGAGCTGGGGCTTGTCACAGGCAGTCGTCAGTGGTCGCTTTTGGTCACACGAGGTCATGGGATGAACTACGGAACGGCGATCGAAAGGCCGGCTGAAAAATCCGGAGACTTTTCCGATGATCCTCGCCTGACCCTCGCCGTCACTCGCCACGCCGTGGTGACCGACCGGAGATACCCCGACTTTTCCGTCTTCGTGTGCGAGTTCGGAGTCACACGTCGACTCTTCCCGTGTCCGGGGTGCCCGGGATAACGTGCCGTTGTTCCGGCCTCCTGCGAGGCTGTGACCAGCGAGCTTCCAGGCTGCGGCGATTTACTTGGAAATCCAAGCAAAAACGCAGGTCAGGTGGGGTTTCACAGAAATGTGGAGCACTGGGTAACGTAATTGTCGCAGGGCGCTCGCCGGGGCACCTGTCACGCCTGTTCCCGGCCGAGTGGCACCCACCCCGTGCCCGGTGGTCGACAACAGGTGAGCCGCACTGGCCTACCGGCAACCCCGGGGGCCGGACCGACGGAGGAGCACACGTGACCGTGGAGAGCAGTGCCGCGCGCAAGCCGCGACGCACCGCCGCAGGCAAGGCCGGTACCACCGGCAGCAGTACCGGAGCCACCGGCGCCAAGCGCACCAGCCGCACCACCAAGAAGAGCACCGATCCCGAACTCGTCCAGCTTCTGACGCCCGAGGGCGAGCGGGTCGAGAACCCGGAGTACGACGCGTACGTCGCCGGGATCACCCCCGAAGACCTGCGCGGCCTGTACCGCGACATGGTGCTCACCCGCCGTTTCGACGCCGAGGCCATCGCCCTCCAGCGTCAGGGCGAGCTGGGCCTGTGGCCCTCGCTGCTCGGCCAGGAGGCCGCCCAGATCGGCTCCGGCCGGGCCACCCGCGACGACGACTACGTCTTCCCGACCTACCGCGAGCACGGCGTCGCCTGGTGCCGCGGGGTCGAGCCGGCGAACCTGCTGGGCATGTTCCGCGGCGTGAACAACGGCGGCTGGGACCCCAACAGCAACAACTTCCACCTCTACACGATCGTCATCGGCTCCCAGGCGCTGCACGCCACCGGCTACGCCATGGGCGTGGCCAAGGACGGCGCCGACGCGGGCGTCATCGCCTACTTCGGCGACGGCGCCTCCAGCCAGGGCGACGTGAGCGAGGCGTTCACCTTCTCCGCGGTCTACAACGCCCCCGTCGTGTTCTTCTGCCAGAACAACCAGTGGGCGATCTCCGAGCCGACCGAGAAGCAGACCCGCGTGCCGCTCTACCAGCGCGCGCAGGGCTTCGGCTTCCCGGGCGTGCGCGTGGACGGCAACGACGTGCTGGCCTGCCTCGCCGTCACCCGCTGGGCGCTGGAGCGCGCCCGCGCCGGCGAGGGGCCCACCCTGGTCGAGGCGTTCACCTACCGCATGGGCGCCCACACCACCTCCGACGACCCCACCCGCTACCGGCACGACGACGAGCGCGCCGCCTGGGAGGCGAAGGACCCGATCCTGCGCCTGCGCCGGTACCTGGAGGCCTCAAACCACGCGGACGAGGGATTCTTCGCGGAACTCGAGGCCGAGTCCGAGACGTTCGGCAAACGAGTACGCGAAGCGGTCCGCTCCATGCCGGACCCGGACCACTTCGCCATCTTCGAGAACGCGTACGCGGACGGGCACGCGCTCGTCGACGAGGAGCGAGCCCAGTTCGCCGCCTACCAGGCGTCGTTCGCCGACGCAGAGGGGGGTCACTGAGATGGCCGAGAAGATGGCCCTGGCCAAGGCGATCAACGAGTCGCTGCGCCGCGCGCTGGAGACGGACCCCAAGGTCCTCGTCATGGGCGAGGACGTCGGCAAGCTCGGCGGTGTCTTCCGCGTCACAGACGGCCTCCAGAAGGACTTCGGCGAGAGCCGCGTCATCGACACCCCGCTCGCCGAGTCCGGCATCGTCGGTACCGCGATCGGCCTCGCCCTGCGCGGCTACCGCCCGGTGGTGGAGATCCAGTTCGACGGCTTCGTCTTCCCCGCATACGACCAGATCGTCACCCAGCTGGCGAAGATGCACGCCCGTTCGCTGGGCAAGGTCAAGATGCCGGTCGTCATCCGCATCCCGTACGGCGGCGGCATCGGCGCGGTCGAGCACCACTCCGAGTCCCCGGAGGCGCTGTTCGCGCACGTGGCCGGTCTGAAGGTCGTCAGCCCCTCCAACTCGTCGGACGCCTACTGGATGATGCAGCAGGCCATCCAGAGCGACGACCCGGTGATCTACTTCGAGCCCAAGCGCCGCTACTGGGACAAGAGCGAGGTCAGCACCGAGGCCATCCCCGGCCCGCTGCACAAGGCCGCCGTCGTCCGCGAGGGCACGGACCTCACGCTCGCCGCCTACGGCCCGATGGTGAAGCTCTGCCAGGAGGTCGCCGCCGCTGCCGCCGAGGAGGGCAAGTCCCTGGAGGTCCTGGACCTGCGCTCGGTCAGCCCGCTGGACTTCGACACCATCCAGGCCTCGGTCGAGAAGACCCGCCGCCTGGTCGTCGTCCACGAGGCACCGGTGTTCTTCGGCTCCGGCGCGGAGATCGCCGCCCGGATCACGGAGCGCTGCTTCTACCACCTGGAGGCCCCGGTGCTCCGGGTCGGCGGCTACCACGCCCCGTACCCGCCGGCGCGCCTGGAGGAGGAGTACCTGCCGGGCCTCGACCGGGTGCTCGACGCCGTCGACCGTGCCCTGGCGTACTGAGGAGAGGGTTCGTGACGACGATGACGGAAGCTTCCGTACGCGAGTTCAAGATGCCGGACGTGGGCGAGGGGCTCACCGAGGCCGAGATCCTCAAGTGGTACGTCCAGGTCGGTGACACGGTCACCGACGGCCAGGTGGTGTGCGAGGTCGAGACCGCCAAGGCGGCCGTGGAACTCCCCATCCCCTACGACGGCGTGGTCCGCGAGCTGCGCTTCCCCGAGGGCACCACGGTGGACGTGGGCACGGCGATCATCGCCGTGGACGTCACGGGTGGCACGGCGCCCGCCGCGCCGGCGCCCGCGGAGGAGCCCGAGCCCGAGGAGAAGCCGCAGGGCCGCCAGCCGGTCCTGGTCGGCTACGGCGTGGCCGCCTCCTCCACCAAGCGCCGCCCCCGCAAGGGACCCGAGACCACGGTTGCCGAGGTCACGGTTCCGGAGGTCGCGGTTCCCGAGGTCGCGGTCCCGCCTGCCGCGCAGGCGCTCCAGGCCGAGCTGAACGGGCACGCCGGCGTGGCCGTCCCCGGCCGGCCCCGCCCGCTGGCCAAGCCGCCGGTGCGCAAGCTGGCGAAGGACCTCGGCGTCGACCTCGCCGTGATCGTCCCGTCCGGCCCGGACGGGATCATCACCCGTGAGGACGTCCACGCGGCGGTCGCACCCCAGGCCGCCGCGCCGGCCGTGGAGACCCCGGTCGCCGCCCCGGTCGCCGTCCCGGCTCCCGCACGTGCCGTCCCGGCTCCCGCACCCGCCGTCGCGTCGTACGACGGCGCGCGCGAGACCCGGATCCAGGTCAAGGGGGTCCGCAAGGCCACCGCGCAGGCCATGATCGGCTCCGCGTTCACCGCGCCGCACGTCACGGAGTTCGTGACGGTGGACGTGACCCGGACGATGAAGCTGGTCGAGGAGCTGAAGCAGGACAAGGAGTTCCACGGCCTGCGGGTCAACCCTCTCCTGCTCGTCGCCAAGGCCCTCCTGGTCGCCATCAAGCGCAACCCGGACATCAACGCGTCCTGGGACGAGGCCAACCAGGAGATCGTGCTCAAGCACTACGTCAACCTGGGCATCGCCGCCGCCACCCCGCGCGGTCTGATCGTCCCGAACATCAAGGACGCCCACGCCAAGACGCTCCCGCAGCTGTCCGAGGCACTGGGCGAGCTGGTGACGACGGCCCGGGACGGCAAGACGTCCCCCGCCGCCATGCAGGGCGGCACGGTCACCATCACCAACGTCGGCGTCTTCGGCGTCGACACCGGCACGCCGATCCTCAACCCCGGCGAGTCCGCGATCCTCGCGGTCGGCGCGATCAAGCTCCAGCCGTGGGTCCACAAGGGCAAGGTCAAGCCCCGCCAGGTCACCACCCTGGCCCTCAGCTTCGACCACCGCCTGGTCGACGGCGAACTGGGCTCCAAGGTCCTGGCGGACGTGGCGGCGATCCTGGAACAGCCGAAGCGGTTGATCTCCTGGGCGTGATGACGGGCAGTTAGGTACCTCCGGGACCTCATTGGGTACCTTCGGGACCGCATGGGGGACCTTCGGGACCTGGAGGGGACGGCCGCGACTCAGACGCGCGACCGCCCCCTCTGCTCGTTCCTGGGCAGAGGTCAGGACCGGTCGAGCACATGCACCGGCGCTGTGCCGCCGGGTATGCGAAGGGCCCGCCGCGTGGTTCCGTGCGACGGGCCCGTGCTCTGCGGGTGGCGTCAGCCGAGCTTGGCGAAGCCGTAGCTCATGAGCTTCTTCGCGTCCGACTCACGGTTCGGGATCGAGGTCGAGGACAGGACGGTGCCGATGACCGTCTTGCCGCCCCGGGTGGCGGCGAAGACGAGGCAGTAGCCGGCCTGGGGGCCGGAACCGGTCTTCACGCCGATGGTGCCGCTGTAGCTGCTGAGCAGACCGTTGGTGTTGGTCCACGCGTTCATCGTGCGGGTGCTGCCGGTCTTGGTGATCGTCTTCGCCGTGTACGACTTCGTCTTGACGATCGTGCGGAACGTCGAGTTCTTCATCGCGCTGCTGGCGATCTTCGTCAGGTCCTTCGGCGTCGAGTAGTTCGACCCCTTGCCGATGCCGTCGAAGGAGTCGAAGTGCGTGTTGTTCAGGCCGAGGCTCTTCGCGGCGGAGTTCATCTTGCCGATGAAGTTGCTCACGCGAGCGGCGCGGGTGGACCCGGAGCCGTAGGTGTCCGCGAGGGCGTAGGCGGCGTCGCAGCCGGACGGCAGCATCAGCCCGTACAGGAGCTGACGGACGGTGACCTTGTCGCCGACGATCAGGTGGGCCTGGGAGGCGTTGTTCGCGACGATGTAGTCGCTGTACGCCTTCTGGATCGTCACCTTCTTGTCGAGGTTGAGGTTCGACTGGGCGAGGACGACCTTGGCGGTCATGATCTTGGTGGTGGAACCGGTGGAGCGCTTGGTGTCCGCGGCCTTCGAGTACAGCGACGAACCGTTCGCGTTGTTCATCACGTAGCCGCCCTTGGCGATGATCGAGGGCGTCGTGACGGCCTGCGCGGGCGCCGCGGTGAGGGCTCCGGTCGCGATCAGCGCGCCGGACGTGACGGCGACGGCGGCTGCTCTGCGGATACGGCGGGTGCCCTTGATGTCGGTGTTCAAGCGAGTTACCCCGATTGTGTTGAATGCCCTATGGGTGCGGCCGAGTTGAGGTAGAAAGATCAAGGGGCCGCAGGTGTGTGACACGTAAGTAGCACAGAAGGTTGTGCGGTTGCGGTGAGGAATTTTCGGCCACTCGCCCGCAGGGCCGGTTCTCGTCGCCCTGATGACCGGTTCTGTTCGCCCGCCGGCCGGATTCGTTCCGCATGCTGGACCCGGCTGCCGCATGCGTACGTGTTGTATCTATCCTGTGGCCATGCAAACGGCCACCAAGCAGCCACCCGCCGCCGACCGCGTCTACAGCCATGTCAAGCAGGGGGTGCTCGACCGCCGCTACGAAGGCGGCACCCTGCTGACCGAGGGGGAGCTGGCCGAGGCCGTCGGGGTCTCGCGCACGCCTGTCCGCGAGGCACTGCTGCGCCTGGAGGTCGAGGGCCTGATCAGGCTCTACCCCAAGAAGGGCGCCCTGGTCCTGCCCGTCTCCGCGCAGGAGATCGCCGACGTCGTGGAGACCCGGCTGCTGGTCGAGGAACACGCCGCCCGCAAGGCCGTACCCGCGCCCCAGAGCCTGCTGGAGCGGCTGACCGAGCTGCTCGAACAGCAGAAGGCGCAGGCCGCCGCCGGAGACTTCGCCGCCGCGGCCGTCACCGACCGCTGCTTCCACGCCGAGATCGTGCGCAGCGGCGGCAACGAGATCCTCTCGCGCCTGTACGACCAGCTGCGCGACCGGCAGTTGCGGATGGGCGTCGCCGTCATGCACTCCCACCCCGACCGGATCGCCAAGACCCTCGCCGAGCACGGGGAGATCCTGGACGCGCTGCGCGCCGGGGACGCGGAGGAGGCCGTCGGGATCGTGCACCGGCACGTGGGCTGGTTCTCGCACCTCGCGCGGGGTGAGGTGCGATGAGGGGAAGCGGTACGGCACACAACGCCACCCTTCCGGGTGATCCTCCGGGCGGCCGTCGTGCCGCCGTCATGTGGACCGTCGGCGTCGCCGTCTACTTCGTCGCCGTCATCTTCCGTACGTCCCTGGGCGTGGCCGGCCTGGACGCGGCCGACCGCTTCCACGTGGGCGCCTCCGCCCTGTCGACCTTCTCGATCCTCCAGCTGCTGGTCTACGCCGGCATGCAGATACCCGTCGGCCTGCTCGTCGACCGGCTCGGCACGAAGAAGGTGCTGAGCATCGGCGCGGTGCTGTTCACCGCCGGCCAGCTGGGCTTCGCCTTCTCCCCCACGTACGGCACCGCGCTCGCCTCACGCGCGCTGCTGGGCTGCGGCGACGCGATGACCTTCATCAGCGTGCTGCGGCTGGGCACGCGCTGGTTCCCGGCCCGGCGCGGACCTCTGATCGCCCAGCTCGCGGGCCTGGTCGGCATGGCGGGCAACCTGGTCTCCACCCTCGTCCTCGCCCGGCTGCTGCACGGCCTCGGCTGGACCCCGGCGTTCGCGGGCAGCGCGCTCGCCGGTGTGGTCGCCCTGGTCCTGACCCTGCTGTTCCTGAAGGACCACCCCGAGGGACACGAGCCGGAGCAGTCCCCGCACCAGGGCGCGGCCTATGTGCGGCGGCAGATCGCGGCGTCCTGGCGGGAGCCGGGGACGCGGCTCGGGCTGTGGGTGCACTTCACGACCCAGTTCCCCGCGATGGTGTTCCTGCTGCTGTGGGGGCTGCCGTTCCTGGTCCAGGCGCAGGGGCTCAGCCGGGCCACCGCGGGCGAGCTGCTGACCCTGGTCGTCCTGTCCAACATGGTCATCGGCCTCGTCTACGGCCAGATCGTCGCCCGGCACCACACGGCCCGGCTGCCGCTCGCGCTCGGGACGGTCGCGGCGACCGCGGTCATGTGGGCGCTCACGCTCGCGTGGCCCGGGGAGCGGGCGCCCATGTGGCTGCTGGTGACGCTGTGCGCGGTGCTCGGGGCGTGCGGCCCGGCGTCGATGCTCGGCTTCGACTTCGCGCGGCCGGCGAATCCGCCCGAGCGGCAGGGGACGGCGTCCGGGATCACCAACATGGGCGGGTTCGTGGCCTCCATGACGACGTTGTTCGCGATCGGGGTGCTGCTGGATGCGACCGGGGACGAGTATGCGGTGGCGTTTTCGGCGGTGTTCGTGCTGCAGGTGGTGGGGGTGAGCCAGATTCTGCGGTTGCGGGGGGTGGCGGCGAGGAGGGAGAGGGAGAGGTTGGTGGGGAGCAGGGTGGAGACGGTGCATGTGCCGGTGTGAGGGGGCGGGGTTTCCCACCCGGCCCGCCCGTGACTGTTGGTTGAGAGGTTGAGCGACATGTGGGGGTGAGGGGGCGTTGGCGGCTTTCCCTGGGTGGGGGATTTTTTGCCCGCCCACGCGCCGCCCGTGACTGTTGGTCGAGAGGCTGGGCGACTTGTGGGGGTGGGCGCCGTCGGCGGCTGCGGGCCGTGGGCTGGGGGGTGTGGGCCGTGGGCCGAGGGGGGTGGCTGCGGGGTGTGGGCCGTGGGGCGTGGGCTGGGGGGTGCGGGCCGTGGGCCGAGGGGGGTGGCTGCGGGGTGTGGGCCGTGGGGGTGCGGGGTGTGGGCCGGGGGGTGTGGGGTGTGGGGTGCGGGGTGTGGGGTGTGGGGTGCGGGGTGTGGGCCGGGGGGGTGCGGGCCGTGGGCCGAGGGGGGTGGCTGCGGGGTGCGGGGTGTGGGTCGAGGGGGGTGGCTGCGGGGTGTGGGGTGTGGGTCGAGGGGGGGTGGCTGAGGGCTGGGGGGATGGTGGGCGTCAGGTGGTTGTTGGGAGCAGGGTCAGGTAGGTGATGCCGAGGATGTTGCGGTAGGTGAGCCACTGGGAGCGGTGGTGGTCGAGGCGGGTGCGGGTTTCGGGGGCCTCGGGGTGGGTCGGGTTGGTGGCGAGCCAGACTTCCTGGTCGGCCTGGTAGGCGGACTCGAATTCCTCCCACTCCGTGAGGCTCGCCGTCTCCGTCCACTCGGGGCGGAAGCCGGCCTCGACGGCGAGGTCGAGGAGGGCGGCCAGGGAGTAGTGGTCGCCGGCGGAGGCGCCCGGCCACATGCCGGACAGCTCGGCCTCGGTGGGCGTCCGCTCCCAGAAGCCCTCGCCGACCAGGACCCGGCCGCCGTCCGCCACCAGGCGCCGCAACTCGCGCAGCGCCTCCGCGGTGGGCGGCTCGGCCGTGCTCAGCGCCTGCGTCGCGCCCAGACACAGCACCAGGTCGGCAGGGCCCCGCCCGGTCCCCACGGCGGACTCCTCGATGAACTCCACCCGTTCGGCCAGCCCCCGCGCCTCGGCGTTGCGCCGGCCCCGCGCCAGATCCTCACCGTTGAGGTCGATCCCCACCCCGCGAGCCTCCGGTACGGCCTCCAGCACCCGCAGCAGCAACTCGCCCCAGCCGCAGCCGATGTCCAGCACGGTGCGCGGTCCCGCCGCGGCGAGGCGCCCCACCATCCCGGCCGCACGCGCCTCGGAGAGGGGGCCGTGGAAGGTGAGGCGGGGAAGCCGCGGCAAGGAGGACGGGGAGGGGGAGGGGGACGGGGGTGCGTCGTAGGTTGGGGTCATGCAGGGGACGGTAGCGAGCCCGGCCGGTGGCCCGCACGGCGATTTCGCTGTGCGGGCCACCGGCTGCCGGGCCGCCACACCCCCTCACGGAGTGATCGCGAAGTTCCTCAGGATGGCGGCCGTCAGTTCCGGGTCGCCCTCGGTCTTGATGCGGTCCGCGACCGCCTCCGGGGTCACGCGGCCGCAGGCCAGGCGGAAGTAGGTCTCCCAGTCGAGGGAGAGGGTGGCGGCGGGGCCGAGGGCCGGGGCGGTCTCGAGGGTGCCGCGGCCCTGGATGTCGACGCGGATCGTGCGCAGGAACTCGATCGGGCCGTGCACGTCGAAGACGATCGCCGAGCTGCGCGGCGCGTTCGCGTCCTTGGCGACGACCTTGGGCAGTGCCTCCAGCAGCACGTCCCGGACGATGTACGCGCCCGGCGAGTCGAGGTTGCCGGGGCGGCCGAGGGCCGTGCGCAGGTCCTGCTCGTGGATCCAGACGTCGAAGGCGCGGGCGCGCATCGCCTGCTCCAGGGTGACCTCGGTGCCCAGCGGGCCGCGCACCAGGGTGCCCGGCTCGCGGGACTCGTTGCGCAGCTGGCGGTTGCGGCGGATGACCGTGTACTCCAGCTCGGACGTCATCTCCGGCGCCGTGTGGTGACGGCGGACGTCGACCTGCATCTCCATGTAGCGCTGGTGCTCGTTGGTGACGTGGAAGAGGTCGCGGGGCAGGCTGTGGATGGGGCGCGGGTCGCCGAGCATCTCGGTGTCCAGGCCGATCACGTGCGAGACGACGTCCCGGACCGACCAGCCGGGGCACGGGGTACGCCGGTTCCACTCACCCTCGACAAGCGACTGCACCATTTCGGATATCGCTTCGATGGAGTGGGCCCAGGCGTCGGCGTAGGGCTGGAGGGTGGGATGCAGACTCACGGAACGGGACCCCTCGGCGGTCGGTACACGGGCAGGTGGTGGCGGCTGTGCCAGCGGGAGGTGGCTGCACTCGGCGGGTGTCTCGAACCGCTAAGTTACGCTGCTCTGAGGCACCCCGGCAGTGCTTTCGTGTGACGATCGTAGGCCCGTGTGGACGACTCGAATGCCAGGACGGTGGTAGTGTGCGCGCTTCCCTCATCCAGATTGCCGTTGCCGAAGGCGAATCCGTGGCCGAAAGACGGCAGCGAGCAGCCTCTCTGATTCGTGAACAAAGTGGCTCTGACCTGGTAGTTCTTCCCGAGCTATGGACGACCGGCGCTTTCGCGTACGAGGAGTTCGCCACCGAGGCCGAACCGCTGGACGGTCCGACGTACGAAGTCATGGCGAAGGCGGCGAGCGACGCGGGTGTGTGGCTGCACGCCGGCTCCGTCCCGGAACGCGACCCCGAGGGGCCCCTCTACAACACCTCACTCGTCTTCTCCCCTTCCGGTGAGCTGGCCGCGGCCTACCGCAAGATCCACCGCTTCGGCTTCGACAAGGGCGAGGCCGTGCTGATGAGCGCCGGGCAGGACGCCGTGACGGTCCGGCTGCCCGAGACCACGCTCGGCGTGGCCACCTGCTACGACCTCCGTTTCCCCGAACTCTTCCGCACACTGGTCGACGCCGGCGCCGAGACGCTGGTGATCCCGGCGGGCTGGCCCGAGCGGCGACGCGCGCACTGGACGCTGCTGGCTCAGGCGCGGGCGGTGGAGAACCAGGCGTTCGTGCTCGCCTGTGGAACGGCCGGGACGCACGCCGGAGTTCCGCAGGCCGGTCACTCGATCGTGGTGGATCCGTGGGGCGAGGTCCTCGCCGAGGCGGGCCCCGGCGAGGAGGTCCTCACGGTCGACTTCGACCCGGCACGGGTGGCGGCCACCCGCGAGCAGTTCCCGGCCCTGAAGGACCGGATGCTCGGCCTCCAGCCGCCACGAAGGCAGGATCAGCCCCCCCGCTGACCCTCTGGCCCTGGTCCTCCGCGCGTGATCCGCTGGCCCTCCGCCGGCGGTCCTCCAGCCGCTCTCCCGCGATCCTCTAGTCGTCCTCCCGCTCCCTCTCCGCCAGGTGGATCACGCACACCGCCACCGCGATGAGCAGCGTCGGGTCCGCGTCCTCCCGTACGACGTCGACGCCGTACGTCTCCCGGACGGTCAGCAGGCGGCGGGAGATCACGGCGAGGAGTTCGCCGTCGTACTCCACGGCGAACTCGCGGTCGAGGATCTTGCCGCTGACGTCCAGCACGGTGCCGTCCACCAGGGACACCCGGTAGTGGTTGCGCAGCAGGGACAGCCGTTTGCGCTTGATGGTGGCGAGGCCCTCGCCGTCCCGCTCGATCACCATCGTGTCGCGCAGCGCGAACATCTTCTGGTGGATGTCGATCAGGACGCGTCCGTGGGCGTCCTTCAGCTCGAAGGTGTCCCGCAGCCGCATCGCCTTGCCGTCGACGAGGAAGACCTTCCGGCCGTGCTCGTCCTCGATCCAGTAGTCGTCACCGATGCCGAGAAGCCGGTCGCGTACGAGGAATCTCATACCGTTGCTGCTTCCCCGTACCGGGCCGATCGTCACGGAGGTCCGTCACGAAGGTTCGGTACGGGGAAGCGTCGGGCGGAAGCGTCAGCGGGATGCGTTACGGCTGTCAGGCCGGGTTCAGGGAGTGCCCGGTGCGGGGGTCCTGGACCCGGTCGGTCGCGGGGACGGGGGCGGGGACGAAGACCGGGACGTTCTCCTGGTAGAAGATGTCGATGTCCGCCTCCTCGCCGCCGACGATCAGCGTGTCCCACGCGCCGCTCTCCTGAAGCGTCCGCAGGGTCGCGGGGGCCAGCGTGGAGAGGTGGGCCCGGAGTTCCTCGTCGTCGGGCAGGCCCGGCAGGCGCGCCGCGAGGCGATCGCGGATCGTCCGCATACGGTCCAGGAGGATCTCCAGATCCGACCCCGCGGGCCCGGAACCCTCGGCCACCGGCCCCGCCGCGCCCTCCATGCTGCGCTCGATGATGTCCTTGATCGCCCGGGTCGCGCCTCGCTCGTCCGTCGTGACCATCGCGTTCCACGCGCGGCTCTTGTGGCGGTACTGGAGCATGGACATCGCCGCCTCGTGCCGGATGAAGTCCGCGTCGCGCAGCGGGCGGCCCTGCCAGACGCGGCTGAGCGAGCGGGCCAGCGAGACCGCCGAGGCGAGACCGCTGTTCAGGCCGCGGCCGGGCCAGAAGTGGATGGCGTTGGCCGCGTCGCCCAGCAGGAAGCCGTACGTCCCGGGGCGATCGGCGGTCGGGCGGGTGAGCTGGGCCGTGAACCGCGGGCGCTGCACCATGTCCAGCCGGAACGACGTGATCGCGCTGAGGTCGTCCTCGTCGACACCGAACAGCCGCAGACCCTCCTGGATCCTCTTCCACAGCGGTGAACTGCGCAGCAGCGCAGGCAGGAACAGCGTCCCGTGCGTCGGGCAGACGAACTCGTTGTCCTCGTGCCGGCTCATCACGCACGGCCGGGCCGCGATGCACTCCTCGAAGACCTGGCGGACCGGGTCGATGCCGATGACGTTGCGCGCCTCCTCGCGGGTCAGCCGCATGTTCAAGAAGCCCTCGCCGCGCAGCGAGTTGAGGAGGAACCGGTTCTGCGCCACCGTCAGCAGGACGCTCATCGGGTCACTGAGCCGGGACTTGACCCGCAGCCCCAGCACCACGTCCTGGAGGTGTTCCCCGTCGAGGGAGTAGATGGACGCGTCGGCCGCCCCGAAGCGGTCCGCGAAGTGCTCACGGGTGCGCGACCGGCCGCCTTCGCAGATCACCAGCACGTGATCGCGGGCGATGCGGTGTTCGCTCTCCGCCGCGTCGAACCGCTTGGGCACCAGGCGGATCGCGGGCTTGTCGTTGGCCAGCGCCAGCAACTGGTCCTCGATGTGGGCGATCCGGATGTTGCGGGGCGCCTGCCCGTCCACGGAGTCGGGACCCAGCGGCCACATCTCGGAGAACTGGCCCTCCCCGAACATCGCCGACCGCATCGCCTCCGTCAGCGCCAGGTACTGCCGGCTCTGCACGGTGACGACCTGCTGGCGACGGACGTTGCCCTGGGACTCGTCCTTCCAGACGATCCTGTCGCCGTCGCGGATCCACCGCGCGTCGTGGACGGTGACGGAGACCCGCCCCGGCAGCGCCTCCTCCAGGAGCAGCGCGAAGGCGAGTCCGACCGGGCCGCCACCGGCCACCGTGACCCGCAGGACGTCCGGGGCCACGGCCACGTCGGCACGGGGCAGGGCGAACTGGGAGAGGTCCATGACCGTCTCCACGGCCTCCTGCGTCTCGAACAGGAAGGTCTCGTCGCCGATGCGTATGGTGTCGCCAGGCGTCAGTTCGTGCCGGGTGACCTGTTCGTCGTTGACCTGCGTGCCGTTCCTGCTGCCGAGGTCGTGGAGCACATATGCGCCGTCCTCCTTGCGGATCTCGGCGTGCATCCGGGAGGCGCTGACGCTGACGATGACGACGTCGTTGTCGCTCTTGCGTCCGAACGTCAGCGGCGCGTCGCCGAGAACAACACTCTGACCAGTGAAGGGACCAGTGCGTCCCACGATGACTGACAACACGGAATCTCCCTAGAGTAGGTCAGGTTGACCGCAATATGTGCGAAATGGCGCCCGGATCATGTGCCGTTCGGGCGACATGTCACCGAGAATGCCACCGAGTTGGACTTTGCGTCGAACGGTGACTTGATCTCGACCGCCATCGCGCCCTGCAGAGTTCCCTGCTGCGCGTACGTCGAGAGCCGTACCGTCTCCTGCTTGGTGGTCGGGTCACCCTCCCTGAACGTGAGGGTCCGCCACTGTCTGTCGATCACCTCTCCGCTGTCGGACACCCACCGGTAGGAGAACTGGACGGGGGAGCTGGCCGCGGTGAACGTCGCCGTGAACCAGGGCGCCCTGCCGTCCCCCGGCGGGCAGCTCCCGTCGTAGGTGGTCGCGCCACCCGCCACCGTCACCGACACGGGCTGCGACGCGCTTGTGCCGTTCCCCGTCCCGCCGTTCCCCGTCCCGTTGTCACTGTTGCCGTTCCTGCCGATGAACGCGTACGTCAGGCCACCGCCGAGCAGCACCAGTACGGCCGCTGCCGCGCCGAGCAGGTACGCGGTACGGCGGCTGCGCCGCGCGGGTCCTGGCGGCGCGACCACGGGCCCGAACGCCCCGCCGGGTGCCGCGACCACGGGCCCGAACCCCGCCCCACCGGGGGGAGGACCGAACGACGACACCGGTGCCGGTACGGGCGCGGTTGCCGTGGCACCGGTCGCGGGGGTCATCGCCGTGGGCGCAGCCGCTGTGGGTGCACCTGCCGTGGGTGCATCGGCCGTGGGTGTACCCGCTGTAGCGGAGACGGCCGTAGGGGAGACGGCCGTAGGGGAGACGGCCGTAGGAGGGACGGCGGTTGGGGCGACGGCCGTCGCCCCGGACGTGGCGGACGCGGCGACGGGCAGCTCCTGCGCCGCCGTGACCGCGCCCGTGACCTCCGCCGTGACCGCGGCCGTCAACCCGGCCGTGGGCGCGGGCGTCCTCGGGTCCGCGACAGTGCCGGCGGCGACGCCGGCAGCGGGGGTCTCCGTCCCCCCGGCGACCAGGAGCAGTTCCCGCCTGGCCTGCTCGGCGGTCATCCGCACCTTCGGGTCCTTGCGCATCAGGCCCTCGATGACCGAGGTGAGCGGACCGGCCCGGTGCGGGGGCGGCAGTTCGTCGTCCACGATGGCGCGCAGCGTCGCCAGGGGTGTCGTACGACGGAAGGGCGAACGGCCCTGTACGGCCGAGTAGAGAAGGGCGCCCAGAGACCACAGGTCGGACGCGGTGCCCGGTATCTCGCCCAACGCCCTTTCCGGCGCCAGGTATTCGGGCGAGCCGACGACCTCACCGGTCATCGTCAGGGCCGTCTCCCCCGCCACGGCGGCTATGCCGAAGTCGGTCAGCACGACCCGGCCCGCGTCGGTGAGCATGACGTTGGCGGGCTTCACGTCGCGGTGCAGCACCCCCGCTTCGTGTGCCGCGCACAGCGCCGCCAGCACTTCGGCGCCGATGCGCGCGGCCTCCTGCGGCGGCAGGGCGCCCCCGGCACCGATCGCGTCGGCCAGCGACCGGCCGCGGACGAGTTCCATCACGATCCACGGCCGGCCGTCGCAGGAGACCACGTCGTAGACGGTCACCACCCCAGGGGCGTTGACCCGCGCCGCCGCCCACGCCTCCCGTTCGAGGCGGGCGTACATCCGCGCGCTGTGGCCCGGAGGCAGTTCGGCGGAGGCACGCACCTCCTTGACCGCCACTTCGCGGTGCAGCACTTCGTCGAGGGCACGCCACACGGTGCCCATCCCGCCCTCGCCGAGCATGGACAACAGTCGGTACCGGCTGGCGACCAGCCGTCCGCCGTCGGCGTCCGGCGAGGTTGCGTCCTGGTTGTGCATGGGGCCAACTCCCTGTCTCCGCCAACTGCCGTGGACAGTATGTTCGATACTCCTGCCTTCACCGAGCCTTTCAAGGGTCGCCTCTTTTGCGCGCAACGGCCGCGGGGGCCGTACCGCGCGGAGCGGTGCAGGTCAGCGGTGTGGTTGGCTGGAAACATGGCGAAGCGCGTACGTGTCCGTGCCCCCGAACTGATCGGCCGGGGCGGTTGGATCAACACCGGCGGCAAGGAACTCGGCCTGGCCGAGCTCCGTGGCCGCATCACGATCGTTGATTTTTGGACCTTCTGCTGTATCAACTGCCTGCACGTCCTCGACGAGCTGCGGGAGCTGGAGGAGAAGCACCGGGACACCGTGGTGGTGATCGGGGTGCACTCGCCGAAGTTCGCGCACGAGGCCGAGCACGGGGCGGTCCTGGACGCGGTGGAGCGGTACGGCGTCGAGCACCCGGTGCTGGACGATCCCGAGCTGGGGACCTGGAAGCAGTACGCGGTGCGGGCGTGGCCGACGCTGGTGGTGATCGACCCGGAGGGGTACGTCGTCGCGCAGCACGCCGGTGAGGGGCATGTGCACGCCATCGAGCGGCTGGTCGAGGAGCTGGAGGCCGAGCACGAGGCGAAGGGCACCCTGCGCCGCGGCGAGGGGCCGTACGTGCCGCCGGAGCCCGAGCCGACGGTGCTGCGCTTCCCCGGCAAGGCGTTGCTGCTGCCCTCCGGGAACTTCCTGGTCAGCGACACCACCCGGCACCAGCTGGTGGAGCTGGCCGAGGACGGCGAGACGGTCGTACGGCGCATCGGCAGCGGTGAGCGCGGATTCGACGACGGTGCCGCGCAGGTGGCGTCGTTCAGCGAGCCGCAGGGGCTCGCGCTGTCCGAGGACGGGGCGGCGGTCGTCGTCGCCGACACCGTGAACCACGCGCTGCGCCGCCTCGACCTCGCCTCCGGTGCCGTGACCACGCTCGCCGGCACCGGCAGGCAGTGGTGGCAGGGCTCGGCGACCTCGGGTCCGGCGCGCGAGGTCGACCTGTCCTCGCCGTGGGACGTGGCCTTCTTCGGCGGCAAGGTGTGGATCGCCATGGCGGGTGTCCACCAGCTGTGGACGTACGACCCGGGCACGCGGACCGTCGCCGTGGCGGCCGGCACCACCAACGAGGGGCTGGTCGACGGGCCCGCGGACGAGGCCTGGTTCGCGCAGCCGTCCGGGCTCGCGGCCACCGCGGACCGGCTCTGGCTCGCCGACTCCGAGACGTCGGCGCTCAGGTGGGTGGACCTGGACGGGCACGTCCACACCGCCGTCGGCACCGGTCTGTTCGACTTCGGGCACCGGGACGGGGCGGCGGAGCAGGCCCTGCTCCAGCATCCGCTGGGCGTCACCGCGCTGCCGGACGGCTCGGTCGCCGTCGCCGACACGTACAACCACGCGCTGCGCCGCTACGACCCGGCGACCGGTGAGGTGACGACGCTCGCCACCGATCTGCGTGAGCCCAGTGACGCCGTGCTGGTCGGTCAGGACATCGTGGTCGTGGAGTCGGCCCGGCACCGGCTGACCCGGCTGCGGCTGCCCGAGGAGGCGGTCCGCGTGGAGGCGGTGGCCCATCGCACGCGGCGTGCGGCGACGGATGTCGCGCCGGGCAGGATCCGGCTGGACGTGATCTTCCAGGCTCCGGCGGGTCAGAAGCTGGACACGCGGTACGGCCCCTCGACGCGGCTGCTCGTCTCCTCGACCCCGCCCGAGCTGCTGGCCGGGGGCGAGGGGGCCGACACCGACCTCTCCCGTGAGCTGGAGCTGAACCCTTCGGTGACGGAGGGGGTGCTGCACGTCTCCGCGATGGCGGCGAGCTGCGACGACGATCCCGCCAACGAGTACCCGGCCTGCCATGTGCACCAGCAGGACTGGGGGGTTCCGGTGCGGGTCGTCGAGGGTGGGGCGGGGAGGCTGCCGCTGGTTCTGGCGGGCATGGACGAGTAGCGCTCCGCGAGGGGACAAGAGGGGGCTGGGGCGCTCGCGCCGTGGCCGCCGCCCCAGCTCCCCGCCCCCGCGCTTGCGACTAGCCCTCCAGGAACGCCACCAGCGCGTTCGCCAGGTGGAACGGGTCGTCGGCGCCGCACAGTTCGCGGACGCTGTGCATGGAGAGGATGGCGACGCCGATGTCGATGGTCGTGATGCCGTGGCGGGCGGCGGTGATGGGGCCGATGGTGGTGCCGCAGGGCAGGGAGTTGTTGGAGACGAAGGTCTGGAAGGGGACGTTCGCCCGTTCGCAGGCGGCGGTGAAGACGGCGCGGCCCGAACCGTCCGTGGCGTAGCGGTTGTTGACGTTGACCTTGAGGATCGGGCCGCCGTTGACGCGCGGGTGGTGCGTGGGGTCGTGCCGTTCCGCGTAGTTGGGGTGGACGGCGTGGCCCGTGTCGGAGGACAGGCAGACGGTGCCGGCGAAGGAGCGGGCCCGGTCCTCGTAGGTGCCGCCGCGGGCGAACACGGAGCGCTCCAGCACCGTGCCGAGCAGCGGGCCGTCCGCGCCGGTGTCGGACTGGGAGCCGTTCTCCTCGTGGTCGAAGGCGGCGAGGACGGGGATGTGGGTGAGGGGCGCGCCCGAGGTCGCGGCGGCGGCCAGGGCGGCCGTACCGGCGTGCACCGAGAGCAGGTTGTCCATGCGGGGGCCGGCGACCAGTTCGCGGTCGCGGCCGAGGTAGGCGGGCGCCTCCACGGGGTGGGTCATGATGTCCCAGCCGGCCACCGAGCCGGCGGGCAGCCCGGCCTCCTCCTCAAGGAAGGCGATCAGGTCGCCCTCGCGCACGTCGTCGCCCACGCCCCACACCGGCTGCAGATGACGCTGCTTGTCGAGCTTGAGGCCGTCGGTGCTGACGGAGCGGTCCAGGTGGACGGCGAGCTGGGGGACCCGCAGCAGCGGCCGGTCCACGTTGACGAGGACCGTGGAGCCGTCGCGCAGGGTGAGCCGGCCGGCGAGGCCGAGGTCCCGGTCGAGCCAGGAGTTGAGCAGCGGGCCGCCGTAGATCTCCACGGCCATCTGGCGCCAGCCGTGCGCTCCGCTGTCCGGCTGGGGCTTGGCCCGCAGGTTCGGGGAGTCGGTGTGCGCGCCGATGATGCGGTGCGGGGTGTGCGGGGCCGCGCCCTCGGGGACGTACCAGGCCACGAGGGCTCCGCCGCGCAGGACGTACTTGCCGCCGCCGGTGGCGTCCCAGGCGTCCGTCTCGGCGACCTGCCGGAAGCCGGCCTTCTCCAGCCGTTCGGCGGCGTTCGCGACCGCGTGGTACGGCGACGGGCTCGCCGCCAGGAAGGACATCAGGTCGTCGGTGTGGCCGCGGTCGAAGCGGGACGGTGCGCTCATGTTGTTTACCTTAACGACGTGCGCGGGCCCGCTTCCGGCAAGGGGAAGCGGGCCCGCGCAGGCGGTCGACGTGGGGGGTGGGGCGGCCTCTTTTCCAAGGGTTTTTCAAGGGCCCCGTCGTCCGGCTCCGAGGGGGTGTCGTGTGGATCATCCCGGCGTCGCGGGCCCTGGCACGCACATCTGCGGCGTTGTCGTCGATCGCCGACTCCCCCACGCTCGGCTTCGCCCGCGCGGGGGGACCCCCATCGCGTCGACTCACTCCTCCGCCTTGCATCTGCACGCACCAGACCCCGCTCGGGTCGGCCGGTCCGCACTGTCCGTCCAGGCCGGCCTGATCCAAACGACACCCCCTAGAAGGCGGCCTCGTCCAGCTCCATCAGGTCGAGGTCGGCGTTCTCGGAGATCTTGCGGGCCAGGGTGACGCCGGGCAGGACGTTGGCCGCGAAGAACTTCGCCGCCGCGATCTTGCCGGTGTAGAACGCCACGTCCTTGGCGGACACGGCCTTGGCGGAGGCCGTCTCCAGCTTCTCGGCGGCCACGGCGGCGCCCTTGAGCAGCAGGTGGCCGACGATCACGTCACCGGAGGCGAGCAGCAGGCGGGTGGTGTTCAGGCCCACCTTGTAGATGTTCTTGACGTCCTGCTCGGTGGCGGCGAGGTCGGTCAGCAGCAGGCCGACGATGGCCTCCAGCTCGACGGCGGCCTTCGCGAGGTGCTCGCGGGCGCCGGCCAGCTGCTCGCCGCCGGTGCCGAGCGCCAGGAACTTCTTGATGTCCTCGGCGAGGCCGTTGAGGGCGGCGCCCTGGTTGCGGACGATCTTCCGGAAGAAGAAGTCCTGGCCCTGGATCGCGGTGGTGCCCTCGTACAGGGTGTCGATCTTGGCGTCGCGGATGTACTGCTCGACCGGGTACTCCTGCAGGAAGCCGGAGCCGCCGAAGGTCTGCAGCGACTGGGCGAGCTGCTCGTAGCCCTTCTCGGAGCCGTAGCCCTTGACGATCGGCAGGAGCAGGTCGTTGAGCGCGTGCTCGGCCGAGGCGTCCTCGCCGTTCGCCTCCTTGACGGCGATGCCGTCCTGCACCGACGCCGTGTAGAGGACCAGGGCGCGCATGCCCTCCGCGTACGCCTTCTGCGTCATCAGGGAGCGGCGCACGTCGGGGTGGTGGGTGATGGTGACCTTGGGCGCGGCCTTGTCCATGAACTGGGCGAGGTCGGGACCCTGGACGCGCTCCTTGGCGTACTCCAGCGCGTTCAGGTAGCCGGTGGAGAGCGTGGAGATCGCCTTCGTGCCGACCATCATGCGGGCGAACTCGATGATGCGGAACATCTGGCGGATGCCGTCGTGCTTGTCGCCGATCAGCCAGCCCTTGGCGGGGTGGCGGTCGCCGAAGGTCATCTCGCAGGTGTTGGAGGCCTTGAGGCCCATCTTGTGCTCGACGTTGGTGGCGTAGACGCCGTTGCGCTCGCCCAGTTCGCCGGTCTCGGAGTCGAAGTGGTACTTCGGGACGAGGAAGAGGGACAGGCCCTTGGTGCCGGGGCCGGCGCCCTCGGGGCGGGCGAGGACGTAGTGGAGGATGTTCTCCTCCATGTCGTGCTCACCGGAGGTGATGAAGCGCTTCACGCCCTCGATGTGCCAGGAGCCGTCCTCCTGCCGGATCGCCTTGGTGCGGCCGGCGCCGACGTCCGAGCCGGCGTCGGGCTCGGTGAGGACCATGGTGGCGCCCCAGGTGCGGTCGACCGCGATCTGCGCCCACTTCTTCTGTTCCTCGGTGCCCTCCTCGAAGAGGATGCGGGCGAACGCCGGGCCGGAGGAGTACATCCAGATCGCCGGGTTCGCGCCGAGGATCAGCTCCGCGTAGGACCAGATCAGGGACGGCGGGGCGGTGGTGCCGCCGATCTCCTCCGGTAGGCCGAGGCGCCAGTACTCGGAGTCCATGAACGCCTTGTAGCTCTTCTTGAAGGACGCCGGGACGGGCGCGGTGTTCGTCTCGGGGTCGAAGACCGGCGGGTTGCGGTCGGCGTCGGCGAAGGACTCGGCCAGCTCGTTCTCGGCGAGGCGGGTCAGCTCCTCAAGGACGCTCCTGGCGGTGTCGGTGTCCATCTCCTCGAACGGGCCGGTGCCGTAGAGCTTGTCACGGCCGAGCACTTCGAAGAGGTTGAACTCGATGTCGCGGAGGTTGGACTTGTAGTGCCCCATGGCGATGGCTCCGTAGAGAGATCGGCGAGGCACTGACTCCTCGCACCTGTGTTCACGTACCAGCAAGTAGCTACGATGATGCTACCCGTCGGTAATAAGACGCAACCCCGAACCGGTCATCTGTGACGCGGCTCAAGCCCTGCCCGGGATGTCCCTACCCTCCCGTAGACAGTCCAGGCGGCGGGGCGGCTCGGTACGCTTGCGGCCATGTACGGATACGGCCAGCCCATGGACGGGGCCGCGCAGCAGCAGTACGCCTCGGCGCAGCAGCAGATGTCCGGCGGTGTCGGCGGGTACGGCCAGCAGCCGCCGCTGTACCCGGAGCCGTCCCCGCCCTCGCTCGCGGACGCGGTGCGCGCCTTCACCACCGGGCAGATGTCCGCGGAGGACTTCCAGCAGATCTTCGCGACGTCGAAGGTGTACTGCCCGCGCGGCGACACGCCCGGCTTCCTCGCCCTGCACAACACCCAGCAGCCGGTGATCCCGATGTTCACCTCGCTCAAGGAGCTGCGCCGGTACGCGGGCAAGGAGTCCAAGTACTTCGTGATCACCGGTGCCGAGGTGATCGACCTGCTGCCGACCGGCTACGGCTTCGTCCTGGACATGGAGGGGGAGCACCGGATGGTGTTCGACGCCAAGGCCGTGGAGCAGATGGTCGAGTTCGCCATGCGCCGGATGTACGGCTGAGGGTGCCGCCCGAGTGAGTGCCAGGCCCGGAGGGAATGTCCTCCGGGCCTTTTCCGTTCTGGGGTAGCAGAAAGTTCAACGTTCAACTAGAGTGGTTGCACAAGGAGGTACCGACATGCCTGCAGTGACCGTTGAGAACCCGTTGACGCTGCCCCGCGTGGCCGCTCCCGCCGATGCGGTGGCGCGCCCCGTGCTGACCGTCACGACCGCACCTGGCGGTTTCGAGGGCGAGGGCTTCCCGGTGCGCCGGGCGTTCGCCGGGATCAACTACCGCCACCTCGACCCGTTCATCATGATGGACCAGATGGGCGAGGTGGAGTACGCGCCGGGCGAGCCCAAGGGCACCCCGTGGCACCCGCACCGCGGGTTCGAGACCGTCACCTACATCATCGACGGCGTCTTCGACCACCAGGACTCCAACGGCGGTGGCGGCACCATCACCAACGGCGACACCCAGTGGATGACGGCGGGCTCGGGCCTGCTGCACATCGAGGCTCCGCCGGAGCAGCTCGTCGTGTCCGGCGGCCTCTTCCACGGGCTCCAGCTGTGGGTGAACCTGCCGGCCAAGGACAAGATGATGGCGCCGCGCTACCAGGACATCCGCGCCGGCAACGTCCAGCTGCTCACGTCCCCCGACGGCGGTTCCCTGCTCCGTGTCATCGCGGGCGAGCTGGACGGCCACCAGGGTCCCGGCATCACGCACACGCCGATCACGATGATCCACGCGACCCTCGCCCCGGGCGCCGAGATCACCCTGCCCTGGCGCGAGGACTTCAACGGTCTCGCGTACGTCATGGCGGGCCGCGGCAGCGTCGGTGCGGAGAACCGGCCGATCAAGCTGGGCCAGACCGCCGTCTTCGGTGCCGGCGGTTCGCTGACCGTCCGCGCGGACGAGAAGCAGGACTCCCACACGCCGGACATGGAGGTCGTGCTGCTCGGCGGCCAGCCGATCCGTGAGTCCATGGCCCACTACGGCCCGTTCGTCATGAACACCAAGGAAGAGCTGATGCAGGCCTTCGAGGACTTCCAGAAGGGCCGCCTCGGGACGATCCCCGCCGTGCACGGCATGACGGAGAGCGGCCCGCAGGACTGACGCGCCTCCCCCCACGACCGGCCGCCCGGCCCGCTTCGGCGGGCGGGGCGGCCGTCGCGCGTCGTACGCGGGTCTCGTACCCGAGACGCGCGTCGTATGGAGGTCTCGTACCCGGGTGCCGTACCCCGGGTTCCTCACCCGCCCGGACTGCCGCCGGACGACAGCCGTATGCCCGCGTGATCCGCTGGACGCATGCAGCTGCTGCCCGACCCCGTCCGCCGTCTCGCCGCGTGGTGCGTCGTCCTGCTGCTCGCCGCCGGGGTGGGATGGGTCGCGATCACGCTGTGCTCGCAGCTGCGGACCGCCGTCACGCCGGTGCTGCTCGCCCTGCTCGGCAGCGCACTGCTCGGCCCGCTGTACCGCAAGCTGGTGCAGGCGAAGGTCAACGCGTCGGTGGCGGCCGGACTGACCTGTGTCGCCGTCGTGGCGGTCGTCGGCGGGGCCGTGTACGTCGTCGTCGCCGCGCTCGTCGACACCGGCGACCAGATCATCGCCTCGCTCAGGGACGCGGCCAAGTCCCTCTCCCGGCACTTCGGGTCCGCCGGGACCGGGCTCGACGACCTCGCGGCCAACTCCCGCCAGTTGCTGAGCAGGTTCGGCGCCACGGCCGTCTCCAACGTCATCAGCGGGGTCAGCGTCGTCGGCGAGTCCATCGCCGTGGCCGTGCTGGCGCTGCTGCTCGTCTTCTTCTTCCTGCGCGACTCCCACCGCGCCGTCGACGCCCTCAGGTCCGTCGCCCCCCGCAGCACCGCCGACACCCTGGAGGCGATGGCGCGCCGCGCCTACGAAGGGGTGGAGGGGTTCATGCGCGGGACGACCCTGATCGCCCTCATCGACGCCGTCTGCATCACCGTCGGGCTGCTGATCCTCCGGGTGCCCGGCGCGATCGGCCTCGGTGCGCTCGTCTTCGTCGGCGCCTTCATCCCCTACCTCGGCGCCTTCATCTCCGGTGCGGTCGCCGTGCTGGTCGCGCTCGCCGACCGGGGCTTCGTCATCGCGCTGTGGGCGCTCGGCGTCGTGATCGCGGTGCAACTGCTGGAGGGGCATGTGCTGCAGCCGCTCATCCAGAGCCGCACCGTGCGGCTGCATCCGGCGGTGGTGCTGCTGGCGATCACCGCCGGGGCGTCCGTCGCGGGCATCCTCGGCATGCTGCTCGCGGTGCCGGTGACCGCGGCCGTCTCCGGGGTCGTGCACGAGCTGAGGGCGCGCTACGGCGAGCCCGGGTCCGGGCCGGAGTCCGGGTCCGGGTCCGGGTCCAGGCCAGAAACCGGGCCTGGGCCCGGGACCGCGGGCTCCCGGGGACCGGCGCCGTCCGGTTCGTAGAGCTCGAACCAGATGCTCTTGCCCTCACCGCGCGGCTCCACCCCCCCCACGCGTCCGCGAGCATCTCGATCAGCAGCAGACCGCGCCCGGAGGAGGCCAGCTCGCCGGGGCGCCGCCGGTGGGGCAGGTCGTCGCCGGTGTCGGCGACCTCGGCCCGCAGCCGGCGCCCGTCCGGTCCCCCGCACACCTCGGCCCGCAGCCGGCGCCCGTCCGGTCCCCCGCACACCTCGGCCCGCAGCCGGCGCCCGTCCGGTCCCCCGCACACCTCGGCGAGCAGCAGCGCGTCGGCGTCGGTATGGACGAGGACGTTGGTGAGCATCTCGGAGAGCAGCAGTTCCGCGGAGTCGACCTGCTCGCTCGACGCCCAGTCGTGCAGCAGTGCGCGCAGGTGCCGGCGGGCGTCGGCGATCCGCTCGGGCTCGTCCTGGGCCACCGACAGCAGCGTGCGCCGCACCCGGGGCCGTCCGGCCGGGACGTCGCCGCCGGCGGTGCCGGCGCAGGTGTCGCCCGGTCCGTCACCGGCCCGGCGCAGCAGCAGGATGGCGATGTCGTCCTCGCGGCGGTCGGCCAGCGGGCCGGTCGTGTGGTGCGAGGAGGGCCCGTGCACGCCCTGCACCAGCGCGTCGGCCAGCCCTTCCAGGTGGTCGTCGCGCCCGGCGACGCAGGTGGTGCCCGCGGGCCGGGGGCCGTAGTCCTCCAGGATCGCGCGGACGCGCCGCCAGCCGCTCTCCATGTCGTGCCCGCCGGTCTCGATCAGGCCGTCGGTGCAGAGCACCAGCGTCTCGCCGGGCTGCAGCGTGAACCCTGTCGTCGGATAGTCGGAGTCCGGGTCGATGCCCAGCGGCAGCCCGCCCGGGGCCGGGCGCATCAGCACCGTGCCGTCGGGCATCCGGATCACCGGCTCCGGATGCCCGGCGCGGGCGATCTCCAGCAGGCCGGTCGCCGGGTCGGCCTCCGCGTACAGGCAGGTCGCGAACCGCAGGTCGGTCAGCGGTTCGTCGTGCGTGATGCCGTGCAGGAAGCGGGAGGCACGGGCGAGGACGGCGTCGGGGCGGTGGCCCTCGCAGGCGTACGCGCGCAGCGCGATCCGCAGCTGGCCCATCAGCCCCGCCGCCCGGACGTCATGCCCCTGCACGTCCCCGATGACCAGCGCGAACCTGCCGGTGGGCAGCGGGATCAGGTCGTACCAGTCGCCGCCGACCTGAAGCTCGCCGCCGGTCGGGACGTGGCGGGCGGCCACGCACATCCCGGGGATCCGCGGGCCGAGCGACGGCAGCATGGAGCGCTGCAGGCCCTCCGCCAGTTCCCGCTGGGAGTCGGCGGCGCCGGCCCGGGACAGTGCCTGGGCGAGCATCCGGGCCACCGTGGTCAGCACCGCGCGCTCGTCGGGCGTGAACGCCACGGGGTGGCCGAACGCCGCCATCCAGGCGCCCATCGTGCGCCCGCCCGCCGTCAGCGGCAGGAACGCCCAGGAGTGGCGGTCGAAGTTCGCGGCCAGCGGCCAGGTGGCGGGGTAGCGGGTGCGGTACTCGTCGGGGGAGGAGAGGTAGACCGCGCGGCCGGTGCGTACGACGTCGGCGGCCGGATACTTCGTGGTCAGCGGCATATGGGCGAAGGAGATCTCGGTGCCGGGACGGTAGCCGTGCTGGCCGATGACGTTCAGCCAGTCGCCCTCCACCCCGAAGACCGCGAGCCCGTCAGGGGAGAACCCGGGCGTGGACAGCCCGGCCGCGACCCGCAGCACCTCCGCCGTCGACCGCGCCTCCGCCAGCGCCCGGCCCGCGTCCAGCAGGAACGCCTCCCGCGAGCGCCGCCAGTCCCCCGTGACCGCGCTGCGTCCGGCGGCCGTGCCCGGGACCGGCTCGCTGATCTCCTGGAGGGTGCCGATCAGCCGGTACGCCCGCCGGGCCGGGTCGAAGGACGGCTTCGAGCGGCTGCGGACGAGGCGGATGATCCGCCCCCGCTCGTCCATGATCCGGATGCGCACCTCGGCGAGCGTGCCCTCGGCGGCGGCCAGCCGCACCACCCCGGTGATCTCGTTCCAGTCGACCGGGTGCAGCCGGGCGCGGGTCTGGGCCTCGGTGAGCGTGGCGGCCCGCGCGGGCAGCCCCAGCAGCCGCGCCGCCTCCGCGTCCACGGTGACCAGCCCGGCGGCCGTGTCCCAGTGCCACATTCCGGTCGAGACGGCGGCGAGCACGTCCTCGACGGACGGCAGGGGCTCGCCAGTACGCATTGCCCCACTTTAAGAAGATGTGACCGATACCTGCCACCGATGAACCGATGAGGAGAGCGGTGGCCGACGGCGGTCATGGTGGGGAGCCGATCTCGGGGTGCCCGGTACCCTGGGGAGCAGTTTCACGTGAAACATGGCCCCGATTCGCAAAGACTGGATGAACGACGATGCATCGGTACAGGTCCCACACCTGCGGCGAGCTCCGCGCCTCTGACGTCGGCACCGACGTCCGGCTGAGTGGCTGGCTGCACAATCGGCGCGACCTGGGCGGCATCCTCTTCATCGATCTGCGCGACCACCACGGCATCACGCAGCTCGTCGCCCGCCCCGGCACGACCGCCTACGAGACGCTGGACAAGCTCTCCAAGGAGACCGTCGTCCGCGTCGACGGCCAGGTCGTCTCCCGTGGCGCCGAGAACATCAACCCCGAGCTGCCCACTGGCGAGATCGAGATCGAGGTCTCCGAGGTCGAGGTGCTGGGCGAGGCCGCCCCGCTGCCCTTCACGATCAACGCCGAGGACGGCGTGAACGAGGAGCGGCGCCTGGAGTACCGCTTCCTGGACCTGCGCCGCGAGCGCATGCACCGCAACATCATGCTGCGTACGGCGGTCATCTCGGCCATGCGTCACAAGATGTCCGCGATGGGCTTCAACGAGATGGCGACGCCGATCCTGTCCGCCACCTCCCCCGAGGGCGCCCGCGACTACGTGGTCCCCTCCCGTGTGCACCCGGGCCGGTTCTACGCCCTGCCGCAGGCTCCGCAGCAGTTCAAGCAGCTGCTGATGATCTCCGGGTTCGACCGCTACTTCCAGATCGCGCCCTGCTTCCGCGACGAGGACGCCCGCGCGGACCGGTCGCCGGGCGAGTTCTACCAGCTCGACATCGAGATGTCCTTCGTCGAGCAGGAGGACATCTTCCAGCCGGTCGAGAAGCTCATGACCGAGCTGTTCGAGGAGTTCGGCGGCGGTCGCCACGTCACCTCCCCGTTCCCGCGCATCCCGTTCCGCGAGGCGATGCTCAAGTACGGCTCCGACAAGCCGGACCTGCGCGCCAAGCTGGAACTGGCCGACATCACCGACATCTTCGAGGGCTCGGAGTTCAAGGCCTTCGCCGGCAAGCACGTGCGTGCCCTGCCGGTGCCGGACGTCTCCTCCCAGCCGCGCAAGTTCTTCGACCAGCTCGGTGAGTTCGCGGTCACGCAGGGCGCGCAGGGCCTGGCCTGGGTCCGCGTCGGCGAGGACGGCTCGCTGACCGGCCCGATCGCGAAGTTCCTCACCGAGGACAACGTCGCCGAGCTGACCAAGCGCCTCTCCCTGGCCCCCGGCCACGCGGTGTTCTTCGGCGCCGGCGAGTTCGACGACGTCTCGAAGATCATGGGCGCCGTGCGCGTCGAGGCCGCCAAGCGGGCTGGCCACTTCGAGGAGGGCGTCTTCCGGTTCTGCTGGATCGTCGACTTCCCGATGTACGAGAAGGACGAGGAGACGGGTGGGATCGACTTCTCCCACAACCCGTTCTCGATGCCGCAGGGCGGCCTGGAGGCCCTGGAGAACCAGGACCCGCTGGACATCCTGGGCTGGCAGTACGACATCGTCTGCAACGGCGTCGAGCTGTCCTCCGGCGCGATCCGGAACCACGAGCCGGAGATCATGCTCAAGGCCTTCGAGATCGCGGGCTACGACCGTGACACGGTCGAGGACAAGTTCGCGGGCATGCTCCGCGCGTTCCGCTTCGGCGCCCCGCCGCACGGCGGCATCGCCCCGGGCGTGGACCGCATCGTCATGCTCCTCGCGGACGAGCCCAACATCCGCGAGACGATCGCCTTCCCGCTCAACGGCAACGCCCAGGACCTGATGATGGGCGCGCCCACCGAGCTGGACGAGTCCCGTCTGCGCGAGCTGAGCCTGACCATCCGCAAGCCGCAGCCGAAGTAGGCCCGAGGCGTTCTGATCGCGAAGGGGCCCGGAACCGATCTCGGCCGATCTCGGTTCCGGGCCCCTTCGCGGTTTCCGGGACGGCCAGTCCCGGTGGGCTGTCAGGACAGGGCCTTGTAGCCCTGCCAGCCGGTGGCGATCTGGGTGCGGGATCCGAACGACCCCTTCCCGTCACCGTAGTTGCGGTACAGCTTGCCCGCGGTGTCCCGGACGACGATGTCGGCCTTGCCGTCGCGGTTGAGGTCGCCGACGCCGACGACCGCGTTGTACGAGCCGCCCCAGTTGCCGAACACCTTGGCGCGGGCGCCGAACGTGCCCTTGCCGGTGCCGTTGTAGCGGTACAGGGTGTTCGCGCTGTCCTGGGCGATCAGGTCGCCGATGCCGTCACCGTCGAGGTCACCGGTGCCGACGATCTTCTTGTAGCCCTTCCAGTTGTCGTACAGCTTCACGCGCGCGGCCAGCTTCCCGGTGCTGGTGCCCTTGTACAGGTACACCGTCCCGGTGGAGGCGTTGCGGGCGATCAGGTCGGGCCGGCCGTCGCCGCTGATGTCGCCGGGCGAGGTCAGCACGTCGTACTGGGTCCAGCCGCTGGTCGCCAGCGTGGTGTACGACGTCGTCGGCTTGAGCGCGGCGCCGCAGCCCGGCTTGTACAGGCGCAGGGCCCCGCTGCTGTAGCGCACGAGGACGTCGTTGCAGCGGTCCCCGCTCAGGTCGCCGACCGGGACGGCCTTGACACTGGTCGCCCAGCCGCTGCCGCTGACCTTGCTGGAGAACGTCCCGGTGCCCGTGCCGATCTGGAAGGTCAGCGCGCCGGAGGAGTTGAGGGTCAGCAGGTCACCGACGCCGTCCGGGCCGCCGGAGCCCCCGTGGTCGTGCCGTACCGGTGCGCCGTGGTCGAGGAAGCCGCTACCGGTGGCCACGGTGGTGGCGGTGGACGTGTCCAGGCCCGTCGCCTTCAGGGTCCAGGTGAACCGGCCGTTGGGGAAGCGGTCTCCGCTCGCGGTCTTGCCGTTCCAGCCCGCCGAGACCCGGGCGGCGCTCGCACCGCCGGTGACCGTGCGGGTGGCCTTGCCCTTCTCGCCGCTCTGCACCGAGGTGAAGGTGAGCGACCAGGAGCCGACGGGGCGGGACAGCAGCCAGGAACCCGTCCAGGAGTCGGCGGTGGCCGGGGTGGCGTAGCCGCCGGCGTCCGACTCGAACGCGGTCAGGGCGGACGGGGTCACGCCCGTGGTGGCGACGTGCGTCTGCTCGAACGCGTCGAACCAGGCGACCAGGCCCGTGTACTCGTCGACCGTCCAGCGGTAGCGGCGGTCGACGGCCAGGCCGGTGTCCGGGACCTTCGCGGCGACCACACGGGTGGTGCCGGTCGCCGCGTTCGTGAGGACCAGTTGGTCGGCGTCGTGGTCGTGGCGGACGGTGAAGCCGTCGCCGAGCAGCACGTCACCGGGGGCGACGGCGACGGACGTGCCGGCCTTGGTGTCGTACACGCCCGCCGAGGCCGTGCCGCAGGCCCAGTACAGCCAGCGGCCCGCCGCCTGCAGCTCGGTCGGCACACAGCCTGCGCCGGGGACCGTGACCGTGGTGAGGGTCTTGTCCGTGGTGAGGCTGTAGGAGGTGACCTGGCCGGCGGTGCCGGTGGCGCTCCACAGGACGGGGCCGTTCAGGGCGGCGGCGCGCACGGAGCGCTTCAGCTTCTGGCCGTAGCCGAAGTGGCCCACGTACTGCGCCGGGGAGGCGCCGCCCGAGTTGTAGACGGCGTAGTCGTCGGACACGTCGACGAGCGCGCCCTTCTCGGTGCCGAACTTCAGGTCGGGCACGCCCGAGCCGTCGCCGACGCGGGCCACCCGGTCCGCGTCCGGCAGACCCGTGCCGCCCTCGTCGCCGTCGTAGAACGTTTCGAGGTAGGCGTCCCGGGGAGCGGTGACCTTGTTGCCCCACATCGCCGAGCAGGGGGTGTCCGGGTAGGGGCACACGGCCGAGATCCTGTCGCCGGCCACGGCGGCGGACGCGGTGAGCGTGGTGGTGCCGTTGGTCGTCAGCGTGCGCACGGACGTGGCGTCCATGGTGGCGCTGACCTCGGGGTCGCTCTCCGCGACGCGCAGGCTGCCCCGGCTGAGCGCGAGACCCGTCTTGGGGTTCTCGTACGGCGGCACCTTGGCGACCTTCTCCAGCCGCGCGGAGCCGTCGGCGCCCGGGACGACGCGGTGCACCCACCAGTCGGCGGCACCCGTGCCACCGGTGACGAGGGCGGAGCCGTCGGGGGCGGCGACCGGATCGCCGTACGAGCGGGTCAGCAGGGTCTGGGTGGTGCCGTCGGTCAGCGAGACGGCCGTGACGGGGCCCCGGTTCGCCACCAGGACGAGCCGGTTCCCGACGAGCACGGGGGCGCCGGCCGTGCCGCTGCCGCCCGCCACCGGGACCGTCTCCTCGGCGGCGAGGTCCGCGCGGGACCTGAGGTGCAGGCCGTCGGCCGGGGTGTACCAGCCGATCCGGTCACCGGACAGCACGAGCGACAGCCCGCTCCCGGCGCCGGAGAAGACCTGGGTGAGTTCCGCGGTGGCGAAGTCCAGGTAGTGGATGTCGTAGGTCGCGGCGCCGGCCGGGTCGGCGGCGCCCCGGTACGCGAGCAGCGCGCCCTTGGCGTCTCCGGTGCGCACGGAGGTGACGCCCGTCTTCCAGGCCTTGTCGGCCGGGCCCCCGGTCACCACGCGGGTGCGCTGCCGGCCGTCGACGTGGTCGAGCAGTTCCAGCCCGGTGCCGGGCTGCGGCGAGCCGTCGACGCTGGTGTTCTCCTCGGCCGCGACGACGGTGGAGCCGAACGTGCCCACGTAGGCCAGCCGCGGCATGTCCAGTGTGCGCAGCGTGCCGCCGTCCGCCGCGCCGGGCGTCCACAGCGACACGGGTTCGGTGTACGTCCGGTGCGGGAGCGCGACGGTGTCGGCGCCCTGTCCGAACATGCCCGAGGGGCAGGAGGAGCCGAGGTCGTAGCAGCTGGTGGTGGTCGGCTGGTACGGCTGGCCCGTGCCGGCGTTGCCGGGCGGGGTGAGGACGGTGGTGGTGTCGCCGTTCCCGTAGTCCGTCCAGAGCAGCCCCGCCGCACCGGCCCGGCGGTGCAGGAAGCCGGTCTCGCCGGCCGCGAGCACGCGGTCCGAACGCGTCGTCTCCGTGTTCGGGTCCTGCAGCAGGATCTCCGTCGTTCCCGCTGTGGGTGCGGTGGCCGCGCGGGCGGGCTCGCCGCCCCCCGAGACCACGGTGACGGCCGCGACGGCGACCGAGAGCGCGGAGACGGCGACGGCCAGACCGCCCCGTCTCAGGGCATGTCTGCCCACGTGAGAGTCCCTCCCGACGAGGGCCCCCTGCCCCCGCCCAAGTGAGCGGACTTTACCAGCCCCTTGCCATTCTCTTACCAGGGGGATCCCGCGTCGGGCGACTGGTCGTCGGGGGTCTCCTCCTCGGGCGACTCCTCGTCGGG
Source organism: Streptomyces sp. NPDC048297 (assembly GCF_043201585.1). Lineage (NCBI taxonomy): Bacteria > Bacillati > Actinomycetota > Actinomycetes > Kitasatosporales > Streptomycetaceae > Streptomyces > Streptomyces sp. NPDC048297. The sequence continues at coordinate 81,109 of NZ_JBICZA010000033.1, forward strand.
CGACTCCCCCTCCTCCATCAGCCGCTCGGCGATGTCGTCGGACCAGTGCTGGGCCCAGGCCCGCAGGGCGGTGACCGCCGCGTCGTCCAGGCCGTACCGGGTGAAGTCCGCGTCGGAGTAGAAGTCCGTGCCGGTCAGCCGGGACTGGAGCGTGGGCAGGTCGAAGGGGTCATGGGCGTGCCGGCGGCCCAGCTCCTCCAGGTCCGGCAGGGAGAACCGGGCGGCGGCGGCCCGCGCGTCGATCAGGTCGACGGCCGCGCCCCGGTCGTACAACGCCCGGATCTTGGTGCCGACGGCATCCTCCAGGGACAGCGCGGGCCCGTACTCGGTCAGCTGCGGGGGCTGCCAGAACGCCTCCTTGTGCAGGGCCAGTTCGCACGGCTCCCCGCTCGGCGGATCGACGACCGTCAACTGTGCCGTGAGCGCGGTGACCACCGCGACCCGCACCTGCCGGCCCCGCGCCTCCAGCACCGCGCCGAGGGCCCGCGCCGTCCGCTCCATGGACTCGCCACTCTCGGTGGCGAAATCGAGGTTGGCGTGCGGGCGCCGCAGCAGGCCGTGCGCCTGGAGGGCATATCCGCCGGCGAGCACCAGCCCGTACGGGCCGCCTGCCGTCACGACGTCCGCGAGAAGACGGTGGTGGGGTTCGGGGAGGTTCACGGTATGGGGACTCTGCCAGAAGTCCGGAAGTTTTTTCCGCAGGGTCCGAGTGACGGTGTCGTTGCGTACGGTGACTGTGACGGCGCGTGCGGGTAGCGTCCGCGACTCCAAGTACCGCGACTCCAAGTACCGCGACTCCAAGTACCGCGACTCCGGTCCCCGTCTCGCCCTGGCGGCGGAGGCGTGGACGGAATTCGTGGCGTACGCGGCGGGGGACTGACTCCGCACACGGCACTGATCTCGTAAACCTACGGCGAGGGGACATGTAGCTCAGCGTGACTTCAGTGCCTCTGCTTGAGTGCGGGGTTCGGGGACGGTTTCGTTGCTCATGGCGGCGAAGTCGGCGTGGGCCTGCTCGACGGCCTCCGGATACGCCTCGCGCTTGGCGTGCTCGGCGAGCGCCCGGTAGACGCTGGCCACCGAGGAGCTCCGCCCCTTGCGCTTGCCGGTGGGGATGATCAGGTAGGGCTGGATCTGCCCGACGGACTCGCCGTTCGCCCTGCGCCGCAGCACGGTGTGGAGCATGTCGTCGGTGATGACGGGTGGCTGGCCACCGTGCTTGCCCTTGCGGGCCGCGATGTCGAGCCCCTCCAGCGTGCACTCCCGGATGCTCTCCCGCTCGGTCTCCGTCATCGCCGCGAAGAACGCAAACAGCGGCTTCCCAGGGCCGGTCGGGTCGTAGATGCCGGGCAGGGGCCCGGCGAGCATCTCCAGGACCAGGCCGTGGGCGGTGAGGTGGTCGGCGAGCGCGGTGAGCTCGGCGGCGTCGCGGCCGAGCCGCTTCATCTCGTACACGGTGAAGATGACCCGGCAGTGCGGGGCGTGCGCCTTGACTTCCCGGGCCGTTCGCAGGGCCTCCCCGGACTCGGGCCGTACGCGGCCCCGGGTGCTGATCTTCTCGCTGAAGATCTTGTCCCTGGGGATGCCGTGCTTGCCGAGCGCGTCGAGCTGGGAGTCGAGCTCCTGCCGGAGGGCCGAGCAGCGGGCGTATCCGACGCGGATGTCCGCGCTCGGCAGGTCCGGGTTGATCGGCGCCGGAGACTGGGTGCCCGGCCGCCACGGCCGCCCCGGGGCGCGGTCGGCGGGGGTCGGCACGCGCAGCGCCTTCTTCAGCCGGGCACCATGGTGAAGCGGCGGGTGTGGTAGGCGGAGGCGACCGCGCCGCCGCGCGAGCGGCACGGCGATCCGGGCTGGGCATCACACTGCGGACAAGCATGCTGTTCGACGTCGTCCGCGTCCGGCCAGTCGGTCGGGGAGGCTGCTGAGGGTCCGTCACGAGCCGGGATTTTCGCACCGCGCAAGTCTCAGAAAGGGGGTCCGTCCTGCTCTTGAGTGAGAACGGGTTCTGCGAACGAATCCAGGGCCGGTGGGGTTCCGGCGCCCCATGATTGATCTTGCTCGCGTAAAGGAATGTTTGTGAGAGTGACCGTGTGCGCAGTTCTGCCCCTTGCTCGTGGGCGGGTGCGGATCATTCGGGGCGGTTGAAGCGGTGGGCGGCCCACAGCAGGGCCAAGGCGCCGGTCAGCAGGAGGGCCGCGGTTTCGAGGGGCAGCGAGGGCGGCCGGCCGAACCATTCGATGCCCGCCGCGGCCGTCTGGTTGGGCACCCGGAGGGAAATGCTCCGCCGCAGCAGGTCCACTCCGTAGGCGAGCGGGTTGGCGGCGGCGAGCGCCCGGGCCCAGCCAGGCAGGCCCTCCAGCGGGAAGAAGCCGCCGGACAGGAACAGCAGCGGCATCATCACCAGCCCGAGCAGCATGTGGAACATCTCGGGCCGGCCCAGGCTCACGGCCAGGGCCAGGGACAGCGCCGTGATGGTGAAGGAGACCAGGATCATCCCGGCGAGCAGCAGGGCCAGGAGGAGCGGGTCGTAGGGCAGGCCCACCGGTCCGGCGAGGGCCAGCAGCAGGGCGCCCTGGACGGCGGCGACCGCCGTGCCCCCGGCGCAGTTTCCCAGCAGGAGGGTGGAGCGGCGTACCGGAGCCATCAGCAGTTCGCGCAGGTAGCCGCTCTGCCGGTCGGTGATCAGGCGGATGCCGACCGTGATGGCCGGCGTCTGCACGGTCATCATCAGCATGCCGGGGAACAGGTAGGCCTGGTAGCCCACGCCCAGCGTCGCGCGGGGGATCAGCGCGGCCAGGCCCCCGCCGAGGATGAAGAGGTAGAGCACCGGCTGGATCAGCATGAGCGCGGTGTGCGTGGGCTGGGAGGACAGGCGCAGCAGATCGCGGTGGACCAGTGCGTGGACGGCGCGCAGCTCCCCGCACAGGCGGGTCGGGGGCGCCGTCTCGGGCGCGTACTGGGAAACGGGAGCGGCACCGGGTGTGTTCGGCGGCGCGGGCGTCGTCACGATCCCTCCTGGGCGGTCTGCGGGGCCGGGCGCGGCGCGACTGCGGCCGGGGCGGAGGCTGGGTAGGGACGTGCGGTGTGGATGCTGCGTCCGGTGTGGTGGAAGAAGACGTCGTCGAGGGTGGGCGGGGTGGCGGAGGCGGCCTGCACGGGGATGCCGTGGGCTTCCAACGCGGCGCACAGGCGCGGGATCCACGCGCTGCCGTCGGGCACGCGCAGCCGGATGCCGTCGGCGTCCAGGGTGGTGACGGTGGCCGGCGGCAGGGTCCGGCGCACGACCTGGCAGGCCGCCGGGTCGTCACCGGTGCGCAGCACGACCTGGTCGTCGCCAATCGCGGCCTTCAGCGCGAAGGGCGTGCCCTGTGCCACCAGGCGGCCGGCGTCGATGATGGCGAGGCGGTCGCAGTTCTCCGCCTCGTCCAGGTAGTGGGTGGTGACGAAGAGCGTGGTGCCCTGCCCGTCCTGCAGGGCGCGCAGGTGCTCCCAGGCCTGGGCCCGGGCGTGGGGGTCGAGTCCGGCGGTCGGCTCGTCGAGGAAGAGGATCCGGGGCTCGTGCAGCAGGCCCCGGGCCAGTTCGAGGCGTCGCCGCATGCCGCCGGAGAGGGTGCGTACGAGGGAACGTCGGCGGTCGGCGAGGGCGACCGCTTCCAGCGTCTCGGTCGCGCGGCGGCGGGCCCGGCGGCGGCTCATCCCGTAGAGGCGGGCCTGGATGTGCAGGTTCTGTTCGGCCGTGAGGTCCGGGTCGAGGGCGCTGTGCTGGAAGAGGATGCCGACCTGTCGTCGTACCGCGTCGGGTTGCCGGCGTACGTCGGCACCGGCCACGGTGGCGTGTCCGGCGGTGGGGCGGGCCAGGGCGCAGAGTAGGGCGATGGTGGTGGACTTGCCGGCGCCGTTGGGACCGAGGAAGGCGAAGGTCTCGCCACGGTGCACGTCGAGGTCCAGTCCGCGCACCGCGTGCGTGGTGGTGCCGTCCGGGCCCGGGTAGCTCTTGACCAGACCGCGGGTGCTGATGGCGTACGCCGGTTCGGGCACGGACCGCGTGGCGTCCGGGTCCGCGGGCGCGGTGGCCAGGAGGGACGCCCGGGCGGGGGCGGCGTCACCGGCGTGTGGCTGCATGGGCGGGTCCTCGTCTGCGGGGAGTCTGCCTGGGATCCGGTCGGCGGCTGCTCCATGGCAGCCGCCGGCCGGAGGTTGATCGGGCCCTTGCGACTCTTTCCCTGTCGGGTGCCCGTGACGGAGCACGGGTGGTGTACCCGGTGGGGACCGGGGTCAGCGCGTCAACGAAACCGCCGTGGGTTCGGCCACTGACCGTGCCGGAGGCGAAAGGGCCTGGCTACTGTCTGGTCAGGCGCAGCTGATGCCGACGCAGACGGTGTTGAGGAGCGTCAGCAGGCCGATGCACTCACAGGTCGCGGCGAACGCCGCTCCGTCGGCGCCGACCGGGTCGGTCTCCGGAAGGGCGTGCAGGTGAGCCAGCAGTTCGACGTCGTGGTTCTCCATGACTTTCTCCTTCTGTGTGGGATGGCGGCAGGTGCCCTGCCGCTCAGCCCGGCTGCTGGAACATCCAGTGCCGGGAGTCTGTGTGGTGGACCCGCAGGAGGAACGCCAGGATTCCTGCGGATCCGTCGCTCCAGCCCGTCGAGACGTCCCCGTACTCGTTGGGGAAGACGACGTGGCCGTGGCGGGTGGCCCGTTCGGCGACGATGAGGCGAGCCAGGTCCTCGGCCATGGCGCGGTAGGTGGGCCGGCCGGTGGCCGCGGCCAGGTCGAGGAGGAAGTCGCCGTTGCCCGCCAGCCCGTGGCACTGGGTGAGCGGGGCGCGGGAGGCCCGCTCGACGACGGCCTGCGCGGCGCTCCGGGCGAGGTCGCCGAAGCGGTCGTCGCCCGTGGTCTGCCACAGCCGTATCAGGAAGGTGCCGATCCCGGCCGAGCCGTGACACCAGTACGGGGCGGTGGGCACGTCGCCGGCCTGGGCCGGCCACTGGGCGGCTCCGCCGACCGTCACGGCGGCCGCCACCAGTTCCTCACCGGCGGCCACGGCCAGGTCCAGGTACTCCCGGCGCTCGGACACGGCCGCGGCGGCGAGGAGGAAGCATCCGATGCCCGAGGTCCCGTGGGCGAAGCCCAGGTAGCGTTTGCCGGCCTCCCGGGAGACCGCTTCCCCCGGCACCGGCCAGCTGATGCCGCCGCTCTCGCGCCGCGCGGCGGCGGTCAGCCGGTCGGCGGCGTTGACGACGAGTTCTGCGAGGCGCGGATCACCGGTGCGCTGCCACAGGTGGGCGGCGGCCAGGCCGCTGCCCGCGCTCCCGTGGGTGATGTCGTGATGGGGGGTCGACTCCTGCGGGGCGAGGGCCAGGGCCAGGGCGTGGTCCATCAGGGCCCGGTCGCCGACGGCCCGGCCCGCCTCGTACAGCGCCCAGGCGGTACCGCGGCCGCCGAAGTGCAGGCCGGGGCGCGTGGAGCGGGTGTCGGTACGGGCCGCGGTCCAGTTCCCCGCCGTGGAGATGACCTCGGGCAGCCGGGGGTCGCCGGTGTGCTCGAAGTACCGGGTCAGGACGGCGAGGACGCCGGCCGCGCCCTGTTGGACGGTGCAGGGGTCGGTCTCCCCCGCCATGGTCGAGACGGGCCACAGCCGTCGCTCGTCCTTCGGGGTCATGGAATCGACGAGGTGGTCCACGACGGCCGCCACCGCTGCCGATGTCGTGTCGCTCCGGGGCCGCCGGTGTGCCGGTGCGGCGGCCGGCCCGCGTCGCGGGGCCGCCGTGCCGTCCGTACGGCTGAGGGCCGCGCGGGCCCTGGCCGGGTCCCAGCGCTCGGCCGGATCGTCCTTCATCAGCCCCAGGATCATTTCGGGCAGGCCGTCGGGCAGGGAGAGCGTGGCGGCGCAGGAGCTCAGCCATGCGGCGAGCCGCTGTTGCGCGGGCTCGTCGGGGGGCTCCTCGGGCAGGAGCTGGGGCACCTTGCCCGCGAGGACGAAGCACACCGTGGCGCCGAGGCTGTAGTAGTCAGCCGTGGCGGCGACCGGCGCGTTCAACAGCCGCTCGGGGGCGCTGAATCCGGGGGTCCCGACCGTCGTCGGCAGGGCCGCGTCGTCCTCAAGGACGGCGAGTTCCAGGTCGATGAGGCGCAGTTCACCGTCCGGCCGGACCATGATGTTGCCGGGGGTGAAGTCCCGCAGGACGCAGCCGTGGGCGTGGGCCGCGGCCACGAGGTCCACCAGGCGGGCGGCCTGGGCCAGGGCCTCGTCTCCGTAGCGTTCGCTCCCGGCGTCGCGGAAGCGCTCGGCCACCCAGTTGCGCAGCGGTATCCCCGGTATCTCCTCCTGGGCGAGAAAGAGGTGGCTGCCGTGCTCGAAGACTGCGAGGAGTTCGGGCGCCAGTCCGGTGCCGCCGAGGTTCTCCAGTGCCCTGGCTTCGGCGCGCAGCCAGTCGCGTACGTCGCTGCCGGACGCGTCCGCCTCCACGTGGGGTCTGGCCTCTTTGATGATCACGGGTGCGCCGGTGGTGGCGTCCGTGCCCCGGTAGACGCCCCCCTTGTTCGTGTGGCGGATCGCCTCCCGTACCGAAAAGCGGTCTCCCAGCAGCACCGGCCCGGCGGGCTTCTTGCCCGCGCGGGGCACGGGTACCGATGCGGGGAAGGGGCTGACGACCCAGGCGGGTGGCGTGTACTGACCGGTGCGCTTGTCCTCCACCGGATTGCCGTCGGGGTCCTCGATGAACCAGACCAGGAGCCCCTCGTCCGACAGCTTTCGCCGACCGACGAACGCGCCGTAGCGGTAGTGGACGAGGCTGTTCAGGGCGTAGGGCTGGTCCGACAGGATGCGCGGGCCGGCCAGCCCCTGCGTGGCCTCGTGCAGCAGCAGGGCCAGTCGGGCAGCGTCGGCGTCGGAGCGCGGGTAGACGGTGATGAACTTGCCCGAGCTTCCGCGTGGTGTGGCGCGGGAGTTGAGGGCGCCCACCTGGTCCAGGGACCGGGCGAACTTGAACACCGACTCGTCGCGCAGCAGCACGTCCAGGGACTTCACGAGCACCGCGGGCGCGGAGGCGGCGGTCGCCGACACGTGCAGCTTCCAGCCCTGCTGGTTCTGCGCCGCCGACAAGGGGGTCAGCCGGCACCACATCTCGTCCGCGTCGGTGGTCCAACGCGCTCCCTCACCGGTGGCGTCCAGCGCCTGGTGGAGCAGGTCTTCGAGTTCGACTTCGGTTTTATGATGGCTCGTCATGCCCGTTCCTCTCAACGGCGATAACCGCTGGCGGAATATGCCTTCGGTAAGAAAAAACGTACAACCGGCGCAAGGAGGAGGTGTGGGAATGTGCGCGCGGTGGTATTGCACCGGCGCTCTTCAAGTGGTGGGCCGGGAGGTGCTCCGGAAATGGAAGTGACAGGTGTGGGATCACCTTTGGATCGCGTCCCGGATATGTATCGGTACCGGCAAGGTCATGAGGCGGCGTGCGTCCCTGGCCTGCGGCGAGATCTTCGAATACCGCAGCGACCATCATTTTTGTGGCGTCAGTGCCAGTTGGGCCTCCATGTCGGCGAGATTTCCGGAGCGGCGCAAGAGGTCACTGAGGGGCCCCGGCCGTGACGGCTCCCTCTGCACCCCGAAGCATTCCTTGCTCACGCACTGCGGTAAAGAGTTCGATTCCGCCATGGAGTCGACGGGCAGCTCGAAAGGGATCCGGAGCATTTCATGATTCTCGATCAGGCGCCCAAGCTGCACACCAAGGAAGACATTGAAAGGTGAATGATTGAGCGGGCACTCCGAAATAGTCTCGAAATATTGGCTCTTCTGCTGGATCCGTGAGTCGTCGGTTGGAGTTGACGGTCCGGTAACCGTCCGCCGCTGGGACGCGAGACGGCCACGACGACGTGGCCATCCTCGCCCTCCGCACCCCAAACACCTCGTCCTCCGCGGCCGCCGGCCGGTACAGCTTCGCCGAGCCGATGTTCTTCAGCCTCGGCATCAGCCTGAAGTCGAGCATGCAGGCGAAGGCGAACCCGACGATCGAGGCGCCGTGCGTGTCGGTGTACTGCCGGTCCACCTCCATGTCGGTGCAGTGCCGCAGCGCACCGGTTCGCCCCCACCACCCAGATCTCCCTCAGCCGCCGCACCCCTGGAGCTTGTTCACCTCCGCCAGCCAGGCTCTCCAGCCCCGGCGCCCCCGGGTCCGTCTTCAACTCGGTGAGATGCGAGCGCCGCCACCGGCCACGGCGCCGTCACCATCGGCTCCCTCGCCGTTCCCGTCACCGCTCGCAACCAGGTCCTCCAGCCGCGAGCGGGTCGCATGGCCGAGCCGGTCCAGCGTGCCCCGGCAGAACTGCGCCTCGAAGTCCTTGACCGCCTTGCCCACCAGCCGCCCGACCTGCTTCGGCGCCGGCGGCTCGATTTGGTCATTGCGGCACCGAGCCACTACCGCCGCCAACCGCTCCCGCGACAGCTCCACCGGACACAACTCCGCGGCCAGCCACTGGGCCAACCGCTCCTGGTCCTCCTCGGTGCTCGCGCGGAACCCGTACGCAGCCCGGATCTCGCCCCGGTGCCGCTGGATCGCCCTACCCTGCCAGTCATAGGCCGCCCACGCCTCAAACGGCACCTTCACCTGCTGGGCCAAGTACTCAACCGCCGCGACGGGCATCTCCTGGCGGACTCCGGGAACCGGGCCTCCACCTCGAAGAACTTCAGCAACAACGCGAAGCCCAGCCGGTTCGCGCCGGATTTGTTCCGCAGCCTCTTCATGTCGTCTTCGAGTAGCGTCCAGACCCCGATCAGGTCCTCCGGCTCCCAGTCCTGCCGCACCCGTACTCCCGCACCCGTACTCCCGCACCCGTACTCCCGCACCCGGTTGATGTGATCACCACATCGTTGCGACGGGCGATGAAGGCCGGGCAGGAAGATCAAGAACGTTGCCCGATGGCTACCCACAGCTACATGTCCGGTCGCCGTAGCTATACGAGAACAGGGCCCACACGCGCGCGCCCCGCGCCGGGTTCGCACCGGGCTCGGGGTGTCGGGTGCGGTGGCGGGTTACGACGGCTCGCCGCCGAAGCGCTCTTTGTAGGTTTCCAGGTCCTCGTCCGTGAGCTTGGCGAACAGGACCGGGGGCACGGTGAAGGGGGTGCCGGCGGGGACGGAGGTCAGTGCCTTCGCCTCGTCGGCGGTGACCCAGGTCGCCGTGTCGTCGGCCAGGGCGAACGCCTCGCGCATGGTCTTCGCCGACGCCGGGATGAAGGGCTCGGAGACCACCGAGTAGAGGTGGATGAGGTTCATCGCCGTGCGCAGCGTGAGGGCGGCGCCGTCCTTGTCGGTCTTGATCTCCAGCCAGGGGGCCTTCTCCTCCAGGTAGGAGTTGCCGGCCGACCACAGGGCGCGCAGGGCAGCCGCCGCCTTGCGGAACTGGAGCGCCTCCATCTGCGACTCGTACTCGCCGAGGAGCTTCGCGATCTCCTCGCCGAGACGTGCCTCCGCCTCACCCGGCTCGCCGCCCGCGGGCACGTCGTCGCCGAAGCGCTTGCGGGAGAAGGACAGGACACGGTTGACGAAGTTGCCGAGGGTGTCCGCGAGGTCCTTGTTCACCGTGGCCGTGAAGTGCTCCCAGGTGAAGGAGGAGTCGTCCGACTCGGGCGCGTTGGCGATCAGGAAGTAGCGCCAGTAGTCGGCCGGGAGGATCTCCAGGGCCTGGTCGGTGAAGACGCCCCGCTTCTGGCTGGTGGAGAACTTGCCGCCGTAGTACGTCAGCCAGTTGAAGGCCTTCACGTAGTCGACCTTCTTCCACGGCTCGCGCACGCCCAGCTCGGTGGCCGGGAACATCACGGTGTGGAAGGGGACGTTGTCCTTCGCCATGAACTCCGTGTAGCGGACGTCGGTGTCGACGTCGTACCACCACGACTTCCAGTCACGCGTCGACGGGTCCTGGTCCGCCCACTCCTTCGTCGCGCCGATGTACTCGATCGGGGCGTCGAACCAGACGTAGAAGACCTTGCCCTCGGCCGCCAGCTCCGGCCAGGTGTCCGCCGGGACGGGAACGCCCCAGTCCAGGTCACGGGTGATCGCGCGGTCGTGCAGGCCCTCGGTCAGCCACTTGTGCGCGATGGAGGAGGCCAGCTGCGGCCACTCCTTGTCGTGCCGGGCGACCCACTCGCGGACCTCGTTCTCCAGCTTCGACTGCAGCAGGAAGAGGTGCTTGGTCTCGCGGATCTCCAGGTCCGTGGAACCGGAGATCGCGCTGCGCGGGTTGATCAGGTCGGTCGGGTCGAGGACGCGGGTGCAGTTCTCGCACTGGTCGCCGCGGGCCTTGTCGTAGCCGCAGTGCGGGCAGGTGCCCTCCACGTAGCGGTCCGGCAGGAAACGGCCGTCGACGGGCGAGTAGACCTGGCGGATCGACCGCTCCTCGATGAAGCCGTTCTCGTTCAGCTTGCGGGCGAAGTGCTGGGTGATCTCGCGGTTCTCGGCGCTCGAACTGCGGCCGAAGTAGTCGAAGGCCAGCGCGAAGCCGTCGTAGACCGCCTTCTGCGCGTCGTGCGCCTGTGCGCAGAACTCGGCGACCGGGAGGCCCTGCTCCTTGGCGGCCAGCTCGGCGGGGGTGCCGTGCTCGTCGGTGGCGCAGATGTAGAGGACGTCCTCGCCGCGCTGGCGGAGGTACCGGGAGTACACGTCCGCCGGGAGCATGGACCCCACCATGTTGCCCAGGTGCTTGATCCCGTTGATGTACGGAAGGGCGCTGGTGATGAGGTGTCGAGCCATCGGGGGCTGCTCCCAGGTCGCGGAGGGTACGAACCTTGAAATCGTAGCCGACATGTGTATGCCGCCCGCTTCCCGTTTTAGGGGGTGGGATGCGGGCGGCACGGTTACTGAGGGTATGTGGTGGTTTGGGGTGGTTACGGGCGCCAGGTGGCCAGGACGCCTTCGTACAGTTCCGTGTCCGTCAGCTCGCGGGGGGCCGGGCCCGCGTGGAAGAAGGACGTGTTGCCGGTCTTCAGCTTGCGGAGGTAGTCGAAGGCCTTGTTGTCGTGCTCACCGAAGGCGACGAAGGAGAAGAACACGTTGGGGTGGTTCTTCGCGGCCTCGGTGAGGGACTGGGTGGCGGGGGTCTTCGCGTCCGGGGCGCCGTCCGTCTGGAAGATCACCAGGGCGGGGGTGGTGTCGGCGGACTTCTCGTGGTGCGCGAGGACGGCTTCGACGGCGGCGTGATAGCTGGTACGGCCCATGCGGCCGAGGCTCGCGTGCACGTCGTCGATACGGGTCTCGTGGTCCGCGGTCAGGGTGAGGTCGGTGGTGCCGTCCACTTCCGTGGAGAAGAAGACGACGTGGACCGTGGCCTCGGGGTCGAGGTGGGCCGCGAGGGCGAGGGTCTGGTCGGCGAGGGCCTGGGCGGAGCCGTCCTTGTAGTACGGGCGCATGCTCGCGGAGCGGTCCAGCACGAGGTAGAGCTTTGCTCGGGTGCCGGTGAGGTTGGTTTTGGTGAGGGTGGTGGTGGCGGCGTTGTAGGCGGTGGTGAGGGAGGGGGTTTGGGAGGTGAGGAGGGTTTTGTTGTCCGGTGCGGTTGGCTCCGCCGGGGTTGCCGTTTCCGCCTCGGCTTCGCCTTCGGCGGGTTCGTTCCCACCCGCACCACCCGTGCGGGTTTCGTTGTCGGGTGTGGGTGGCCCCTGTGGGGTGTGCTCGCCGTCGGCGGGTGCGGGTGCGTCTGCTGCGGTGGTGGTTGCCTCCGGCTCCGGCGCGGCCTCCGGCTCGGCCTTGGCCTCCGGCTCCGCCTCGGCCTTGGCCTCCGGCTCGGCCTTGGCCTCCGGCTCCGCCTCGGCCTCCGGGTCGGCCGCGGGTTCGGTTTCCGCCTCGGCTTCGCCTTCGGCGGGTTCGTTCCCACCCGCACCACCCGTGCGGGTTTCGTTGTCGGGTGCGGGTGGCCCCTGTGGGGTGTCCTCGCCGTCGGCGGGTGCGGGTGCGTCTGCTGCGGTGGTGGTTGCCTCCGGCTCCACCTCAGCCACTGGCTCCGCCTCAGCCTCCGCCACCGGCTGCGGCTCAGGCTCGACCTCGGCCACCGGCTCAGCCGCAGGCTCCACCGTGGCTTCGGGCTCGGCCTCGGGCTCAACCGTGGCCTCGGTCTCAACCGTCAGCTCGGGCTCGGTCAGCGGCTCAGGCTTGGCCTCGGCTGCAGCCGTCGCCTCAACCTCTACTTCCGACTTCGCCTCGGCCTCAGCTTCGGGCTCGGCTGCCGGCTCCACCTCTGCTTCGGGCTTCGTCTCGGCTTCGGGCTCGGTTTCGGCCACCAGCTCGGTCTCAGCCGCGGGCTCCGTCTCCTGCTCGGCCTCAGCCGTCAGGGGCGCGCCGGAGTCGGCCTCGGCCTCGGCTTCAGCCGTCGGCTCCTCCTTGGCCACCGGCTCGGCCTCGGCCTCAACCGTCGGCTCGGGCTCGGCCTTCGCCACCAGCTCTGGCTCGGTCTCCGGCTCTGCCTCGACCTGAGCCGTCGGCTCCTCCTCGGCCACCGGCTCGGCCTCGGCCTCAACCGTCGGCTCGGGCTCGGCCTTCGCCACCAGCTCTGGCTCGGTCTCCGGCT
>NZ_JBICZA010000033.1:93761-109502 GCF_043201585.1 Streptomyces sp. NPDC048297
TCTGCCTCGACCTGAGCCGTCGGCTCCTCCTCGGCCACCGGCTCGGCCTCGGCCTCAGGCACCGGTTCCGGCTTCGCCGCAGGGTTCTTTCCGGCTGCAGGCTCCGTCTCAGCTGCCACCTTGCCCTCGGCCTCGGTCACCGCCTCGGTCTCAGTTGCCACCTTGACCTCGGGCACCGCCTCCGGCCCAGTCACCGGGGTGGATTGGCGGGGGACGGTGATGTTGTCGAAGGCGGCGGTGACCAGGTCGTGTTCCTGGAGGGCCGGGTCTTCGGTGCGGGGGTCGGGGAGTTGGGGGGTGGCGGTGTTCTGTGAGGGTTGTTGGCCCGCACTCTCTGCTTCGGCGGTGCGCGACTTGCGCCCTCTGCCGAATGCGTTCCGCAGGAGAGTGAGAATGCCCATGAGCGCAAACCCTTCGCGTGAGCTGATGCCGTCAATCACTGGCCAGGACGGACACGTAAGGTTAGCTGCCCTGTATTGCGATTCGGTCGCGCCCTCGGAGCGGTCAGCGCGGTGTCGCGATCGCCCGCGCGGCGGCGACCTCCTGGCGCAGGGGTTCGAGGACGCTGCCCGAGGGTCCGGTCAGATGGGTCGCGACCGCCGTGAGGGTGTCTGCGTGCCGGACGCCCTCGGAGAGTTCCCGCAGTTGGAGGGCCACATGGCGGACCTCGGCCGGTGAGGGCGGCTGCGCTCCGTGGCGGACGCGGACCCGGGCCGCGGTCGTCGCGTCGACGATGCGTTCCACGGCGACGACCAGGGGCCACCAGGCTGCCGCGCGGCGCCCGGTGGGCGGGGGTTCGGTCAGGGCCCGCTGGAATTCCGTCCGGATGGTGGACAGATCGCGGTAGAGACGGCGGCGCATACGGGCGCGAGCCGCCTGCTCGGTGCCGGGGCCGAAGGCCGCCTCGACGTAGGCGGCGGTGTCGGCCACCGCGTCCGCCAACTGGTCGCCCACCCGCGTGCGCCAGCTCTCCGGCCACAGGAGGTAGCCCACGACGAGCGCGATCACGCAGCCCATCAAGGAGTCGAGGAGGCGGGGGAGGAGCAGGGCGGTGCCCTGGTGGTTGAGGAGGTCCGAGAGAAGGAGGATCACCGGGGTGATGGCCGCCGTCTGGAAGCCGTAGCCCCGGGGGGTCAGGGCCGGGATGAGCGCCCCCAGCACCATGAGCGTGGGGACGATCCACCAGCCGCCCGGCACCTCCGCCAGCACCGCCGCCGCCAGGACCAGGCCCGCCACCGTGCCCAGCGCGCGCAGCAGCGCCCGGGAGAAGACCGAGCCGAAATCGGGCTTGAGGACGAAGGTGATGGTCAGGGCCACCCAGTAGGAGCGCGGGACCGGGAAGAGGGACACCGTCGCCTGCGCGATGCCGATGCACAGGGCCAGGCGCAGTCCGTAGCGCCAGGAGTTGGGGGCCAGCAGGACGTCGCGGGTGGCGCGGGTGGTGCGGATGCCGAGGGCGGCGGGGCGGCCGAGGCGGTCGTCGATGCCGCGCGGGTCGATCTCGGGGGCGCCGGCGACCTCGGCGGCGTGCCGCAGGGCGTGGTCGACGGCGCGGGCCGTCTCGGTGGTGGGGGTCGGGAGGAGCGGGAGCGGCACCGGGCCGGTCCTGCCGGACTCGATGGCGTCGGCGATGCGGCGGACGGACTCCGGGACCTCCGGGGGCAGCGGCAGTCCGGCGAGGTGGACGGCCGGCGCCGCCTCGACGACCGGAGTGATCGCGTTCAACTGGGCCAGCATCCGCGTCAGTTGGCGGCTGCGGCCGTGGTGGTGCGCGCGGTGGCCGAGGATGAGGTCGTACGACTGGTTCAGGGACCGGGTGACGTCGAAACGGGTGGTGACGTACCGGTCCTGGTCCCCGCAGGCGGCGAGCAGGTCCGCCACCGCGCGGTACGCGCCCGCGACCGAGGCCCGCTCGGGCACCCCGGCCCGCAGCGGCCAGGCCAGCAGGGCCATCAGCAGCACCAGCAGGCCGCCGCCGGTCATCAGGGCCGGTGGCACCCACCAGGGGTGGGGCAGCGGGAGGCCCGCGCCCACGACGCAGTTGAGCAGGAGCAGCAGCCCCGCCGCGGAGGCCACCGTGCCGATCGTCGAGATCATCCCGGACAGCAGCGCGACGCCGGTGACGATGGCGACGCCGTACCAGCCCTGCCCGTACGCCAACCCGCCGAGGACGACTCCGACGGCGCCGGCGACCTGCGGGACGGCGATGGTGATGACGCGTATGCGGTAGGCGTCGGCGGTGTCGCCGATGACGCCGTTCAGGGCGCCCATGGCGGCGAGCGCGCCGTACACGGGCTTGCCGGCCGCGAGTCCGATCGCCAGCGGCAGGGAGAGTGCCACGGCGGCGCGGGCCACGGCTGCCCGGTTCACGGGCGCCCGCTGCGGTCGGAGGTTCCTGACCAGCCAGTCGGGCGGGGCGAGGCTGACGGGGAACTCTCGGGACATGCGCCCATTATCGCCACCCTGGCGCCAAGATCGTCAGCTTGGGAGCAGGTCGACCGCCGTCAGGAACTCGCCGAGGACCTTGTTGAACTCCTCGGGCCGTTCCAGGTTCGGCATGTGGGCGGCCCGCTCGACGACGTGCAGGCGGGAGCCGGGAAGCGCCCGGTGCATGGCTTCGGCGTCCGGCACCGGGGTGTACGTGTCGTCGGCGCCGACCACGACGAGGACCGGCGCCGTGACCCTCGCCAGCAGCGGGCGGTAGTCGGGGCGTTCGGCACGGCCGCGCAGGGAGGCGGCGGCGCCCCGCGGGGAGGTGGCCGTCATCATGCGGTGCACCTGGGCCTTGACCTCGGGGTCCGCGTACGGCGCGACCATCTTCTCCAGGACCTCGTCGGCGTAGCCGCGCATGCCCTCGGCGAGCAGCCGGCCGGCCATGGCCCGCCTGTTCCGCCGGCCCTCGGGGGTCTCGGGGTCGGGGAAGGTGTCGGCGAGGACCAGTCCCCGGACGCGGTCGCCGAAGCGGTCGTAGCACTCCATGGCGATCTGGCCGCCCATGGACAGACCGGCGAGGACGAAGGAGTCCACGGCGAGGGCGTTCAGGAGTTCCTCGATGTCCTGTGCGTGCCGGGAGAGCGGGACGGCGCCGTCGGTCACCGGGGAGGCGCCGTAGCCGCGCAGGTCGGGGGCGACGACCCGGCGTTCGGTGCGGAACGCGGCGATCTGCGGGGACCACATCGTGCGGTCGAAGGGGTGGCCGTGGACGAGGACCAGGGGGAGGCGCCCGGTTGCGGTTGCGGTTGTGGTTTCGGTTGTTGGTTTGGGGCCTTTGTCGTCGTATGCGAGGAAGGGTGGCATAGGGCCGACCCTAGGCAGTGCCAACTTCTCGGTGCAATAAAATCTTTGCCCTCGGTGCAATCCAAAGTGTCCGGGGTCAGGGGGAGTTGTGGAGCAGGACTATCGGCGGATCGCCGACCGGATAGCCGCCGACATCTCCCGGGGGCGGCTGCGACCGGGGCAACGGCTGCCGCCGCAGCGGGCGTTCGCGCGACGGCACGGGATCGCCGCCTCGACGGCGGGGCGGGTGTACGGCGAACTCGTGCGCCGGGGTCTTGTGGTGGGCGAGGTCGGGCGCGGCACGTTCGTACGGGCCACGGAGCCGGACGCGCAACCGGGGCGCGCGTTGACGGAGGCGGACGGTGCGGGCGGAGGGTCCGGGGCGGTCGGCGAGGGTGACAGGGCCGACAGGCCCGACGGGGCCGACAGGGGTGGTGCCGCAGCGGTGAATCTGGAGCTGAACTACCCCTCCGTACCAGGGCAGTCGGAGCTGCTCGCCCCCGCCCTCGCGCCGTTGCTGCGGCCGGACGTGCTGGCCGAGGCGCTGCGCCGGCCGGCCGCCGCGGCCGGTACCGCGGATGCCCGGGAGGCGGTCGCGGGGCTGCTGTGGGCCGGTGGCGACGACCGGCCGGCCCGCGCGGAGGGGATCCTGTTCACCGGCAACGCCCGCCAGGCCATCGCCGCCACCCTCGCCTCCCTCGTCCGTCCCGGCGGCCGGATCGGGGTCGAGCCGCTCACGTATCCGCTGGTCAGGGAGATATCCGCGCGGCTCGGCGGCACCCTCGTCACGCTCGCGTGCGACGAACGCGGACCGCTGCCCGACGCGCTCGCCGCCGCCCACCGCAGCGCTCCCCTGTCCGCGCTCTACCTCCAGCCGACCCTGCACAATCCGACCTCGCTGACCCTGGACGCCGAGCGGCGGGCGGAGCTGGCCGGTGTCGTCCACAGGCTGGGGATACCGGTCGTGGAGGACCGGATCTGGTCCTTCCTGCACCCCGGTGGCCCGCCGCCGCTCGCCGTGCTCGCGCCCGGCTTCGTCCATGTCGTGGACGGGCTGTCCAAGCGGGTGGCGCCGGGGCTCACCGTCGGTTTCGTCGCCGTACCGGCCGACCGGACGGAGGCGGTGGCGCGGGCCGTGCGGTCCGGGGGGTGGGGTGCGAGCGCGTTCGCGCTGGAGGCGGCCGTGCGCTGGATCGGGGACGGGACCGTGGCGCGGCTGGTCGAGGCGAAGCGGGTGGACGCCGGGCGGCGGCAGCGGCTGGTCGCCGAGGAGCTGGCCGGGTTCGACGTACGGTCCGACCCGGCCGCCTATTTCGCCTGGTGGCGGCTGCCCGCGCCGTGGCGGGCGGACACCTTCACGGCCGCGGCACGGGCGCACGGGATCGCGGTCACCCCGGGCACGGCCTTCTCGGTCGACCCGAGCCGTACCCCGGACGCGGTCAGACTCGGGCTCGCGTCGGTTCCGGAGCCGGAGTTGGCGCGGGCGCTGCGGATTCTCGCCGGCGTCGCACGGGGCGCGGGAGGCGCGACAAGTGCGGGAGGCGCGGGAGGTGCAGCAGGCGCGGTAGGCGGGACAGGCGTGGTGGGCGGGACAGGCGGGGGACGCGCAGGAGCCGGGTGATCAGGGCGACCAGGAGGCCGAGGCCCAGCAGCAGCCAGGAGACAGTGCGCAGGGTGGCGGTGAGGGTGTCGTAGACGGCGCCCGCGGCCGCGTGCGGTGTGCCGGCGGGCAGGTCGGCGAGGGTGAGGCCCCGGCCGACGGCGACGGCGAGGGCGAGCAGGGCGCCGCCCAGGGCCGTGCCCAGCGCGGTCGCCATGACGGCGCGGCGACGGCGTACGGCGAGGGCGATCCCGGTGACGGCGAACGCGACGGCCGCCACCGGCAGCCAGAATCCGGCGACTTCGAGCACGTGGAACCCCTTCCGTAGCCGGGTCAGTTCGCCCGCCCGCAGTATCGGCACCGCGGTGTGCTCCACCGGGATGCGCGCGGCGAGCGGTACGTGGTCCTGCGTGAGCTGCTGTTTGACCTGGGCGGTGACGGGGGCGAGGTCGACCGTCACCGGTCCCGCGGGCGCGTTCTCGTCGGCGTCCTCCTCGCGCAGGGCGCGCAGGACGGCGTCGTGCGTGACCCGGTTGCCGGTGTCCCAGGCCAGCCGGAAGGCGCGGGTCTGGGTGAAGGAGCGCACCGCCTCGTGTACGAACGGGCCCACCGAGCCGCGCGCCGGCCGGACGTCCAGGTGCGCGTCCACCTCGCGCAGGATGTCGTCCCCGACGGACTCCGCGACGGCGTCCCGCACGTCCGGGTCGGCGGCGAGCGGCGCCATCGTGGTGACGTACCGGCCCGTGTCGGTCAGCGTGTACGCCGCCCAGGCCGCCACCGCGCCGAACGGCACGAGCAGGCAGGACAGGGTGATGAGCACGGCCGACAGGGCGCTCCTGAGGCGTGGGGGCACGCTTCCAGGCAACGGCCCGCGGGCCGTCCGTGCGACCGGGGTGCGGACGGAGTGCGTCCATTCGGGCGAAAAATCGAGCCGAACAGCCGTGCCACCTGGCGGAACTGGCGATTCCGCTCTCCGGTGGAGGGTTCACCCGAACGGGTGTTTCCTGGTCCTGGGACCAGTGGAGGGAAACACAGGGGAGTGCGTGGGCCCCGGCAGGGGCCCACGCACACCCGATGAGCCCCCTCGGGGTTCATCGGATGCGATGTCCGACCGCGTCCTCGTGCGTGTAATAGCGGTAGAAGAACACGACGAACGTGACCGCCGCGACCGCCAGCGACATGCCCACCGACCGGATGATCGACTCGCCGGTCTGGCTGTAGAGGAAGCCGAACGCGCAGCCGGCGAACACCGTCCACATCACCGCGTGCATCTCCCGCCGCAGCCGTGGCGCCACGGTCAGCATTCCGAAGCACACCACCGCGAACACGATCGCCGTGACGAACCCGAACAGCACGTTCCAGCCTGTGATGGGCCCGCCGCTGCGCCGGTTGGCCGCCGCCCAGTAGCCGTAGACCAGCGCCAGCACGACCGGTACGGCCACCCTGGCGATCTGGTGGGTGCGGGCGTCGAAGACGTCCGGTGGACGGTGGACGGCGGAGCCGGGAGCCTCGCCGCCGGATCCGGGTGCGAGGCCGGGCCGGGGCATTCCACCGGGTGCGGGTGCCGCATGAGCCATGAGAGCACTCCTCTCTCTTCTCCCCCGTCTCCTGTCCCCGTCTTCCCTCCCCCCCGTTTTCTCTCTCCTCCGTCTTCCCTCTCCCCGTCTTCCGTCTCCTCCGGTTTCCACAGCACACCTGGGCCGACGGCCTGGCAAGTCGGCCGGACGGGTGACATGGGCCCGGATGCGGCCGGGGTGCCCGTGTGCTTCGCTGAGGGACATGGAGCGCTGCCCACGGTGACGCAGGTGGAGCACCGGCGCCGGCGGCAGTGGTGGATGCCGCGGATCCCGGCCCGGAGCGTCGCGTGGCTGCCGCCGCTGCTGCTGCTCGCGGCCATCGCGCTGACGGACTTCAACACCGGCGAGCGGTTCCGGATCGTCTCCTGGATCGTCCTCGTCCCCGCCATCTCCGCCTCCATGTGCGGGGTGACGACGACGGCCGTGTACGCCCTGCTGTCGCTGGTGACGTACGTCCTCGTGGACGACGCCTGGCCCCACCAGTACCGGGCCGGACTGGCCGACTTCATCCTCGTCGCCGTCGGTGGCATCCTCGCCACGCTGGCCTGCGCGGAGCGGCTGCGCCGGGAGCGGCGGGAACTGCGCATGCGGGACATCGCCGAGACGACCCGCCGCACCGTGCTGCGCCCCCTGCCGCCCGGCTGGGCCGGCCTGGAGCACGCGGGGGTGTATCTGGCCGCCGACAGCGAGGCGCGGGTGGGCGGCGACTTCTACGACATCCAGCCCGGCCCGCACGGCACCCGGGTCCTCGTCGGTGACGTGCAGGGCAAGGGCCTGCTCGCGGTGGACACGGCGGCGGCCCTGCTGGGCACGTTCCGGGAGGCCGGATACCACGAGCCGGACCTGACGACCGTCGCCGCACGGCTGGAGGTGAGCATGCGCCAGCACCGCGAGCACGCCCTCGCGCTCGGCCGGGACGACGAGGACCGCTTCGCCACCGCCGTCCTGGTCGGCTTCCCCGCGGGCGTCCCCGACCTCGTGGAGCTGATCAACTTCGGTCACGAGCCCCCGCTCGCCCTCGGCCCGGACGGCGTCCGCGTCCTGTCCTCCGGCGACGGGCTGCCGCTCGGGTACGGCGACCTCGCGGACGGCCTCCCGCCGCCGCTGCACCGGGTGCCGCTGAGCAGTGCGGAGACGCTGCTGCTGGTGACCGACGGGGTGACCGAGGCACGCGACCGGGCCGGGGAGTTCTACCCGCTGGCCCAGGAGGTGGGCCGGGCCGTCGCCGCCGACCCCGGCCGGGCCCGGCCCGCGCCACTGGTGCGCCTGGTCCGCGACGGCGTGCTGCGCCACAGCCGCGGCCGGCTCGGGGACGACACCACCATCTTCGCGGTCCGGCGGCGACCCCCCGAGGAGGACGGGGAGGAGGCGGGGGGCCAAGAGGACGAGGGGGACGGGGAGGGCTTCGGACGCGGACGTTCACCGTCCTGAGTCACTGCTTTGCAGCAGCAGCGGTTACGGTGCTGACAGCAGGACCGTCGACAGGGGGAGGGACGATGCCGGGAACCGTACTGCTGCTCGCGGCCTCGCCGCTGGGCAAGGGGCGTCTGGTGGACGCGGCCGGGGTGCTGCCCGTCCTGGCCGCGGTCGCCCCCGCCGTGCTGTCCGGCACCGACACGGCGAACGTGGTCGAACTCGCCGATCCGCTGGACCCGCAGGCCGTGCTGACCCGGCTGCGGGCGGCAGCCGCCGCGCCGGGCCCGCTCACGCTGTACGTCGCCGGGCAGCTGCATCTGGACCGCCGCCAGCGGCTGCCCCATCTGGCGCTCGCCCGCACCACACCGGCGACCATGCGCTACACCGCGCTGCCGTGGCACTGGATCCGGGAGGAGCTGCGGCTGCGCTCCGCCGCCGACACCGCGCTGGTGGCCGATCTGCACGCCGACGCGGAGACCTGGCGGTATCTGGCCGAGCGGCCGTTGGAGTCGGGGCCGAACGTCTCCGTGTACGGCCGGATCGCGCCCGGCGCCGGCGGCCGGCGGATCGCCGAGCCGTCGTACATGAAGGCCGTGGCGACCCTGCTGCGCAGCGGACACCGGCCGCCGCTGCCGCGGTTGCACGAGCAGGCGCTGACGCGGATCGCCGAGGGCGGCGCGGGACGGGACATGATCCTGGGCGGATTCGCCGGCTCCGCCCCCACGGCCCCGTACGGCCACGGCCACCCGGCCCCGCACACCACCACGGACATCCCCCCGCACACCACCACGGACATCCCCCCGCACACCACCACGGACATCCCCCCGCGGATCCCCGCGCACGTCGGTCAGTTGCCCGAACACGCCGGTCAGTTGTCCGCGCACGTCGGTCAATTGTCCGGGCATGTCAGTCCGTTGGACGGGAACGTCGGTCCCTTGTCCGGGCAGCGCGGGCAGCGCGGGCCGGTCCGTCCGCAGGCGGCGGACACCTCGGCGGCCGTGGACCCCCACGCCGCCATCAGCGACGCCGTCCGGACGGGGCGGTACGGCGACGCCGACGCGCTCGCCGCCCGGTACGAGGACGCCGCGGCACGCGAGCACGGGCCCGTGTCCGACGAGGCGCTCCACTGGGCCGAAGTCCGGGCCGACCTGGCGATGTTCGCCGGGGACGCGGTGCGCAGCTGCCGGTCCTGGATGGACGTGGCCGGCGTACGCCTGGCCGCGGGACAGCCCGGGGACGCGCCCGCCGTGGAGGCGGCCGTGGACCGGGCCCACCATCAGTGGGGGTCCGTCGAGGACGTGGCGCAGGCCCGTGAACTCGGTTTCGCACTGGCGGACTTGAGGCTACGGGTGCCGGGGCGCCGGGAGGGCGCGCTGGAGAACGTCCAGCGGCATCTGCGGGAACTCCAGGCCCAGTAGGGGCGCCGTCACGCGGGCGCCAGCAGCGCCAGCGCCCCCGACACCAGCGTGCGCACCCCCGGGGCGATCACGGACAGGTCCGGCGCGAAGTGCGGGCTGTGGTTGCTCGGCACGGCCGCGAACTTCTCCTCGAAGCCGTCCCCGGGCGCCTTCTCCCACACCTCGGCCGGAGTGCTCGTCACGAACCAGTACGAGTACGGGATCGAGCCGAGCGCCAGCTGCGGGAAGTCCTCGCTGCCCATCGCCGGGCCCGGGTCGAACACCGTGTCCGCGCCGAACACCTCGCGGTGCACGGCGGCCACCGCGGCGTCGGTCCCGGCGTCGTTGACGGTCACCGGGAAGGTGCTGCCGAGGGTGATGTCCGGTTCGCGCGGGCAGCCGGCCGCCATGCACTCACCGAGCGCGATGCGCCGGATCGCGGCCAGCATCCGCGTGCGGACCTCCTCGGACTGGGTGCGCAGGTTCAGGGCGATGCGCGCCTCGGACGGGATGATGTTGTGCCGGGTGCCCGCCTCGATCCGGCCCACCGTCAGCACCGCCGCCTCACGGGCCGCCAGCTCCCGGGAGACGACGGACTGCAGCCGGGTGACCAGATAGGCGGCGGTCACCACCGGGTCGACGGTCGCCTCCGGGCGCGAACCGTGTCCGCCCCGGCCGTGCACCACGATGTCCACGTCCGTCGACGCCGACATGATCAGACCCGGCGCGTGCGGGTACAGGCCCGCCGGACCGGGCGTCGCGTGCTGGCCCAGCAGCACGTCCGGCCGCCCGAAACGCTCGTACAGCCCGTCCGCGACCATCCGTGCCGCGCCCTGTCCGGACTCCTCGGCGGGCTGGCCCACGACCAGCAGGGTGCCGTTCCACGTGTCCCGGCCGGCCGCCAGCGCCTCGGCGGCGCCCGCCAGCCAGGTGACGTGCAGGTCGTGCCCGCAGGCGTGCATCACGCCGTCCGCCTCGGAGGCGTACGGCAGCCCGGTCCGCTCGGCGACCGGCAGCGCGTCCATGTCGGCGCGCAGCAGCACGGCCGGCCCGTCGCCGCCCCGCAGCACCCCCACGACCCCGGTCCCGCCGACACCCTCGGCCGTCTCGAACCCGGCGGCCCGCAGCCGCGCGGCCAGCTTCCCCGCGGTGCGGTGCTCGCGCAGGGACAGCTCGGGGTGGCGGTGCAGATCGCGGTAGAGCTCCTCCAGTTCCGGTACCGGGAGGTCGGCGGTCAGGTCACGGGCGGCGCGGGCGGCGCGCGCGGCTGCGGAGGTCACGGGGGCAGCGTAGGCGCCGCCGGGCTGCCGGGGGGAGTGGGCGGCGTCCGCGGGGGTGGGCCGTGTCGGGGGGAGGGGTGGTTCACCAGGTGTAGCCCGGTTGGATGTCCATGCAGGCGTCGTCCTTCTCGCCGTTGAGGACGGCCGCCGTGTCGGGTGCCTTGGTCGGGGCCTCGGTCTTCGGGTAGGTGCCGCCGGTGCGCCAGTCGGTGCCGACGGTCAGGGTGATGGCGGTGGCGTCGGCGGACTCGTGCACATGGCTCAGCGGGATCCCGAGCGCCCTGGCCACCGTCTGGGCGTCGCCCTCCAGATCGGGGGCGGGGTACAGGACGGTGGTCTCGGCCGAGGTGGTGGGCGTGGTGTCGAGGGACGCCCTGGTGAACCCCTTGTCCCTGAGGGCCTGGACGACCGCGCTCGCCCGCTGCGGGGTGGCGGCCAGGGTGTCCGAACCGGTGCCGTTGCGGACCCGCACCGCGATGCCGTCGTCCGTGGCCGCGGGATCGTCCGACCGCTGCTCGGGCTTGGGCGCGGTGCCGTGTCCGTCGAGCGGGGTGTCGTCGCGGACCATGGAGATGAGCTGGTCGGCGTCACCGGACCTGGGCACCAGCCGGTTGCGGTCCTGGGGCCACTGCACGGTGGGCAGCGTGGTCATGGTGATCCGCCCGGTGGGGACCTTCTGCAGTTCCCCGGACAGGTCGTACAGCTTCTTGACCGTGCCGAGGCCCTCGTCGACCGTGAGCGCCTTCGTCGCGGTCTCCGCGAGCGCCCGCATGTCGGCGGGGTTGTCCAGCCGTGCGTTCGCGCGCAGTTGACGGACCATCGAGTTCATGTACATGTGCTGGGCGTGGGTGCGGCCGATGTCGGTGCCGTCCTCGAAGCCGTAGCGGGTGCGCAGCCACTGCAGGGCCTGTACGCCCTTGACCGGGTGGGTGCCGGCGCGCAGCCTCAGGCCCGAGCCGTGGCCGTCGGAGGTGTGCGACCAGACGTTCTGCTTCACGCAGACCGGGACGCCGCCGATGGCGTCCGCCATCGCGACCACACCGGAGAAGTCGACCATCATGAAGTGGTCGATGTGGATGTGGGTGAGGTTCTCCCAGGTGGCGACGGTGCAGCCCGGCCCGCCGCGGCCCAGTGACTCGTTCGCCATGGCCAGGGACAGGGCGTCGTACGTCTGCTTACGGTCCGGGTCGGTGCACCGGGGGATCGGGATCATGGTGTCGCGGGGCAGGCTGACCACGGACATGTTGCTGCGGTCGGCCGAGAGGTGCACCAGCATCTGTACGTCGGCGAGTGGCGGGCGGCCCACGTCGGCCTTGGAGCCGCCGAGTCGCAGGTCCTGCGCGGTGTTCCGGCTGTCCGAGCCGATCAGCAGGATGTTCAGCGGGGTCTGGCCCGCGGTGTTCGGGGTCGGCTCGGGTACGGCGGCCTCGGAGTCGCCCAGGTTCAACTGGGCCTTATTTATGTTGCCGTTGAGGTGCTGGTAGTAGGCGTAACCGGCGCCGGCGGTACCGACGAGGAGGACCGCGAGTAAGACCGCGGTCCAGCGAAGTATGCGCAACCAGCGCCGGGGCCGGACCGGTTCGGCGCGCTGGTCGCGCCGCCTGCCGCGGTCTTCCTGGGCGCCGCGCCCTTCGCGCCCGCCGCCCTCTTCGCGCCCGCCGCGCCCCTCCTGCCCGCCGCCCTCTTCGCGCCCTTCAGGCGCTTCGTGCGCTCCGTGTCCTGCGTGCACTTCATGCGCTTCGTGCCCTTCGTGCCCTTCGTGCCCTTCGTGCCCTGCGTGCCCTTCATGCGCTCCGTGCCCTTCGGGCCCGGCGGGCTCCGTCGGTGCCGCCTCCCCGTCCGCGCGCACGCTGCCGCCCGTCATCCCCGCGCCCTCCCACCCCTGGCCCCGACCCCGACTGCGGCGGGGTCGCCGTGGCACCGAAAGAATCCCTGTGTCCTGAGAAGCCCTGTGTCCTGGCCGGGCGGCGCTCCCCACGGCGCCCGCTGGACCGGGGAGCTCACACTAACCGCGCGGCCCGCTGTCAAGCGGACGCGGTGAGATATTCCACTCCCGTACAACCCGTCTATTGACCGTGTTTGAGGGGAAAAGCGGCCCCGCTTTGGACCGGACTTTACGTGCCGCGGGATGTCCTCAGCGCTCGGCCTGCGACAGGGGCCGCTCGTCCGGCAGGGAGTCGCACGCGCGGGCCGGGCCCGCGTTCGCCGCGGCGATCAGCGCGACCACGGCGACGACCGCCGCGGCCACACCCCGGGCGACGGACGAATTCCTGCCATGTCCGGGCCGCGGACGGGGAATTGTGCCGGAGCGTCCGTAGGGTGCGGATGTACGTCCGAGCACGGTGACCTCGCAACGACAAGCGACGTGTTAAACATGCTTAATCCGCCGTTTAACCTAGGGGTGTCGGCCGCCAACGGCAAGGGGCACCAGGGGAGTTGGGGGGAGAAAAGGGATGCGTGAGAGGGATGATCCCGATGTCATCGGGCGGCGTGTGCAGCAGATGCGCACCCAACGCGGACTGACTCAGCGCCAGGTGGCCGAGCCCGCCTATACGCCCGCCTACATCTCCACCCTGGAGGCCGGCCGGGTCAGGGCGTCCGACGACGCCCTGCAGCACATCGCCGGCCGGCTCGGGGTCGCCTTCGAGGAACTCGCCGTCGGCCGCCCCGCCCATCTCGCCACCGACCTCCGGCTCCGGCTCACCGAGGCCCAGCGCACGCTCGCCGACGGCAAGGCCGAGGAGGCGGCCGCCCAGTACGTCCTGCTGCTCGCCGAGGCGGAGGCGCACGGGCTCGACCCGGAGCAGGCGGCCGCACTGCTCGGGCTCGGGGAGAGCGCCTTGGACTCCGGCGAACTGGGCAAGGCACGCCAGTACTTCGAGCGGGCCGAGGAACAACTGGCCGGGGAGTCGCTGGCGGCCCGTGCCCCGGCCGTCCGAGGCCGCGCGGTCTCCCACTACCTGGCCGGCGAACTCCGGTACGCCGTCTACCTCCTGGAAACCACCCTCGACGAACTCAACCGCGGCGGACTGCACGACCCCGACGCCCTGCTGCTCCTGTACACCGGCGTCATAGGCCCGTACATGGACATGGGCGCCCACGCCCGCGCCGCCCAGGCCGCCGAGTTCGCGCTCGCGCTCGCCCCGCAGGCCGGCGACCCCGCGCTCATCGCCCGCATGCACCGCTCGGTCGCCCGCACCCTGCTCGCCGAGGGCCGGGTCGCCGAGGCCGACGCCTCCCTCGCCAAGGCCGCCGAGCTGTACCGCCAGCTCCAGCTGCGCACCGAACTCGCCAACTGCCACTGGATGCGCGGCTACGTCTACGCCCAGGACGGCGAACTGGAGCACGCCGAGGCCGAGTTACGACAGGCCCTCGCCATGCTCTCCGAGTCCCGCGCCGCGCTCTACCGCAGCCAGGCCGCGGTGGAACTGGCCGACGTCCTGCACCGGCGCGGCCGGCCTGCGGAGGCCGCAGAGCTGCTCTCCGGAGTCCTCGGCGACTTCTCCTCCGAACGCGGCGCCGTCCACGCCGCCGCCGCCCACCGACTCCTCGGCATCATCGCCGAGGACGCCCGTGACACGGAGGCCGCCGAGGAGCACTACGTCCGCGCCCTCAGCCTCCTCGAACGCGCCGGCGCGGCCGGTGACCTGGCAGACCTGTGCCGCCTCCTGGGCGACCTGCTGCGCCGCACCGGCCGCGTCGAAGCGGCCCTGGACGCCTACCGCACCGGCCTCGGCCACCGCACGGCCCCCGGCACGACCACCCTGGGCCCGGCCCCGGCACAACCACCACTGTGAGCGTCGGCGGCCCCGCTCCCGTGAGTGGCCGCTGCCCCGCTCGCGTGAACGGCCGCTGCCCCGGAGCCGTCACACCTGGCCCCTCACACCTGGCCCCTCACACCTGGACCCGGCCCTGTTTGCGTACGTCCGCCAGGCGTAGCGCGCCGACCTGGACGGCGGCCTGGGTGGCGTCGTTCGGGACGTCGCCCAGGCCGCCGTTGGTGAGGGCGAAGGCGTCCTCGCCGACCCGGACGGCGGCGATGTCCATCGTGAGCAGGACGTCCTCGTCGTCGGACGTGGTGGTGGCGAGCGTGAGGTGCAGGCCCTGCCGCGCGTCCCCGACCTCCGGCAGCGGGGCGTCGACGACCCGGACGTCCTCGGTCAGGCCCGTCTGCGTGGTGGCCGTGAACCGGGCGCACTGCTCCGGCAGGGTCTTCAGCCAGGCCAGCGCCGCGTCGACGTCGGAGGGGCGGCGGGCGCCGATCTGGTAGCGCAGCTGGGCGTTCGTGTCGGCGTCGTCCAGGCCGACGGCGACGCGGGCGGGGCCGCCGAGGAGTTGGTCGGTGTAGAGGGCCTCCATCAGGCGCTGGCACGGCGCGGCGTCGCTGGTCGCCTTCAGCAGCCCGTCCCGCCAGGTGGCCGCGCCGCGTGTCGCGGACCAGGGGGCGCCGAGGTCGGTTTCGGTGAGGAGCGCGGCCTGTGCCTGTGCGTCGGTGAGCGTGGACCCGTCGTCGCGGGGCTTCGCCTTCGAGGGCGCGCTCGTCGACTTCTCGATCGTCGGCAGGGGGTACTCGGCGGTCGCCGGATGTTCGAGGCCGAGGGTCGCGCAGCCGCCCGTGAGCGGGAGGAGGCCGACGGCAAGGAGGGCGGCGGTGCGGGAGCGGCGGGTGCGGATGACGGTGGGCGTGCGGAGGATGGCGGCGGGCGTGCGGAGGATGGCGGGTGTGCGTATGACGGCGGGTGTCCGGGGCGGCGTCGGGGTGGTCGGGGGCATCGGGGCCTCCAGGGCGGGCAGGGTGGCCGTGGTGGGCCGTGGTGGGGGTGCCTGCTCTCACGCCATCACCGCCCACCACGGCTCACCAGCGCTCCGGTCCGTCCGGGTGAGGGCGCCGTCCGGCGGTTCGGGCTGGATGGGTGCGGATTCGGCTGCGATTCCGGGTGCGGCCGTGAGCCGTGAGCGCGGACGTGAGCCGTGAGTGCGGGTGCGGCCGTGAGTGCGGGTGCGGGTGCGGGTGCGGCTCGGCTGGGGCTGCGGGTACGTCGTGGCCTGGGGCCCAGTTGCTCGCGGCCCTGGGAAGCCGGGGGCTTGAGCCGGGCTGTTCTAGACGAGTCATTCCGATGTGATCAGTGGTCGTAGGCGATCAGGGACCGCATGACCGGCTGCCCAGTCTTGTGGTTGTGCCAGATCGCCGCGGC
>NZ_JBICZA010000034.1:0-105059 GCF_043201585.1 Streptomyces sp. NPDC048297
TGAACTCCATCAGCTCCGCCTCGAAGTCCTCGCACACCTTGCGCATGATCTCTTCGCAGCGCGTCAGCATCTCCTCGTTGAACACCCCGCGCCGACACTTCGTCACAAAGACCAAGTGCACATGCATAGCCGAAACTACATGTCTACCCCGTCTGTAGTCATTCTCCTGATCCATGAGACCAACTCTAGTAAGATCTTGAGTGTGCAGCTCCGCTACAACTACCGGGCCTACCCGGACGCCCCGCGGCGGCGGCCCCACGGACCACCGGGTCTTCCTTCCGCTGCTGACCGAACTCGCCCTGACCCGCGAGGAGGAGCGGACCCGGATCGCCGACTGGACGGCGCTGGCCCGCGACGCGGTCTCTCCCGTCGCCACGCACGCGCAAGGGGTGCTCGCCGCCCTGGCCCTGGACGGCGACCTGACCCCGCGGCAGCTGGCCGAGGCCTCCGAACGACTGCTGTTCCGCGCCGAGAAGAAGCTCGTGCGGGCCCAGCTCGTCCTGCTCGGCAAGGTCCTCTCGCGTGACACCGGCGCCGCCGGGTAGCTGCTGCCGGTCGTGGCGCGGGCGTTCGGGCACGAGGACACCCAGGTGCAGGAGCGGGCACTCAAACTCGTCGAGCGGCATGCGCACAAGCTAGTGTCCGAGGATTCGCGCGAAGAACTCGCCCACGCGGCAGGTCAGTTGACCCCGGCGCTGCGTGTGCGCGCGGGCGCCGTACTGGGCGCCGTCGCGGCCGGCGCCGGGTCCGAGATGTACGTGGAGGTGCTGCCGCCCGTCCCGGAGCCGGTCCGGCTCGCGCCCGCACCCCGGACGGCGGCGGAGGTGGCGGAGGAAGTCGGGGCACTGCTGGCCTCCGACGGGGACGTGGCCGTGTTCGAGCGGGCGCTGGACGGCCTGGTGCGGCACGCGTACCAGGACCC
Source organism: Streptomyces sp. NPDC048297 (assembly GCF_043201585.1). NCBI lineage: Bacteria > Bacillati > Actinomycetota > Actinomycetes > Kitasatosporales > Streptomycetaceae > Streptomyces > Streptomyces sp. NPDC048297. Next base: position 923 of record NZ_JBICZA010000034.1, read on the forward strand.
GGAAGCGCTGCGCGAGGCCCTCGCACCGGTCATCGCGACCCGCTGGTGGGCGTCGGAGGGACACGTGCAGTGGCCCCGCGCGGACGATCTCTTCGGCAACACCCGCGGCGCCCTCGACGCCCGGGAAGCCCTCGACCTGCTTCTCGCGACCGTGCACGGCACGGTGCGCACGGCGACGCTCCACGACGCGGTACGGCGCGGGCCAGGGGGCCACGAGTGCCCGCACAGCCCCCTCGCACGGGCCTTCGACGCCCGGCTCCGCGAGGTGGCGTACCGCCTGCGCACGGACCCGATGCCACTGCTGCTCGCCACGCCCACCTGGAGCACGGGCCTGCTGGAGCCGGACGAACTGGTGGCGCGCCTCGCCGAGTACCGGCGCCTGGACGCCCGGGTGTCCGCGACCGACTTCGCGCAGGCCCTGCTGCGGGTGCGCAGGGAGGACCGGGCGGCGGCCGAGGAGGCGGCGCGGCGGGCCAGGGCGCTCGGCAGCCCGGAGGGTGCCCGGCTGGCCCGCTGGCTGAGCGCCGACAACCCGCTCCCCGCGACCCGGCGGCGCACCAAGGGGATACGTGTCCTGCTGGAGCCGGCCGAACTCCCCGAGGTGCAGGACGGTTTCCCGCAGGACTTCCAGCGGCTCGGCCATCCGATGTCCGTTTTCGTCGACCGGTGGCACTACGGTCACTGGAACCCCGCGGTGCGTCCGCACTGGCTCGCCGTGCTCCCGGAGCGGCGGGAGCTGGTCGCGGCGCGGATGCTGCACGAGTTGGCGGACACGGCGGTGGAGGACCAGCGGGGCACCGCCGTGCTGCCGCTGCTCGCCGAGGCCGGCGGTGCGGCGGGCGAGGCCGTGCACCTGTGCGTGGCCTACGGTCTCGGCGCGCGGCACCAGGAGGACCGGCTCGCCGCGGTGGACGCCCTGCTGGTGCTCGCCGCGCGGGGGCAGCTCGATGCGGCGCGGCTCGGCACGGATCTGGGCGAGCTGGTGGGGCTCGGGGCGGTGAAGGCACAGCGGCTGGCGGACTCGGTACGCACGGCGGCGGCCACGGGTGCCGATGCGACGGTCTGGTCGATACTCCGGCACGCGCTGCCCGTTCCGCTCGCCGCTCTCGGGACGGCCCGCCCGGAGGCGGCGGCGGTGGCGGTGGCGGCCCGGGGCCTCGGGGACCTGCTGGCCGTGGCGGCGGACTGCGCCGAGCGGTCGGGGGCGCGCGGCACCGTGCCGCATGTCGCGGAGGCGGCCGCTCGCGGCGGCTCGTCCCGGCTGGTCGCCCAGGCCCGGCGGCTGCGTGACCTGCTGGCGGAGGAGGTGGCCGCCTGAGCCGGTGGTGGCGCCCCGGGACCCGCACCACGCATCGGCGGGTCATTCACCCCGACAGCAGAACCCGACCAGAACCCGGCAGAGAACCCGACCAGAACCCGGCAGAGAACCCGACCAGAACCCGGCAGAGAACGCGACCAGAACCTGGCGGAGAACCCAACAGTAGAAAGTGAAACAAAAGGGTCAGATGAGCGCTTTACCCATCGGTCACAGACCGTTCGTGATCACGCAACACCGTTCCTTCACAGTGGGTGCATGACTACGGACATGTCTCATGCGACCCGGGCGAGGCACGGACGCCCCGTCCACCACTGGCGGCGGGACCTCGTCGAGCTCGCCGCGCTGTTCACGGCCGTCGCGGTCGCGGACGCGGTGGCGAACCTGATCGGGCACGGGCCCGGCGGCCCCGCGCTGCTCGTGATCTCGGCGGTCGTGCTGGCCGCGACCGCGGGCTTCCACGTCTGGTGGGCACGCCGCCACGGACACGCACCGCCGGTCGCGGATACCGGCGCCCGGCGGACCGCCCAAGCGCGGACCGCCGGGCCGGCCGGGCAGATCGCCGCGTCCCCGTCGCAGGAGGACGCGGCGAGCACGCTGTGGCGGATGCGGACGACGGTGAAGGACGAGCCCGGCTCCCTGGCCGCGCTCTGCACGGCGCTGGCCGAACAGCGGGTGGACATCCTGAGCCTGCAGACGCACCCGCTGGCCGAGGGCACGGTGGACGAGTTCCTGCTGCGGGCGCCGGGCGCGCTGACGGCGACCGAGCTGACCCGGGTGGTCTCGCAGGCAGGCGGCTCGTCCACCTGGATCGAGCGGGCCGACGCCCACGACCTGGTCGACGCCCCCACCCGGGTGCTCGGTCTCGCCACCCGAACCGCGCTGGACGCGGCCGAACTTCCGCTGGCGCTGCGGCAGTTGCTGGGCCGCTGCACGATCCGCTCGCTGCCGGCCCACCCGGTCGGCGGCGGTCGCGGGCCGGAGCCGGTGCCGGTCGAAGGCGTGCTGGAGGACACCGTGATGCGGCTGCGCGCGCCCGAGGGCGGGGTGCTGACCGTGGAGCGGCCGTATCTGCCGTTCACGCCGACCGAGTTCGCGCGGGCGCGGGCGCTGGTGGAGCTGGACACCCGGCTCGGTTCCCGGATCCCGAAGGGCCATGACGTGCTGACGCTGCCCGAGGGCGACGACATCACGGTGCGCCGGGTCGACACCGGTGACCTGCCGGCGGCGCGCGAGATGCACGAGCGCTGCTCGCAGCGCACCCTCGGCATGCGCTACCACGGCCCGGTCGGCGACTCGGACCGCTATCTGAAGCACCTGCTCAGCCCCCGCTTCGGCCGCACGCTGGCCGCGCAGACCAGCTCGGGCCGGGTGATCGGCCTCGGGCATCTGCTGTGGGACGGCGACGAGACCGAGGTCGCGCTGCTCATCGAGGACGAGTGGCAGCGGCGCGGCGTCGGTTCCAAGCTGCTCGGCCGGCTGGTGACGATGGCGGTGGAGGCGGGCTGCGAGAGCGTGTACGCCGTGACGCAGGCCTCCAACACCGCGATGGTCGCGGCGATGCGCGGCCTCGGGCTGCCCCTGGACTACCAGGTGGAGGAAGGCACCCTGGTCGTCACGGCCCGCCTGGACGCGGCTTCCGTGACCTCCCGGCCGCCGTACAGCACCCTGCCGGGCCGGATCGCCGACCCCGCCCACCACGACTGACCAGCTGGCGACTGCCCCCTTGGCGACGGGCTCCCTGACGACGGACGGACGACGGCCCGGCGGACTTCCGCCGGGCCGTTCGCGTACGCACCCTGGTCGATCACACGGATCCGGGCGTCAGCGGCTGACCGAGTCGACCGCTTCCCGCAGCGGTACGGGCGTGCGGACGGGTGCATGGACGGCCGTGTCCAGGGCCTGGTCCAGGTCCGCCCACAGGTCGTCGACGTCCTCCAGGCCGACCGACATCCGCAGCAGCCGGTCGCTCACCCCGGCGCCGCGCCGGTCGGCGGCGTCGACGATGCGGTGGCTGATGGACGCGGGATGCTGGATCAGCGTGTCCACACTGCCGAGGCTGACCGCCGGGGTGACCAGCCGGACCCGGGAGATCACCTCGTGCGGGTCGCCGTGCACCTCGAAGGCGACCATGGCCCCGCCCAGACGCGGGTAGCGGACCTCGGCGACGCGCGGGTCGGCGGCGAGCCGGCGGGCCAGTTCGGCGGCCGTCGCGGAGGCGGCACGGACCCGCACCGGCAGGGTGGACAGCCCGCGCAGCAGCAGATAGCCGGCCAGCGGATGCAGGACGCCTCCGGTGGCGAACCTGATCTGGCGCAGCTTGCCCGCGAACTCCTCGTCGCAGGCCACCACCCCGCCCAGCACGTCCCCGTGGCCGCCGAGGTACTTGGTGGCGCTGTGCAGCACCAGCCGGGCGCCCTGCTCGGCCGGGCGTTGCAGGACGGGCGTGGCGAAGGTGTTGTCGGCGAGCAGCGGGACGGTGCCGCAGGCGTGGGCGACGGCCCGCAGGTCGACCTCGGCGAGCGTGGGGTTGGCCGGGGTCTCGACCATCACCAGACCGGTGTCGGGGCGCAGCGCGTCGGCGATCCCGGCCGGGTCGGTCCAGGTCACCTCGGTGCCCAGGAGACCGGCGGTCAGCAGATGGTCGCTGCAGCCGTACAGGGGCCGTACGGCGACCACATGGCGCAGGCCGGCCGACGAGCGGGCGAGGAGGACGGCGCTGAGCGCGGCCATACCGCTGGCGAACGCGACGGCGGACTCGGTGCCCTCCAGCCGGGCCAGCGCGGTCTCGAACCGGGCGACGGTCGGATTGCCGAGGCGGCCGTAGACCGGCGGTCCGACCGGGTCGGCGCCGTCGGTGGCGAAGGCGTCGATACGGGCGGCCTCGGCGCGGCTGTCGTACGAGGGGTAGGTGGTCGACAGGTCGATCGGCGGGGCGTGCAGGCCCTGGCGTGCGAGGTCGTCGCGGCCGGCGTGCACGGCCTCGGTGGCCAGTGCCCTCGGTGCGGTGCGTACGCCGTCGTAGCCGTCGTAGCTGTCATGGCCGGCGTAGTTGTCGTAGCCGTCATGGCCGTCGTAGGCACTGGTGCTCGCTGAGTCCATGACCGAAGGGTGAACACCGGACGGGTGAAGGGGATCGAACACCGTGTTACGTTCGGCCAATGGCTGAATCCGTCGTACTGGATCCGGTGGATCTTCACTTGCTGCGGCTGTTGCAGAACGACGCCCGGACCACGTACCGGGACCTCGCCGCGCAGGTGGGCGTGGCGCCGTCGACCTGTCTGGACCGGGTGACCCGGCTGCGCCGCTCGGGCGTGATCCTCGGCCACCAGTTGCGGCTGGACCCGGCGAAACTGGGCCGGGGCCTGGAGGCACTGCTCTCGGTGCAGGTCCGGCCGCACCGGCGGGAGTTGGTGGGGCCGTTCGTGGAACGCATCCGGGCGCTGCCGGAGTCGCGGACGGTGTTCCATCTGACCGGGCCCGACGACTACCTCGTGCATGTGGCCGTGGCGGACATGGCCGATCTTCAGCGGCTGGTGCTCGACGAGTTCACCGCGCGGCGGGAAGTGGCCCGGGTGGAGACCCGGCTGATCTTCCAGCAGTGGGACTGCGGACCGATGCTGCCCCCGGCCACGCCCACAGCTGAATCGGTGGGGCACGGGTGACGCGGGTGCGGTCCTGGTACGAGGATGGGCGGTATGTCTGAGACCAAGACCCTGCTGCCCCGCCAGGTCGCCGACGCCTACGTCGACGACCTGATCGCCCTCGACCCGGTCACCGGCACCTACCTCGGGGTGAAGGAGAGTTCGAGCAGACTGCCCGACTACTCACCGGAGGGTCAGGGGGCCCTCGCGGAGCTGGCCCGGACCACGCTGGCGCGGCTCGACGAGGCCGAGCGGCAGCCCGGTGCGGACAGCGACGTGGAGCGTCTGTGCGGGCGGCTGCTGCGGGAGCGCCTGACCGCGGAACTCGCGGTGTACGAGGCGGACGAGCACCTGCGCGCGGCCGGCAACATGGCAACGCCGGGGCATGCCGTGCGGGAGGTCTTCACCGTGACCCCGACGCAGACGGACGAGGACTGGGCGGCGGTCGCCGAGCGGCTGCGCGCGGTGCCGGCCGCGCTCGCCGGGTACCGGGAGTGCCTGGAGCTGGGTCTTGAGCGCAAGCTGCACGCGGCGCCCCGGCCGACCGCGACGTTCGTCGAGCAGCTCACCGAGTGGTCCGACACCGACGGCACGGGGCGCGGCTGGTTCGAGGACTTCGCCGCCGACGGCCCGGACACGCTGCGCGCCGAACTGGACGAGGCGGCCCGTGCGGCGACCGCCGCCGTGGTGGAGCTGCGGGACTGGATGCGGGACGTGTACGTGCCGGCCGTCGAGGACGCCCCGAACACGGTGGGCCGTGAGCGGTACGCGCGCTGGTCGCGCTACTACAACGGCACCGACCTGGATCTGGACGAGGCGTACGCGTACGGCTGGTCGGAGTTCCACCGCCTGCTCGGCGAGATGAGGAAGGAGACCGAGAAGGTGCTGCCCGGCGCCGGGACGCCGTGGGTGGCGCTCGCGCACCTGGACGAGCACGGCCGGCACATCGAGGGCGTCGACGAGGTCCGGGAGTGGCTGCAGGGTCTGATGGACCGGGCCATCGGGGATCTGGACGGCACGCACTTCGAACTCGCCGAGCGGGTACGGAAGGTGGAGTCCCGCATCGCCCCGCCCGGCGGGGCGGCGGCGCCGTACTACACGGGTCCGTCGGAGGACTTCTCGCGCCCCGGACGTACCTGGCTGCCGACCATGGGGCAGACCCGGTTCCCGGTGTACGACCTGGTGTCGACCTGGTACCACGAGGGTGTGCCCGGTCACCATCTGCAGCTCGCGCAGTGGGCCCACGTGGCCCAGGATCTCTCCCGCTACCAGGCCACGGTCGGCATGGTGAGCGCCAACGCGGAGGGCTGGGCACTGTACGCGGAGCGCCTGATGGACGAGCTGGGCTACCTGACGGATCCCGAGGAGCGGCTCGGCTACCTGGACGGCCAGATGATGCGCGCGGTGCGGGTGATCATCGACATCGGCATGCATCTGGAGCTGGAGATTCCGGCGGACTCGCCGTTCCACCCGGGTGAGCGCTGGACGCCGGAGCTGGCCGAGGAGTTCTTCGGGTCGTACAGCAGCCGTCCCGCGGACTTCGTGGAGAGCGAGCTGACCCGGTATCTGACGATCCCGGGCCAGGCGATCGGCTACAAGCTCGGCGAGCGGGTCTGGCTGCTGGGCCGGGAGCGGGCGCGTGAGCGGCACGGTGACGCCTTCGACCTGAAGGCCTGGCACATGGCGGCCCTGTCGCAGGGCTCGCTCGGCCTGGACGACCTGCTGGACGAGCTGTCCCGGCTCTGACCCACCCGGGGGCTCAACGACGGAATCCCCCGCGGGAGTCGACGACCTCGCCGGTGCCCCGGCCCGCCTCGTCGGTGGCCGGCCACGCGATGAGCCGGGCCGGCCACCTCCCCCTCGCCCCCTTCCCCTCGCCCCCTTCCCCTCGCCCCCCTTCCCCTCGCCCCCCTTCCCCTCCACCTCGCCCCTCCCTCCCGCCCCCTCCCCCTGCCCGCCCCCTCGGCCGTACGGCCCCCTTCCGGTGGCGGGACCGGTGGCCGCGCGGATTGCTGGGCGCAGGGCGATGTGGAGGAGGTGGGCCGGGTATGCCAGGCGAGAGGACGCGGCAGGAGAGGCTGGAGACTCCGCGGGCGGCCGGGCTGGCCGGGATCGTGTTCGCGCTGTTGCTGGCCGCGGCGATCGTGCTGATCCGGCTGGGCCTTCCGGAGGGGGCCGAGGGGGTCGCTCCTTCGGGCCTGACGAACCCGGAGCGGCGGGACGCGGTGCGGGCGGCTCTCGCGCTGGTCCCGTTCGCGGGCATCTTCTTCCTGTGGTTCATCGGGGCCGTACGCGCCCATGTCGGGGCGGTCGAGGACCGTTTCCTCGCCACCGTCTTCCTCGGCAGCGGGCTGGTCTTCACGGCCAGCCTGTTCGGCGCCGCCGCGGCGGCGAGCGCCGTGCTCGACACCGGACGTTCCTCGGGCGGCTCGCTGGGGCCGGCCGCCTGGGACTTCGGCCGGTACTTCGCGTACTCGATGATGACCGAGTACGCGATGCGGATGGCGGGCGTCTTCGTCTCGTCGATGTCGGTGATCGGCCACCGCCTGGGCGTGCTGCCGCGCTGGCTGACGGTCGTGGGGTTCCTCTGCGCGCTGACGCTGCTGTTCGTGTCGTCGAACGTGCCGTGGGCGGAACTGGTCTTCCCGGCCTGGTCGCTGCTGCTGAGCCTGCACATCCTGTCGGTGAGCCGCCGCAACGCGTCACGTTCCGCGACGGGCTCGCACGCCTCATGACCGGCTCGCACGCCCCACGACGGGCTCGTACGCCTCACGACCGGCTCGCACGCCTCATGAGGGGCTCGTACGCCTCATGAGGGGTCACCCGATCGGCGTGCCAATGCGCGCGGGGCCGGTGCCGGGCCTTCCATGCTGGCGGACGGGGGATGACCGCCGTCCGGGAGTGCCCACGGGGAGTGGGCGGTGTGCACCGGACTCCGCCACCGGAAGGGCGCAGTGTCGATGAGGCTCGTCGTCGATCTCAACAAATGCCAGGGGTACGCCCAGTGCGCGTTCCTCGCCCCCGACATCTTCGCCATGCACGGTGAGGAGTCGCTGATCTACAACCCGCTGGCGCGGGAGGAACAGCGCGAACAGCTGGCCCGTGCCGTCGCCGCCTGCCCGGTGCAGGCGATCACCGCCGACGGACTGGACGGCCCCGGCGGCGTGGAGGGGCGGGCGGCGGACTCCGGACGGGAGACGTCCGATGCCCGCTGACTACATGGACTGGCTCAGGCGCGAGGGCAGGATCGTGGTCGTCGGCGCCTCGCTGGCCGGTCTGCGGGCCGCCGAGACGCTGCGCGCGGAGGGTTTCACCGGTTCGCTGACCCTGGTCGGTGACGAGCCGTACGAGCCGTACGACCGGCCGCCGTTCTCCAAGGCGGTGCTGCTGGGCAAGGCGGCCCCCCACCGCACGGACCTGCCCCAGCGCCTCGACGTCGACGCGAAGTGGCGGACCGGGGTCGCGGCGACCGGCCTGGACCTGGCGGCCATGCGGGTGCGGCTCGCCGACGGGGACGAGGTCGAGTACGACCGGCTGCTCATCGCGACCGGTGTGCGCGCCCGGCCCTGGCCGAACGAGGCGGAGGCGCGGCTCGACGGCGTCTTCGTGCTGCGCACCCGGGACGACGCGGTCGCCCTGGTGGAGCGGTTGCGGGCCGGGGCGCGCCGGGTGTTCGTGATCGGGGCGGGGTTCGCCGGCTCGGAGGTGGCCTCGGCCTGCCGGGAGCTGGGGCTCGCCGTCACGGTGGCGGAGCGGGCCGGTGCCCCGCTGGTGGGCGCGCTCGGCGGGGTGATCGGCGCGGTCGCGGCCGACCTGCAGATCGAGAACGGCGTGGACCTGCGCACCGGTGTCACGGTGACGATGCTGGAGGGCGACTCGGTCGGCCGGGTGCGTGCCGTGCATCTGTCCGACGAGAGTGTCGTCGAGACGGATGTCGTGATCGTGTCGCTGGGTTCGCAGCGCAACACCGAGTGGCTGACCGGGTCGGGGCTCGGGGCGGGGCCGCGTGGCATCGCGTGCGACGCGGGCTGCCGGGCGTTCGACTTCCGGGGCATCGTGACGGACAACATCTTCGTCGCGGGTGACGTGGCGCGTTCCCCGCACCCGTTGTTCGGCTACCAGTTCCTCGCGCTCGAGCACTGGGGCAACGCGGTCGCGCAGGGCGAGACCGCCGCGCACAACATGATCTGCGCTCCCGCCGAGCGGCGTCCGCACATGTGGATGCCGGCGTTCTGGTCCTCGCAGTTCGGGGTGAACATCAAGTCGGTGGGCGTGCCGAGCTTGGGCGAGCAGCTGATGATCACGCAGGGTTCGCTGAACGAGCGCCGGTTCGTCGGCGTCTACGGGCACCAGGGCCGGATCGTGGCCGCCGTGACCTTCGACGACGCGAAGTGGCTGGAGTTCTACCAGCGGGAGATCGAGCGGGGCGCGCCGTTCCCGGTCGAGTACAACACGGTGAACCGGGGTCCGGGGGGCCGGCGTCCGATGCCGGCCGACTTCCCGGACCCGGCGCTGCCCACCCACGGTCCCACCGTGACCCTCACCGGCTACTCGCCGGCCGACCACCGGCTGGTCTTCACCCCGGCCCACCACTGACCGCCGCCCGTGCCCCGACGCTCCTAGGACCTGTCATGACACAAGCCTCACTGGCGCGCCAGATCGTGGACTACGCGAACCGCGCCAACCCGTATCCGCTGTACGCGGAACTCCGCAAGACGCCGGTGCTGCACGAGGAGGAGGACGGCCCGTACATCATCAGCTCGTACTGGGACATCGAGAGCCTGCTCCACGATCCGCGGATCAGCTCCGACGCCGCGAACCTGGCCGCCGCCGGGACCGACCAGTACTCCCAGGCCGAGGACACGGGGCTGCCGCCGTCCTTCATCCGGCAGGACCCGCCCGAGCACGACCGGCTGCGGCGCATCGCCAACAGCGCGTTCGGGCCGCCGCACCAGCCGCGCCGGGTGTACGACATGCAGGGCGAGATGCGTGCCATCGTCACCGAGCTGATCGACGCCTTCGGGGACGCCCGGGAGATCGATCTGGTGGACCGGTTCGCCTATCCGTTCCCGGTGACGGTGATCTGCCGGCTGCTGGGCGTGCCCCGGGAGGACGAGCCGCACTTCAGGTCGCTGGTCGACCCGATCGTCGCCGGCCTCGACCCGCGCACGGGGCTGGATCCGGTCGCGTCGAAGGCGGCTCGGGAGTCGCGTGTGCAGCTCGGCATGTATCTGTCCGGGCTGGTGAACGAGCGGATGAAGGAGCCGCGCGACGACATGCTGTCCGACCTGGCGAACAGCCAGGGCCCGGACGGCTCGATGTCGATGATGGAGGTGCTGTCCACCGCGGTGCTGCTGCTGATCGCCGGGCACGAGACGACGGTCAACCTGATCACCAACGGCATGCTGACGCTGCTGCGGCACCCGGAGGTCCTGGCGCGGCTGCGCAAGGAACCGGAGCTGTCGGTCAGGATCGTGGAGGAGCTGCTGCGGTACGAGCCGCCGGTGCAGTTCGTCCCGCAGCGCACCAACATCACGGACATCGAGGTGCGCGGGGTCACGATCCCCAAGGGTTCCCGGATCTGGCTGGTCCTCGCGGCGGGCAACCGGGACCCGGAGCGGTTCCACGACCCGGACCGCTTCGACCCGGACCGCGGGGACATCACGCACCTGGGCTTCGGCAGCGGCGTCCACAGCTGCTTCGGCGCCCCGCTGGCCCGGCTGGAGACCCAGATCGCGCTGTCGGAGCTGGCCAGGCGGCTGGAGGATCCCCGGCTCGTCGAGGACCCGCCGCCGTACCGGGAGAACCCGTTGCTACGCGGTCCGCGCCACCTCAACGTGGCTTTCGGCAAACTGCGTTGACGCGTCGCGGGCGCGCCCGGACAGGCCCTAGGCGATTCGCCGGAGCTGCACGAGACCGACCCAGGTCTCCGGCTCCGGCTGGGCGTAGGCGGCCCGGACTCCGTAGGTGCCCGCCTCCAGCGGGACGCGGAGGTGTTGCTCGCGGTCGGACTCCATGCCCGGCCAGGCGGAGTCGAAGAGCACGACCGGTCCGGGCACGTGCCAGCGCAGCTCGGTCCCCCAGTCGGCGGTGCCGAGGGCGGCGCGGGCGCCGGCGAGCAGTTCGCCCTCGGAGTTCGCGGCGGACCACCGTACGAAGGTGTTCCGGTCCGCCAGGTAGGTGGTGGCGGCGGGCTCGTCACCGAGGACGAGGGCCGCGCTGTCACCGACCGGCAGCAGGCCGACATAGCCGTCGACCTCGCACGCGCGGTCGTAGTCGGTGTCCAGGTCCTCGCTGTCGGCCCCCGCCCAGAACGGCAGGACCGTCTCCGGAACCGCTATCAGCGGGCCACCGCCCGACTCGACCCACTCCACGCCTGGATCCGCGTATCTCACCATGGGGGCGAACCTACACGGCGCCGGCCGCGGTCCGGTCAGCAGCCGCACTCGCCCTCGACGGGTGCGGTCAGCGGGTCGGTGTCGCGCCGTGCGCCCCCCTGCCAGGTCTCGTACGCGAAGCCCTCGCGCGCCCAGTACTCGAAGCCGCCGAGCATCTCCTTGACCTGGTAGCCGAGTTCGGCGAGGGCGAGCGCCGCGCGGGTGGCGCCGTCGCAGCCCGGCCCCCAGCAGTACGTCACCACCGGCACCGATGGGTCGAGGAGCCGCCCGGCCTGCTCGGGGACGAGCGCGGTGGGCAGGTGGATCGCGCCGGGGATGTGCCCCTGGTCCCAGGACTCGGTGGAGCGGGAGTCGACCACGACGAAGCCGGGGTCGCCGCCGGCGGCGAGTGCGGCGGCCACGTCGGAGACGTCGGCGTGGAAGGCAAGGCTCGCCCGGAAGTAGGCGGCGGCCTCGGCGGGGGCGGCGGGGGCGACGCGCAGGACGGGGTTCAGGGTGTCGTCGGTCATGACGGGAAATCTAGGGCCGCCGCGCCGCCCACTGAAGGGACAAGTCCCGGGGATCCCCTTGTCCGGCCGGGGAATCACCTGCTATTCATCCGGGATGACCGTGTATTCCCCGGACGCCGTCGACTGGCGCATTCTCGAGGTCCTCCAGCGGGACGGACGGGTCAGCTATGCCGACCTGGCGCGTGCCGTCTCCATGTCGCCGAGCGCGGTGACCGAACGGGTGCGCCGCCTGGAGGAGAGCGGTGTCATCCAGGGGTACGCGGCGGTCGTCGACCCCGAGCGGCTCGGGCTGCCGATCCTGGCGTTCGTGCGCCTGCGGTACCCGAACGGCAACTACAAGCCGTTCCACGACCTGGTGGCCGCGACTCCCGAGATCCTGGAGGCGCACCACGTCACGGGCGACGACTGTTTCGTCATCAAGGTCACCGCCCGCTCCATGCCGCATCTGGAGGAGATATCGGGCCGGATCGGCACGCTGGGTTCGGTGACGACCAGCGTGGTGTACTCCTCTCCCCTGCCCCGGCGCCCGCTGGGCCGCTGACCCGTCACAGGCCCCGCTGCCGCAGCGAGGACCCCGACCGCCCCTTGACGACCTGGAGCTGGGCGTGGATGCGGCGGCGCAGGTCGGCGACGTGGCTGACGATGCCGACGCTGCGGTCGCGTTCGCGCAGGGAGTCGAGGACGTCGAGGACCTCGTCGAGGGTCTGGTCGTCGAGGCTGCCGAAGCCCTCGTCGATGAAGAGGGTGTCCAGGCGGACGCCTCCGGCCTCGTCGGTGACGACGTCGGCGAGTCCGAGGGCGAGGGCGAGGGAGGCGAAGAAGGTCTCGCCGCCGGACAGGGTGGCGGTGTCGCGTTCCCGGCCGGTCCAGGCGTCCACCACGTGCAGCCCGAGCCCGCTGCGGCCCCGTCCGCTGCGGTCGTCGGAGTGGACGAGGGTGTAGCGGCCGGCCGACATCCGCTGCAGGCGCACCGTCGCGGCGGCGGCGACCTGTTCCAGGCGGGCCGCCAGCACGTACGACTCCAGGCGCATCTTGCGTTCGTTGTCGGCGGAGGTGCCCGCGGTGAGGGCGGCGAGGCGGGCCACCCGGTCGTACTCCTCGCGCAGCGGTGCGAGCGTGCGGGCGCCGGCCGTGGCCCGGGTGGAGAGGCGGTCCAGTTCGGTGCAGCGGCGGCCGGCCAGGTCGCGGGCGGAGGCGGCCTCGCGCAGTCGCCGTTCCGCCTCGGCCGCGGTCCGCTCCGCGGCGGCGAGGTCGGCGGGGGGCCGCTGGGCGGCGGTCGCGGTGTCGGCCTCGGCGAGCACGGCGCGTACGGCGGCCTCCTCGGCCTGCCAGGCGTCCAGGCGGTGTTGCAGCTCGCGGTGGGCGGCGGCGTCGAGCAGGGCGTCGGCGGAGGCCTGCGGGGTGTCGAAGCCCGCGCGGTAGGCGGCGTCGGCGAGGCGGGCGTCGGCGTCCTTGAGGTGCTGGGCGGCGTCCTCGGCGGCGCGTACCGCGTCGGCGGCGCCGGTCAGCAGGGCCTCCTGCCGTTCCAGTTGCGCGGCGCGGGCGGCCACGCTCCCGGCGGTGCCGCGCGCCTGTGTCAACTCCTCTTCCAGGGTGGTCTGTTCGTATTCCAGGGTCTCGCGCCGGGTGAGCCGGGAGGCGGCCCGGACGGCGGCTTGCTGGCGGGCGTCCAGGCGCTGCTCGCGTTCGCGTTCGGCCTGCCGCAGTTCCTCGTGGGCGGCGTGCAGGGCGGAGGCGTCGCGGCGGGCGCGCGCGTGGTCCTGTTCCAGCGCGTCGGCCTCAGCGGCGAGCCGGGCGGTGGGGGTGTCACCGGCCTCGGCGGTGGCGGCTGCCAGGGCCTCGCGGACGAGGCCGAGGCGCCGCTCGTCCTCGGCGCGCCGCTCGTCGGCCCGCTGGTGGGCGGCGAGGGCCGCTTCCTCGGCCTCGCGGTCGACGTGCCCGGCGACCTTGCGGGCCGGTGCGGGGTGCTCGGTGGCTCCGCAGACGGCGCAGGGCTCGCCGTCGGTGAGATGGGCGGCGAGTTCGGCGGCGATGCCGTTCAGTCGCTGTTCCTTCAGGTCCAGCCAGTGGGCGCGGGCGTCCAGGGCGCCCTGTTCGGAGGCGAGCGCCCGGCGCTGTACCTGCTCCAGGTCGGCGGCGAGTTCGTCCCGGGTCCGCGCGGCGGCGAGCCGGCGCTGGGCGGGGTCCCGTTGGACGGCAAGCTGTTCGACGCGGGTCGCCGCTTCCTGGGCGGTCTCGACGCGGGACTGCAGGGCCGCGCGCAGGGTGTCCCAGTCGGCGAGCCAGGCGTCGGCCTCGCGCAGGACGTCCTCGTCGGCGCGCTCCTGCCGGTCGAGGCCGCCACGCTCCTCGACGAGTACGGCGAGCCGCTGCTCGGCCCCCCGGGCCGACTCCAGGCCGCCCAGTTCCTCGGCGGCGCGGCGGGCGGCGGCAGCGAGGCCGGCGGCACCGGCGTCGGCGTAGGTGTCGGGCAGCATCCCGCGCGCGTGTGCCTCGGCCGCCGCGGCCCGCCGGTGCGCCGTCTCCGCGTCCTCACGCAGGCCGAGCGCGGGCGCCACGGTCTCCGCCTTGCGGGAGCGCTCCATGCGCTGCTGTGTCTCGTGGTGGGCGCCGGCCCGCTCCTGGAGGCGTTCGGCGCGCTGCCGGGCCTCGGTGAACCGGCTCTGCAGCCGGTGGAGTTCGCGTGTGCCGGCCAGTTCGCGCTGGGCGCGGCCCTGGGCGGCTTCGGCTGCGGTGAGCGTGCAGTGGGCGACGGTGAGGCGTTCGCGGGCGGTGCTGCGGGCGACGGCGGCGGCACCGAGGACCGCTTCGGCGAGGCCGGGCTCGCCGGGGGTCAGCTCGGGCAGTTCCATGGCGTCGCCGGCGGCCTGCTGCATCCGGTGCGCGTCGGCGAGCAGCGCGGCGTCGCCGTCGCGCACCCGGGCCTCGGTGGCGCGGCGGCGTTCGGCGAGCCGCTTCTCGACGTCGGCGAAGCGCTGGGTGTCGAAGAGGCGGCCCAGCAGCCGTCCGCGGGCTTCGGCGTCGGCGCGCAGGAAGCGCGCGAAGTCGCCCTGGGGCAGCAGGACGACCTGGCAGAACTGCTCGCGGCTCATGCCGAGCAGCTGGGTGATCTCCTCGCCGATCTCCTGGTGGGAGCGGCTGAGGTCCTTCCAGACGCCGGCCGGAGCGTCGTACGCGCGCAGCCAGCTCTGTGCCTTGTCGAGAGTGGTACCGGTGCCGCGCTTCTTGGGGCGCTCCCACGGGGGCTGCCGGGTGATCTCCAAGCGGCGTCCGGCGACGGTGAGTTCGAGGCGGACCTCGGTACGGACGCCCGGTGCGGCGTGGTCGCTGCGCAGACCGGTGCCCTGGCCGCTCTGCCGGGCGCCGGGCACGGATCCGTACAGGGCGTAGCAGACGGCGTCCAGGACGGAGGTCTTGCCGGCGCCGGTGGGGCCGTGCAGCAGGAAGAGCCCGGCGGTGGACAGGGCGGCGAAGTCGACGGTCTGGGAGTCGCCGAAGGGCCCGAAGGCGGTGACGTCGAGCCGGTGCAGCCTCACCGGGCCACCTCCCGGGCGGCGTCGGCGGCGCGCACGGTGTCGAAGGCCTCGCGGAGCACGGCCGCCTCCCGCTCGTCGGGACCGGCGCCGCGCACATGGGCGACGAAGTCCTGCGCGACCTGCTGGTCGGCGCGGCCCGCGAGCCGGCGGGCGTACGACACGTCGGGGTCGTCCGGGGCCCGTTCGGGGGCGAAGACCAGGCTGAGGGTGTGCGGGAAGCGCTCGGCGAGCCGGGCCATGGGGTCGGCCGGGCGGACGGCATCGGTGAGGGTGGCCTCGATCCAGGCGTTCTCGTGGCGGGTCAGCTCCGGGTCGGCGAGCAGGCCGTCCAGGGTGCCCCTGATGCGGGCCAGCGGGCGCGGCACCGGGCAGGGCAGGCGCTCGGCGGTGACCGAGCCGTCGGCGTCCAGGTCGACGAGCCACATGCTCTTGACGTGGTCGGCCTCGGAGAAGGAGTACGCGAGCGGTGAGCCGGAGTAGCGGACGCGTTCGGTGAGGGTCTGGCAGCCGTGCACGTGCCCGAGGGCCGCGTAGTCGACGCCGTCGAAGACACCGGCCGGTACGGCGGCCACCCCGCCCACGGTGATGTCGCGCTCGCTGTCACTGGCCCGGCCGCCGGTGACGAAGGCGTGGGCGAGGAGGACGGAGCGGGTGCCGGGCGCGCGTGTGGCGAGGTCGGCGCGGACGCGGTCCATGGCGGCGGCGAGCACGGCCTCATGACCGGCCCTCTCCACCGCGAACTCGTCCTTGACCAGAGCGGGTTCGAGGTACGGCAGCCCGTAGAAGGCGACGTCCCCGTGGGCGTCGGCGAGGACGACCGGGGTGCCGACGGCGGACGGCACGGTGCGCAGGTGGATGCCGGCGCGGTCGATGAGCCCGGCGCCGACGCCGAGGCGGCGGGCGGAGTCGTGGTTGCCGGAGATCATCACCGTGGGAACGCCCGCCTCCGCGAGCCGGTGCAGGGCGTCGTCGAACAGCTCGACCGCGGCGAGCGGGGGCACCGCGCGGTCGTACACGTCTCCCGACACGACGACCGCGTCGACGTCGCGCTCACGCACGGTCGCGACCAGGTGACCGATGAAGTCGGCCTGGGCACCGAGCATGTCGACGCGGTGGAACGACCGGCCGAGGTGCCAGTCGGACGTGTGCAGGAGCCTCATGATCCCCGAGACTAACGGCCGGGTCTGACATCACGGACGGTTACTGCCGTATCCGCCCGTCACACACCGCCGCACTCGCACCCAATGCGTGGTTTTCACCACACATGTCCACCGGCATCCGCGGACACATGGGGCGCATGTCACGCGTCCCCGTAGGCCTCCCCGCCCAGTTCGAACCCCGCCGTGCCCGCCGTCGCGTCGGCCAGCCACGCGCGGAACGTGTCCACGTCGGCGTCCGGCAGGCCGATCTCGATCTCGACGGCCTCCCCGTAGCGGACGTCCCGGACCTCGCGGCCGGTGGAGCGCAGGTCGTTCTGGACCTTGCCCGCGCGCTGGTGGTCGACGGTGACGGTGGCGAGCCGGAAACGGCGCCGGGTGATCGTGCCGAGCGAGTCCAGGGCCTCGCCGACGGAGCCGCCGTAGGCCCGGATCAGGCCGCCCGCGCCGAGTTTGACGCCGCCGTAGTAGCGGGTGACGACGGCGACGACGTACCGCATGTCGCGGCGCAGGAGCATCTGGAGCATGGGCACGCCGGCGGTGCCGCCCGGCTCGCCGTCGTCGCTGGCCTTCTGGACGGCGGCGTCGGCGCCGATGACGTACGCCCAGCAGTTGTGCGTGGCGTCGGCGTGCTCCTTGCGGACGGAGGCGAGGAAGTCCTGGGCCTCCTGCTCGGTGGCGGCCGGGGCGAGGGCGCACAGGAAGCGGGAGCGGTTGATCTCGGTCTCGTGCACGCCCGCGCGGGCCACTGTGCGGTACTCGTCCTGCATCCGGCCAGCCTAGTCCGGCACCGCGACGCCTCGGGCCGGGGCTACCGCTTGACCCCGCGCGGCACGGTGAACGACGTCAGCAGTGCCGCGCCGGCGCGCAGCGCGGGCCATCCGGTGCCGTGCCAGGTCAGCAGGGCGAGCGCGGAGGTCGGGAACTTCACGCGCACGCGGTCCAGCGCGTCGTCGAGGCCGTCGCCCGCGAGCTCGACGACCAGCTGTTCCAGTCCCGGGTTGTGCCCGACCAGCAGCAGTGTCTCCACCTCGGGCGGCGTCTCGCGCACGACCTCCAGCAGGGCGGGGACCGGGGCCGCGTACAGCCGTCGGTCGTAGCGCACCGGGGGCGGTGTGCCCCACTGGGCCGAGGCCAGCTCCCAGGTCTGGCGGGCCCGTACGGCGGTCGAGCACAGCGCGAGGTCGGGCAGGTTGTCCGCCTCGGCGAGGGCGCGGCCGGCGGCCGGCGCGTCCCGCAGGCCACGCGGCGCGAGGGGGCGCCGGTGGTCGTCGACGCCGTCGGGCCAGGCCGACTTCGCGTGGCGCAGCACGATCAGCCTGCGCAACGGTCCCACGCCCGCCCGCTCGGTCATGCAACGCTCCCCAGGTCTCGGGCGAGATCGAGAGCGAGCAGGCGGTCGGCGTACACGTACGTCTCGAAGCGGGCGCCGTCGGCCGGTCCCGGCGCGCTCTCGACGTCCCTCAGTACGTTCAACACCGCGGGCAGATCCAGATCTTCCTCCCAGGCCTCCCGCAAGCGCGCCCGCACCTCGTCGGGCACCGGGCGCGAGGGCTGCCGCGCCCAGCGCGCGACCGCGGAACGCCAGTGGGCGAGGGTCCGTGCGGCGGCGTCCAGTGCGGCGGTGTCCAGGCGCACCGGCGTGTTCCGGGGGACGGAGAGGAGGGCGAGGCGCAGGGCGGTGGGGTCGGCGAGGAGGGCGGGGAGTCCGGGCATCCCGGCCCGCTCCCCCTCTCCCCCGGCCACGGGTTCTCCCGTCTCCTCGGGTTCTCCCGTCTCCTCGGTTCCGCCCGCAGCCTCGGCCCGCTCCCCCTCTCCGGTCCGCTCCTCCTCCCCCGTCCACGCCACGGGCGCCACGGTCACCGCCACCCCGCCGTCGGGGGTCCGCTCCCCCTCCTTCACCACGTGGACGGTCTGCGTCCGGCCCGGTCCCGACGTGGCGTCCCGGCTCTCCTCGAAGGGGCGGATGGCCAGGGCCTTCACGGCGGCGCGGAGTTCCGCGATCTCCTGCGGCGCCGCGAGGACCGTCCAGACGGGGGTGCCGTCCAGTTCCAGGGCGCGGGCGAGGAGGTCGGCGGTGAGCAGGACACGCAGGGCCGTCAGGTCGGGGTCAGGGGCGTGGGCCTCGATGCGGGTCGGACCGCGGCGGGCGGGGGCGGCCGGGACGGGTTCGCCGGTTCGGGCGTCGTGGATGCGCAGCACGGGCCGAGCGTAGGCGCGCGGACGCGCGTGCGCAGGCATCGTGCGCCGATTCCGGAAACCGTGGCGGGTGCCGGACGGGCGCTCGGCCTGCTCGGGAATCGGTGTGCGGCGGATGATGTTGCCGCTCACGAGAGTTTCCCGCAGCCCCGTTTCCCGCAGCCCCGAGGAGGCCGCCGTGTACGGCGACGAAGCGACGATCCGCAGGATCCTGACCGAGCAGGGCGACACCTGGGCGGTGGTCGGCCTGTCCTCGAACCGGAACCGGGCCGCGTACCGCGTGGCCGAGGTGCTGCAGCGGTTCGGCAAGCGGGTCGTGCCGGTGCACCCCAAGGCGGAGACGGTGCACGGCGAGCAGGGCTACGCCTCCCTCGCGGACATCCCCTTCGACGTCGACGTGGTCGACGTGTTCGTCAACGGCGGGCAGGCCGGCGCGGTCGCCGACGAGGCGGTGGCCAAGGGCGCCAAGGCGGTCTGGTTCCAGCTCGGTGTCGTCGACGAGGCCGCCTACGAGCGGACCCGGGAGGCCGGACTCGACATGGTCATGGACCGGTGCCCGGCGATCGAGATTCCCCGCTTGCCCTAGGGGGTGTCGTTTGGATCATCCCGGCGTCGCGGGCCCTGGCACGCACATCTGCGGCGTTGTCGTCACTCCCCGACTCCCCCACGCTCGACTCCGCTCGCGCGGGGGGACCCCCATCGCATCGACTCCCTCCTCCGCCTTGCATCCGCACGCACCAGACCCCGCTCGGGTCGGCCGGTCCGCACTGTCAGTCCAGGCCGGCCTGATCCAAACGACACCCCCTAGCCTTTCTCCTTCTTCGTCGCCGCCGCCTCCAGCCGGTGGTCGGCCACCTTCAGGGCCTCCTCGACCAGCCGGCGCACATGCCCGTCGCCGAGCGAGTAGACCACCCGGCGCCCCTCCTTGCGCGTGCTCACCAGACCGGCGAGGCGGAGCCGGGCCAGGTGCTGGCTGACGGCGGGGCGGGCGGCGCCGCAGGCCCGGGTGAGCGTGGTGACGTCGGCCTCTTCCGCCGTCAGGGCGTACAGCAGGGTGAGGCGGGTGCGGTCGCCGAGCAGGGCGAGGAGTTCGGCGGCGACCGCGAACTGCTCGTCGCCCGGAGTGCGCCGCTGCGCATGGTGTGCAGGTGATAGGTGCATGCGTGCGCTCATACGCACATAATGGCGTCGTGGGCGCCACGCGTCCACTCCCGCACACCGGAAGGGGATCCACGTGAGCGACCGGCACACGCACGGACACCGGGGGCACGAGCACGGCCCCGCCCCCCGCACCAGCCACGCCTCAGGGCACCCGCACGCCCATCCCCATCCGCATCAACATCCCCACGCGCACCCTCACCCCCACTCGCGCTCCTCCCCCAGCCTGCGCCACCGCCTGTCCCACCTCCTGACGCCCCACTCCCACGAGAGCGCCGACAAGCTCGACTCCGCCCTGGAGTCCTCGGCGCGTGGCATGCGGGCGCTGTGGGTGTCGTTGGCCGTGCTCGGGGTGACCGCGCTGGCGCAGGCGGCCGTGGTCGTGGTGTCCGGGTCGGTGGCGCTGCTCGGGGACACGGTGCACAACGCGGCGGACGCGCTGACGGCCGTACCGCTGGGCATCGCCTTCGTGCTGGGCAGACGCGCGGCGACCCGGCGGTTCACCTACGGCTACGGGCGCGCCGAGGATCTGGCCGGGCTGGCGATCGTCCTGACCATCGCCGCGTCCGCCGCCTTCGCGGCCTGGGCCGCCGTCGACCGGCTGCTCGACCCGCGCCCCGTCGAGCACCTGCCGGCGGTGGCGGTGGCCGCGCTCGTCGGGTTCGTGGGCAACGAGTGGGTGGCCCGGTACCGGATCCGGGTGGGCCGGGAGATCGGTTCGGCCGCGCTCGTCGCCGACGGGTTGCACGCCCGGACCGACGGATTCACCTCGCTGGCCGTGCTGTTGGGCGCCGGTGGTGCCGCCCTCGGCTGGCAACTCGCCGATCCCGTCGTCGGGTTGGCGATCACCGCGGCGATCGTGCTGGTGCTGCGGGACGCGGCGCGGGAGGTGTTCCGGCGCGTGATGGACGCCGTCGACCCGGCGCTGGTGGACCGGGCCGAGGGAGCGGTGCGCGCGGTGCCGGGCGTGCGGGAGGTGGGCGAGCTGCGGCTGCGGTGGATCGGGCACCGGCTGCGGGCGGAGCTGGCGGTCGTGGTGGACGGCGAGGCCACGGTCCGCCAGGCCCACGCGATCGCCGTGGCGGCCGAACACGCCCTGCTGCACGCCGTACCGCGGCTCACGGGCGCCCTGGTGCACGCCGATCCGGCCCCCGTTCCCGGCGAGAGCGATCCGCACCTGGCGCTGGCCCACCATCTGACGGCCTGACCTCAGGCGGCACCGAAGCGCGCTCTCAGGCCGCACGGAAGCCCGGTCCCAGGCGGTACGAAAACTGGGTCTCAAGCGCTACGACAGCCGGATCTCAAGCGGCGTGAGGGCCCGGTCTCAGGCGACGCCGAGCCCCTCCAGCACCACCGCGCCCGGCAGTTCCGCGAACGCCTTGCCCGGTACCAGCAGCTTGCCGCGCCGGCGCCCGCTGCCGACCAGGACGTACGGCAGGTCGACCACGGCCGCGTCGACCAGCACCGGCCAGTCGGCGGGCAGCCCGACCGGGGTGATGCCGCCGTACTCCATGCCGGTCTCGCCGGTGGCCATGTCCATCGCGGCGAACGAGGCCTTGCGCGCGCCGAGTTGGCGGCGCACGACGCCGTTGACGTCGACCCGGGTGGTGGAGAGCACCACGCACGCCGCGAGGGTGGTCTCACCGCCCCGCTTGCCCGCGACCACCACGCAGTTCGCCGACCGCTCCAGCAGTTCGCGGCCGTAGTGCTCGACGAAGACGGCCGTGTCGGCCCACTCCGGGTCGGTGTCGACGTAGACGATCCGGTCGGCGGGGACGCTGCCCTGCCAGTGGCGTACGGCGTCGGCGACCGGGGCGGTCAGTTCGTCGAGGCAGTCGGGGGCGGGGACGGCGGTGTCGAAGTGTCCGATGGGGGCGCGCATGACCGCACGCTAACAAGGACCGGCCGGCGGCCGTGCGGGCGTCTCAGTGCACGGGCGGCACGGAGACGGCCATGACCATCTCCATCGGCACGTCACCGGTGTTGCCGTAGACGTGCGGGACGTTGGCCTCGAAGGAGGCGCTCGCGCCGGCCGGGACGTGGTGGTCCTCTCCGTCCACGGTGAGCGTCAGCTCGCCCGCGGTGACGTGGACCAGTTCGACGGTGCCGCCGGGGTGGGGTTCGGCGGGGCTGCTGTCGCCGGGCATCAGGCGCCAGTCCCACATCTCCAGGGGGCCGGGCGCCTCGGTGCCGGCCAGGAGCCGGTTGTAGCTGCCGGCGTCGGTGTGCCACAGCCGTACCGCGCGCTCGGCGGGGACGATGCGGACCTTCGGGCCCTGCTCGTAGTCGAGGAGGGTGGTGACGCTGATGCCGAGCGCGTCGCCGATCTTGACGACGGTGCCGATGCTCGGATTGGTGCGGGCCTGCTCGATCTGGATGAGCATGCCGCGGCTGACGCCGGACCGGGCGGCGAGCACGTCCAGGGTGAAGCCGCGCACCGCGCGCCAGTGCTTGACGTTGCGCGCCAGGGACAGGGTCAGGGTTTCGAGGTCCGACACATTCCGTCCAATATCCGGGAGCCAAAGTGCAATATTCTGGATGACAGAGTTCAATTGCTCGAACTACGGTGGGGTGCACCGGTTCGTTCATCAAACTGTACTGCGAGGCACCCGTGACAGCCCTCTTCGCCCTGACCACCAGTCTCCTGTGGGGCCTGGCCGACTTCGGCGGCGGCCTGCTGACACGGCGTGCGCCCGCGCTGACCGTGGTGGTGTACTCCCAGGCGACCGCGGCGGCCGTGCTGGGGGTGATCGTGGTCGCCACCGGCGCCTGGAGCGAGGCCGGTCCGCGCCTGTGGTTCGCGGTCGCCGCGGGCGTGGCCGGCCCGGTGGCCTTGTTCTCCTTCTACAAGGCCCTCGCCCTCGGCCCCATGGGCGTCGTCTCCCCGCTCGGCACGCTCGGTGTGGCCGTGCCCGTGGGCGTGGGGCTGATCCTCGGCGAGCGGCCGGGGGTGCTCCAGGTCGCGGGCATCGCGGTCGCCGTCACCGGTGTCGTGCTGGCGGGCGGGCCCCAGCTGCGGGGCGCGCCCGTGCAGCGGCAGGCGATCATGCTCACGCTCGTCGCGGCGCTCGGCTTCGGTGCGGTCTTCGCGCTGATCGCACAGGCCTCGACCAGCGTCACCGGCCTGTTCCTGTCGCTGTTCGCCCAGCGCGTGACCAGCGTCGTCCTGGGCGGCGCGGCGCTGTACGCCTCGGTCCGGCGGGGCGCTTCCGCGCTCCCGGCCGAGGGCCTGCCCCCGAAGGCTCTACTGGCGCTGGCCTTCGTCGGTCTCGCGGACGTGGCGGCCAACGGCACCTACTCGATCGCCGCCCAGAGCGGCCCGATCATGGTGGCGGCGGTCCTCGCCTCGCTCTACCCGGTGGTGACCGCGCTCGCCGCGCGCGGCTTCCTCAGCGAACGGCTGCGCGGCATCCAGGCGGCCGGCGCGGGGCTCGCCCTGCTGGGCACCCTGCTGCTGGCGACCGGCTGAGTCCTGTCCTGGGTGTCAGCCGTCGGGCTCCAGCCGGGCCGGCCCCTCGACCGCGGCCTCGTCGAGGTCGGCCAGCGCCCGCAACTGCTCCGGTGTGATCCCGTCCGGGAGCGGCACCGGGGCCGGTGTCCGCAGCGGCGGCTGCCAGCCCTCGCCGGGCGTCCACCGCCGTACGACCCGGGCGGGCGCGCCCGCCACCACGGCGTGGTCCGGGACCGCGCCCCGCACCACCGCGCCGGCCGCGACGACCACGTTCCGGCCGATCCGCGCCCCCGGCAGGATCACCGCGCCGGTGCCGATCCAGCAGCCCGGCCCGATCTCCACCGGCTCCATCCGCGGCCACTGCTTGCCGATGGGTTCGTGCGGGTCGTCGTAGGAGTGGTTGGTGGAGGTGACGTAGACGTACGGTCCGAAGTAGCAGTCGCTGCCGATGGTGACGCCGGTGTCGGCGATGACATGGCTGCCGCGGCCGAGGACGACTCCGTCGCCGATGCGCAGGATCGGCTCTGGGCCGAGGTCCAGGTCCGGCATCAGGCCGGCCGTGAGGGTGACCTGCTCGCCGACGATGCAGTGGGAGCCGATACGGATCCAGGGCTCGCCGAAGATCGTGCCGAGCGGGAAGGCCAGCCGGGTGGCTTCGCCGATCGAGCCGAAGCGGAAGCGGCCCGGGTTCTCGGCCGTCACCGAACCCGTGCGCTGCACCCAGGACCAGCCCGCGTGTACGGCGCGCTGCGTCAGTCGGCGCCGCCAGGATGAGAACGTGTTCTTGCGCTTCGGCACGCGCTCACGTTACTCACCGGTTGCCTCCGGTGGAGAGGCGGGCTGCTGTGATCTTTGACCCAGTCCTGACGTACCGTGCGTCGCATCTCGTCGTCGTATCTCGTTGTATCCCGTCGTCGTGTCTCGTTGTATCCCGTCGTATCCCGTCGTATCCCGTGGTAGCTACGCGTAGTGGCTACGGACCCTAGGAGGCAGTGATGACGCAGAAGGCGCTGATCGTGGGCATAGGGGGCAAGGAACCCCAGGTCGACGCGGAGGCGTTCGTGGCGCCGACGGCCTCCGTGATCGGAGATGTCACGCTGCGCGCGGGGGCGAGCGTCTGGTACGGCGCGGTGGTGCGCGGGGACGTCGAGCGGATCACCGTGGGCGCCCAGGCGAACGTGCAGGACAACGTCACGCTGCACGCGGACCCCGGGTTCCCGGTCAGTATCGGCGAGCGGGTCTCCATCGGGCACAACGCGGTGGTGCACGGGGCGACCGTGGAGGACGGCTGCCTCATCGGGATGGGCGCGACCGTGCTGAACGGGGCCGTGATCGGAGCCGGATCGCTCGTCGCCGCTCAGGCGCTGGTGCCGCAGGGAATGATAGTGCCGCCCGGGTCCATGGTGGCGGGAGTGCCGGCGAAGGTGCGGCGGGAACTGTCCGAGGAGGAACGGGCCGGCGTCACCCTCAACGGCACGATGTACGCCGAGTTGGCGAAGGCCCACAAGGATGTGCACCAGTAGGAAGGCCCACAGGGATGCGCGCCGGCAGGGGGTCTCACTCCCCGGCGCCCACAGCCTCCGCTTCGCGTTCCAGGGCCTGGGCCTGCACCTTCTTGGCCCGGCGCTTCAGGACCAGCATCGACGTCAGGCCGATCAGGACCGCGGCCACCAGGCCCAGGTACGAGAAGCGCTTCAGCCAGTCCTCGGCGACGACACCCACGTAGTAGATGACGGCCGTGGTGCCGCCCGCCCAGCAGATGCCGCCGAGGACGTTGGCGATCAGGAACTTCCAGTACGGCATGTGGAGGACGCCCGCGAGGGGGCCGGCGAAGATACGCAGGAGGGCGACGAAGCGGCCGAAGAAGACGGCCCACATGCCCCACTTCTCGAAGGACCGCTCGGCGGTCGCGACGTGGGCCTCACTGAAGTGTCTCGGGAGTTTCTGGCCGAGCCAGGCCAGCAGCGGGCGTCCGCCCTTGCGGCCGATCGCGTAGCCGATGGAGTCACCGATCACGGCACCGGCGGTCGCACAGGCACCGAGGACGACCGGGTTGACGCCGGAGTGCTGGGAGGACATGAGGGCCGCCGAGACCAGGACGATCTCACCCGGCAGCGGGATACCCAGGCTCTCCACACCGATCACCAGGGCGACCACGGCGTAGACAGCGACGGCGGGCACCGAGTCGAGCCATTCCTGGACGTGCACCGTGGGTTCCTCCCGTATCGCGTGCGCGGGCCGGCGGCGCCTCGCATATGCGGCACGCCTTTTGGGAAGGCTACCTGGTCAGGGATAAACGGCGCCTCACTGTGCCCGCTCGGCACCGTCCCGCCCCTGCTCCTTCGGTTGTCGGCCATCCCGGTGTCATGCGGGAGGGGAAGGCTCTCCGCGGTTTCGCCGATCCGCCTCCCCCAGGTCCCCGCCCCGGGGCCCGATGCGGAAGGACCCCGTCCCCGTGTCCTCACTGTCCCCGCTCCCCGCTGCCGCGCCGCTGCCCTCGCCCCCTCCGGCCGCGCCCCTTCCCTCGCTCCGTCCAGCCGGACCCCTTCCTTCGCTCCCTCCAGCCGCGCCGCTGTCCCCGCTCCCCTCCGCCGTCCCGCTGTCCCCGCCCCCCTCCGCCGTCCCGCCGCTCTCGTCGCTCTCGCCGCCGGCCGTGCCCGCGCACCCCGCGACCGAGGACGCCCCGGTGCGCCGTGCCTCTCTCCTGGCGTCCGGGCCCGTCCGTCTCGCCCTGTGCCTGTCTCCGCTCCTGCTGGTCGCCGGCTGGGCGGTGACCAACCGGTCCATGGCGTACGAGGGGGCCGCCCGGCTGGCCGCGTCCAACCCCTGGTGGCTGCTGGCCGCGGCCGGGTTCACCTGCCTGACCTGGGTGTCCGCCGCCTTCACCCGGCAGGGGGCGGTGCCCGACCGGCTGTCACCCGGCCTGCTGCTGGCCTCGCAGGTCGCCGCGGGCGCCGCGAACCACGCGCTGCCCGGCGGGCTCGGCGCGCACGCCGTCACGCTGCGCTTCCTGCGCACCCAGGGCGTGGCGCCTGCCCGGGCCACCGCGTCCATCGGCCTGTACTCGGTGGCGAAGTCCGTCTCGAAGACGCTGGTGCTGCTGGCGTTCCTGGCGGCGTCCCCGGCCTGGCGCCGGCTCGGGGAACTGGTCCCGGACGGACGCCCGCTGCTGACGGCCTTGGTCGTGGCCGCCGTCGCCGTCGCCGTGGCCGGGGTGCTGATGATCACCGTACGGCCGTTGCGGCGCCCCCTGGCGGATCTGGTGCGCACCGCGCTCGCCGATGTACGGATCGTGCACTCGCGCCCCTGCCGGGTGCTGGCCCTGTGGGGCGGGGCGGCGGCGATGCCGCTGGTGCAGGGAGGCGCCCTGGTCTGCGTGGGGTCGGCGCTCGGGCTGGGCCTGCCCTGGGAACACGTGGTCCTCGCCTACCTCGCGGCGGGCACCGCCGTCGGAGCGGTGCCGTCGCCCGGCGGGCTCGCGGTGGACGCGGCGCTGGTGTGGACACTCATCGCGTTCGGCGCCGCGCCCGCCGTGGCCACGGCGACCGTCATCGGCTACCGGGTGATGAGCGACTGGCTGCCGCTGCTGCCCGGCGCCCTGGTGCTGTCGGCACTGTTCCGCGCGAAGGCGCTGTGAGCGGCGGGCCACGGGCGGGGCGGGCCACGGGCGGGGCGAGCGACGGGCGGGGCGGGCGAGGCAAGGCGAGGCCGACGTCCATCGCCTCGCGGCGCCGACCTTCGAGCAGGGTCCGGTGACAGCTGGTGGCCGGGGAGCACCCGGCTTTCGGCGCGGGTGCACAGGTGTCCGGATCCCGCTGCGAGGCACCGCGGCCGAGGCAGGAATCGAGATGAGCCTGGTGGGGAAAACAGCGGTACCGGTCCCGCAACAGCCTTGCCGGCCCTGCCCGTCGGGTCCTACTTGTTGGGACGCAGCGTCCAGACGACCTGCATCTCGCCGGTGACGGCTCCGTCCGCGCGCCGGATCTCGATGCGCACGGGGAACTCGGGACGCTGCCCGGCGTCCAGTTCGGCCACCACCTCGGCGGCCGGGCGGCCCAGCGTCGCGGTGGCCGTGACGGCGCCCATCGCCAGCTTCTTGTAGGCGATCTCGGCCCGTACGGCGAGCGGCACGGCGCGCGAGAGCTGGTCCCCGAACGCGGCCAGCACGATGGCGCCGCTGGCCGACTCCCCGAGGGTGAACATCGCGCCGGCGTGCGGCCCGCCCACGTGGTTGTGGTAGTCGCCCTGGTCCGGCAGGGACACCACGGCCTTCTCCGCGGTGGTCTCCGCGAACTCCAGGTTCAGGGTCCGGGCCATCGGCACGGTGGCGGCGAGCATCTCGCCGATCGACATCTGATCTGCGCCCATGCCATCATGTTACTCATGGGTAGCCAGATCTGGCCAGCAGCCTCGCACACCTGCGCGATCATCGTTGTATCGTTGCGGCCCATGTGGCCAGGGGAACAGCCGCCGGGAGGCGGCCAGCAGCACAACCCGTACCTGCAGCCGGGCCACGGCGGGCCCGGCGCCTACGGACAACAGCCGCCCGCTCCCTGGGGTCAGCCCCCGGTCCAGCCTCCGCTCCAGTCCCCGCCCCAGCCTCCGGCCCCGCAGCCGGGTGGCGGCCGCACCAAGGTGGTGGCCGTCGTCGCGGCGGCGGCCGCGGTCGTCGCCGCCTGTGTGACCGGGATCCTGGTGCTGGGCGGCAAGAACGACGAAGCCGGCCCCGGCCCCACCACCTCCCCCACCACGACCACCCCTTCCCCCGCGGATTCCCCCACGGACAACCCGCGCGCGGCCGACCGCGCCCCGAAGCCGACGGTCGACGGCTGGAAGGTCGTGGCGAACCCGGTCACCGGCATCGCCTTCGACGTGCCCCCGCAGTGGCAGGTGCGCTCCAAGTCCTGGATCACCTACGTCACCGAGGACTCCGACCCCGACGAGAAGGTGCTGGCCGGCATGAAGGCGCCCGCCGTCCTGAAGGAGAAGTGGTGCGCCATGGACGAGGACAAGAACGGCACGACCGACTACACCTCGCTGGCGAACGTGGGCACGCGCGGGAACAAGGGTGCGGGGAGCACCGAGGAGGTCGCCCGCGAGGACTCGGCGAACTGGGTCTACGGCTGGTTCACGCAGCCGGACCACGACAAGGTCACGACCGGCCCGGTCACGTCGTACACCAGCGCCTCCGGTCTCACGGGCAGCGTCGCCACGTCCCGCTCGTCCGGGGTCGCGAAGAAGCACAAGTGCGACTCCGACGGCAAGGCGACCACGTTCGCCTTCAAGGACCGGGACGGCGCGATCCTCTCGTGGTCGTTCGTCGGCGCCAAGGGGGTCTCCGACGAGGTCCAGGACTCGACGGTCCGTGCGATCATGCGCACGGTGCGCGTGTACGCCGAGCCCGCGGACTCATGATTTCGGTACGTCCCTGACAAGGGGTGGTGACCGAAACGTTTCCCGGGGCGCATTAGGGTTACTGGCCATGTGGCCAGGAGAACAGCCGCCCGGGGGCGCGCAGAACCCGCAGAACAACCCGTATCAGCAACCGGGTTACCAGCAGCCGAATCCGTACCAGCAGCCGGGGTACCAGCAGTATCCGCAGGTGAACCCGCAGGGGCAGCAGCCGCAGTGGGGTGCGCCCACCCCGGCGGGACTGCCCCAGGCGGGGCAGCCGGGGCAGCCCCCTCAGGGCGGGGGCAACCGGACGAAGTTGATCGCCATCATCGCGGCCTCGGCCGTCGTCGTCGCCGCGGGCGTGACCGGATTCCTGGTCCTCGGCAACGACGGCTCCAAGGACGACAAGGCCGACGGCAAGGGCAAGAGCACGACCAGCCAGTCGCCCTCCACCGACCCGTCGGCGTCCGCGAGTGACGACAACCCGCGCACCGGCGACGGCGAGAAGCCGGTGATCGCGGGCTGGAAGGTCGTCATCAATCCCCGCTTCGGCACGGCCTTCGACGTCCCGGCGGACTGGGAGGTCGAGTCGACGGACACCTCCCGCTTCATGGAGGACCACTCCGACAAGGACAAGCTGATCACCTCGGTCGCCTCCCCGGCCCTGTACAAGTCGAAGTGGTGCACGGACGACACCGACCACGACGGCAAGACCGACGACAACGCCCTGGCCACCGCCGGCACCCGCGGCGAGAGCGGCGCCAAGAGCCCGGCCGAAGCCGCGGTCGCCCGTGTGCCCTGGTACATCTACGGCGGTTACACGCAGCCCGACAAGAAGAGCATCACCTTCGACAAGAAGGCGACGCCGTACACGACCAAGTCGGGTGTCCAGGGCGCCTACGCCTGGGCCCGCTCCAGCGGCTCCCCGCAGACGGGCAAGTGCGCGAGCGACGGCAAGGCCATCTCGTTCGCGTTCAAGAACTCGGCCGACGACATCGTGTCGTTCGACCTCTACGGCTCCAAGGGCGTGAGCGAGGAACTCGACAACGCGACGATCATGAAGATCCTCAGCTCGGTCCGCCTGCACGGCGAACCGACGGACTGACCTGACGGACTGACCTGACGGACTGACCTGACGGGTTGAACTGACGGGCGGCGGACGGCCGGAATCGGTCGGGCAGACCTTCCGGCCGCCGCCGCACTGGAAGCCGAAGTCGAGGTCCATGAAACAGAGTTGGCCGACGAAGCCCACCGAGGGCCCCTGGATGGTGCTGATCGGCCCAGCCGGCACCGGAAAGACCACTCTGGGGCAAGAGATCGCGGCAAGGACGCAGAGGCCGTTCGTCGATCTGGACGCCGTCGCGGACGGGTACTACGCGGAGGTGGGATGGAGCATCGCCGAACTGCGCGAGCGCATCACCGCCGTAGGACGCCTCGCGGCCGAGGCCGAGTGGGAACCGGCCCGAGCACACGCCGTGGCACGTGCTGTCGCCGACCACCCCGGAGCCGTCGTCGCGTTGGGCGCGGGCCATACCAGCTACACCGATGCCCGGCAGCTGGCCGCTGTCCGTACCGCGCTGAGTTCCTGCCCGGACATCGTCCTGCTCCTGCCCTCCCCCGACCGTGAGACCTCCCTGAGCGTCCTACGGCAACGCTGCGCGGTGGGCAAGGGCCGCTCCTGGATCATCGACGGGCATGATTTCCTCGCCCACTGGCTCGACGACCAGGGCACCCGGCTCATCGCGACACGGACGTTCCACACCCTGGACGAGACCCCCGCTCGGAGCGCAACACGGTTGCTCCGAGGCACCTGAGGAACCCGAGGCACCTGACCGTCTCGCTCATGCCGCACCGCACCGCGCCGGTCGCCGTGTCCCGGCCGCTGTCAGCCGATGCCGAACGCCCCGTCGGGGGGTTCGGGTGAGGGGACGGCGTCCGTGTCGTCGACCGTGGAGGCGGAGCCGATGAACTTCCTTAGTTCCGGGCCGTGTTCGACGCGCGCCGGGAAGGCGTCTGCGGCGCACCGCCGGGCCAGGGCGGCCGTGTCCAGCGGGCGGTGCGAGGCCACGAGCACGGCGTTGCCGAACCGCCGGCCGCGCAGCACACCGGGCTCGGCGATCAGCGTCAGCTCCTCGAACAGGGCGGCGAAATTGGCCAGTTGGGAACGCAGAAAACCGAACGGCGCCGCGTCCGCCAGGTTGGCCAGGTAGACGCCGTCCGGGCGCAGGACGCGCTCGGCCTCCTGGGCGTACGCGAGCGAGGTGAGGTGGGCCGGCACGCGGGACCCGCCGAACACGTCGGCGATCAGCACGTCGGCCGAGTCGTCCGGCGCCGCTTCGAGCCAGGCGCGGGCATCGGCGGCGTGCAGCGCGACGCCCGCGTCCTGCGGCAGCGGCAGATGCTCGGCGACCAGTTCCAGGAGCCCCCGGTCGGCCTCGACGACGTCCTGCCGGGACCCGGCGCGGGTGGCGGCCACGTAGCGGGGCAGGGTCAGCGCTCCGCCGCCGAGGTGCAGCACGTCCAGCGGGCGGCCCTCCTCGGCCACGGTGTCCAGCGCGTACCCGAGCCGCCGTACGTACTCGAACTCCAGGTACGCGGGATCGTCCAGATCGACGTACGACTGCGGCGCCCCGTCGACCGTGAGCAGCCAGGCCCGCTCACGGTCGACGTCGGGCATCAGCTTGGCGGTGCCGTGATCAACGGTCCGGGTGACGGGTATGGCTTCACTCACGGACCTATTGTCACCGGTCCGGTCACCGGTCCGGGAGGACGCGGGGCGCGGGGCCGCATCGACGTGCGGCCCCGCGCCCCTGAGCCCTTCAGCCCTTCAGCTCGTCAGCTCTTGAGCCCTTCAGCCCCTACGAACCGACGGAGACGACCGTCCCCGCGCCCACGGTCCTCCCACCCTCGCGGATGGCGAACCCGAGCCCCGGCTCCAGCGGGACCTCCCGCCCCAGCTCGACCGTCATCTCGACCGTCTCCCCGGGCCGCACGACCGCCGCCTCCCCCAGGTCGACGTCACCCACGACGTCCGCCGTACGGATGTAGAACTGCGGCCGGTAACCCGTGGACAACGGTGTCGTACGACCGCCCTCACGCCCGGACAGCACATACACCCGCGCCCGGAAGCTCCGGCTCGGCACGACGCTGCCCGGTGCGGCCACCACGTGCCCCCGCCGGACGGCGTCCCGCTGCACGCCCCGCAGCAGCACGGCCACGTTGTCCCCGGCCTGCGCCTCCCGCATCGGCTTGCCGAAGGTCTCAAGGCCGGTGACCACGGTCTCCACGTCGGCGCCGAGCACCGAGACCCGGTCGCCCACACGGAGGGTCCCGCGCTCCACGGCGCCGGTGACGACGGTGCCGCGCCCGGTGATGGTGAGCACGTTCTCCACGGGCAGCAGGAACGGCGCGTCCAGGTACCGCTCGGGCATGGGCACGTACGTGTCCACCGCGTCGAGCAGCGCCTCGATCGACGCCGTCCAGCGCGGGTCGCCCTCCAGGGCCTTCAGCCCGGAGACCCGTACGACGGGCACCGCGTCCCCCGGATACCCCTGCGCGGTGAGCAGGTCACGGACCTCCAGCTCGACCAGGTCGGTCAGCTCCTCGTCGCCGGCGTCGGCCTTGTTGAGGGCGACGACGATGTGGTCGACGCCCACCTGCCGGGCGAGCAGCACGTGTTCGGCGGTCTGCGGCATGATCCCGTCGAGCGCGGAGACGACGAGGATCGCCCCGTCGAGCTGCGCGGCACCGGTGACCATGTTCTTGACGTAGTCGGCATGTCCGGGCATGTCGACGTGGGCGTAGTGCCGGGTGTCGGTCTCGTACTCGACGTGCGCGATGTTGATGGTGATGCCGCGGGCGGCCTCCTCCGGGGCGCGGTCGATGCGGTCGAACGAGACGTACTGGGTGGTGCCGCCGCTGTCGCGCTCGGCCAGGACCTTGGTGATGGCGGCGGTCAGGGTGGTCTTGCCGTGGTCGACGTGGCCCATCGTGCCGATGTTCAGATGCGGCTTGGTGCGTACGTATGCCGTCTTGGACATGGCTGTACCTCGAAGTCTCTCCGGTTCATGCGGAAACGCGGGACCCCGGGAACTCGCCGACCCTCCCCCTGCGGGGTCCGCCGGACGATCCGGAGAGGGTCAGCTTCGGGCGCCGTCGACAGCGGCCGGGAGGGTCGGGACGGCAGCCTTCGGCGCATCCGCGACTGCGGATGCCGTGAGGAGGAAGGCGTGCCGGAACATGACGCCGATCTTCGCGGACGCGGCGCCCCGCGTCGAATGGTTTTCCGTAGGGCTTTCCGTAGGGTTTTCCGCGTGGTTCTCCGTCCGCCCGACGTCTCCTCGCGCGCGCCGCGAGGAGGTTGCGGGCACTGCCCTGCGGGCGTTACCTGGAAGTACCGGCGGTGACGCGAGCGCATGTGGGGCCACGGACACGTCCGGGCCCGCGTTTCCAGGGCGTCCTGCGGCCGTGACCCTCCGTCCCTCCCTCGCCGCCTTCATCCGGTGCTCGACACGGAGGTGACAGAGGTGAGAGCCGTCGTCTACGAAGAGCCCTTCAGCGTGGTGGTGAGGGACGTCCAGGACCCTGGGATCCAGCACCCCAACGATGTGCTGGTACGGGTCACGTCGTCCGCGATATGCGGCTCGGACCTGCATATGTACGAGGGCCGCACGGCTGCCGAGGCGGGCATCGTCTTCGGACACGAGAACCTCGGCATCGTCGAGGAGATCGGCAGCGGCGTGACTTCCCTGGCGGTGGGCGACCGCGTCGTGATGCCCTTCAATGTCGCCTGCGGATTCTGCAAGAACTGTCTTGCCGGCAAGACCGCTTTCTGCCTGACGGTGAACCCCGGCTTCGCCGGCGGCGCCTACGGCTATGTCGCGATGGGCCCCTACAAGGGCGGCCAGGCCGAGCTGCTGCGCGTGCCCTTCGCCGACTTCAACTGCCTGAAACTGCCTGCGGGCACGGAGTTCGAGACCGACTTCGTGCTGCTCGCCGACATCTTCCCGACCGGCTACCACGGTTGCGAACTCGCCCAGGTCTCCCCCGGTGAGAGCGTGGCCGTCTTCGGCGCCGGACCCGTGGGCCTCATGGCGGCCTACTCCGCGCTGCTGCGCGGGGCGTCGAAGGTGTTCTCGGTCGACCGGGTGCCCGAGCGGCTCGCCAAGGCCGCGGAGATCGGGGCGATCCCGATCGACTTCACCAAGGGCGATCCGGCGGAGCAGATCAAGGCACAGACGAACGGAGAAGGGACCGACAAGGGCGTGGACGCCGTCGGCTACCAGGCCCAGGCCCACGACGCCAGCCACGAGGAACCGGCCATCGTCCTCAACGCACTGGTCGACACCGTACGGCCGACCGGCATGCTCGGCGTGCCCGGTCTGTATGTGCCCTCGGACCCCGGCGGCCCCGACGAGCACGCCAAACACGGCCAACTGCTGGTCTCCATCGGCAGGATGTTCGAGAAGGGCCAGCAGATGGGCACCGGTCAGTGCAACGTCAAGCAGTACAACCGCCAGCTGCGCGACCTGATCATCGCCGGACGCGCCCGGCCCAGCTTCGTGGTCTCCCACGAGATGTCGCTGGAGGAGGCGCCGCTGGCGTACGAGAAGTTCGACAAGCGGATCGAGGGCTACACGAAGGTGGTACTGCACCCGGGCCACGCCCTCGCGGCGTGAGACACGGGTCCGGGCGCGCGTCGGCGCCCGGACCCCTTCCGGCTGCATGCGTTCGCTCTGGCTGTACGCGTTCGTTCCAGCTGTACGCGTTCGTTCCAGCTGTACGCGTTCTGTATGCGTTCACTCGGCTGTGACGCCGCTGGGACACACCTGGCGGCGATCACACACGTTCGTCGGTTAGGGTCACCGGATGCTCGATGCCAACCGCTCTGGCACCGCCACGGCCCCTCCCCGGGCCGCCGCCACGGAGCTCGCCGTCGCCGCACCTGCGGCCGTGCCCGTCCCGCCGCTGTCCCGCGCGGGCCTCGTAGCCCGCTGCACGCGCGCGTTGACGTCCCCGTACGCGCGGCTGGCGCTGCTGTTCGCGCTGCTCGCGGGTGGCGGAGCGTGCGTGCTGCTGTTCGAGCCGCAGCGGCTGCTGACCCACGGCTGGCCGCCACAACTCGGCGGGGCCGCGGCGGCGATGGTGTTCGCGGGGGCGTACGGACTGTGCACGGTCGCGTTCGTACCGCGCCCGTTGCTCAACCTGGCCGCCGGCGCGCTGTTCGGCTCCCAGGTGGGACTGGGCACCGCGCTGACGGGCACGGTGCTCGGCGCCGGCGTCGCCTTCGGTCTCGGCCGGATCCTCGGGCAGGACGCGCTGCGCCCACTGCTGCGCGGCCGATGGCTGAAGGCGGCCGACGGCCAGCTCAGCCGGCACGGGTTCCGGTCGATGCTGGCGGCGCGACTGTTCCCCGGTGTGCCGTTCTGGGCGGCGAACTACTGCGCAGCGGTCTCCCGCATGCGCTGGTATCCGTTCCTGCTGGCCACGGCGCTCGGTTCGATCCCGAACACGGCCGCCTACGCGGTCGCCGGCGCCCGCGCCTCGGCGCCGACCTCCCCGGCCTTCCTCATCGCGATGGCCGCGATCGCCCTGCCCGCGCTCGCGGGCACGGTGGTGGCCTGGCGCAAACGCCACCACCTGCGCGGCGACCGCTGATCACTTCCGTGTGATCGGACCGTGTGAGCAGACCCGTGTGAGCGGGCTCGTGCGATCACGCCCGCGCCTTCGCGCCCGCTGTCGCCCCGCGCCCTCGTACCCCCTGCGCCCCCTGGCCCCTGCCCCCTCTGGCCCCAGGGCCCCCTGCGCCCCCTGGCCCCTGTGACCGGCGCGTCATCGGGGCCCGCTAGGCTGCGCTCGTCACATGATCACCCTTTCTCCCCTCAGCACTTGGACGTCGTACCTCCATGTCTTGGTTTGAATCCCTCGTCCTCGGACTCGTCCAGGGGCTGACGGAGTTCCTCCCCGTCTCCTCCAGCGCGCATCTGCGGCTGACCGCGGCCTTCTCGGGCTGGGAGGACCCCGGCGCGGCCTTCACGGCGATCACGCAGATCGGCACGGAGACGGCGGTGCTGATCTACTTCC
This sequence comes from Streptomyces sp. NPDC048297, assembly GCF_043201585.1. Taxonomy (NCBI): domain Bacteria; kingdom Bacillati; phylum Actinomycetota; class Actinomycetes; order Kitasatosporales; family Streptomycetaceae; genus Streptomyces; species Streptomyces sp. NPDC048297. Next base: position 36,767 of record NZ_JBICZA010000034.1, read on the forward strand.
GCAAGGACATCGGGCGGATCATCTCGGCGTGGTTCCGGTCGCTGTCCGACAAGGCGATGCGCCAGGACCACGACGCAAAGATGGGCTGGCTGGTGATCGTCGGCTCGATCCCGATCGGCGTGCTCGGCGTGACGCTCAAGGACCAGATCGAGGGGCCGTTCCGCGATCTGCGGATCACGGCCACGATGCTCATCGTCATCGGCGTCGTGATCGGCATCGCCGACCGCATGGCGGCCCGCGACGAGACCGGCGGCCGGCACCGCGCGCCCAAGCAGCGCAAGACCCTCGAGAACCTGAGCGTGAAGGACGGCCTGATCTTCGGCCTCTGCCAGGCCTGCGCCCTCATCCCGGGCGTCTCCCGCTCCGGCGCCACCATCAGCGGCGGTCTCTTCATGGGCTACCGGCGCGAGGCCGCGGCCCGCTACTCCTTCCTGCTGGCCATCCCGGCCGTCCTCGCGTCCGGCGTCTTCGAGGTCAAGGACTCGCTGGACGGCGGCGAAGTCGCCTGGGGCCCGACCCTGTTCGCGACGGTGATCGCGTTCGCGTCCGGATACGCGGTCATCGCGTGGTTCATGAAGTGGATCTCCAACAAGAGCTTCATGCCGTTCGTCTGGTACCGCGTGGCCCTCGGCGTCGTCATCATCGCCCTGGTCAGCGCGGGCGTCCTCAGCCCGCACGCGGCCGAGTCCTCGGGATGAGATGGAGGTCTGGCCGCTGGTTTCCGCTAGGTGAATCTCCCGCCGGCCTTCAGAAACTTTCGGCGGGTTTCGCCCGAAAACCTTGATCGTCTCCCAGACGTCTCCCACTGGTTACGCATCGGCAGTGACCACAAGACGATCCGCCGGTGGGAGAAGCGGTCACGGTCATGAACCTCGTTGACCTTCTCCTCATCGCTGACGCCCTCAACGTGCCCCTCGCCGACCTCGTGCGCTGAGCGTCGAAGACCCGGCCGGTAGCCCGCACCGGCCGGGGCGGTGGTTCAGCGGGCGGCGATCTTGCCTTTCCAGCTGATGGTGATCTCGTCGGCCGACTTGACGACGCGGTTGTAGAAGTCGTACCGGCCGACGTCGCGGGCGGTGTCCGGGATGGTGGCGCCATGTTCTTCGGCGATGCGGAGTGCGAGTTCGTACACTTCGCCCCATGCCATCTGGTCTGTGGCGGGGCCGGGGATGACGCGGCTGTCTGTCACCAGGTGGCTCCGCGGTCGAGGCACTGCTGCCGTCCGCCTGGGAGCATGATCACGCTCTTGTGGCCGGACGGGCAGGTACTGCCGAGGGTGGCGATCCTGCGGATGAGCGTCTTGATCTTGCTCATAGTGGGGGTTCCCTTCGCGTGTAGTCGTCGGGAGCGCCTCCGTGTTGGTCGACCCACCACGCGACCGCGCAGTCCAGGCACGTGTACCGCCACCGGGGTAGCCCGGTCTCGGGGTCGCGTTCCTGGGAGGTGATGATGTGGATGTCGCCGCACTGGATGCACCGCACCGGCAGATTCGTGGGTTGGCTCACGTGGGGTCAGTGTTCCATTCGGAGTGAGTCTGCCGCCGGGACGGGGTGGCACCGGCGGCAGACCTGCGGCCTCCCCTTCGTGACGGGGGGTCGGTGAGGCCGCCCGGCGCCGTCTCGCCGCGGCGCCGAGTCTGTGGGCTGTCACGACTCTGTGGGCTGTCAGTGGTCGACCTGCCGTAGTGGGCAGGGCGGTCGTGGGATGGGCTGGTCGCAGCGCACGCAGATCATCGACGGGCACCTCCGGCCTGCGGCAGGCACCGCGCGTGGGCGTAGCCGTGACAGGGCGCGCTGCTGCCCTCCCACAGGTGGGGTGGTACGGCTGGTTCCTTCGGCTGGATCGGCTCGGAGCATGCGCCGCATTTCGGTTCGTGTCTGCCTGCCGCGGTGATGGTCTGCGCCGGTGCCGAACTCGCCGAGGTGCCAGGCGGCGTAGGAGGTGACGTCGCCGGAGCCCCACACGTCCTGGTCGGCGGTGGACTTGTAGCGGTTGCAGCCTTCCGCGACGAGCCGCTTGTGCATGGCGGCAACGACCGGCAAGCGGCGGCCGGTGTGGAAGGGGCGCGCTGGCGAACAGGTTCGGCATGGGACCGGGGTCGAGCACGATCTCGATCTGGACGCAGCGCTTCCCGCTCCGGTTCGTCTTCACGCTGCCGGCGTTCTGGAGCGACAGCGAGCGGGAGTTGGCGGGGAAGAACTGTGTGAGCTGCCCGGTGAACGGATCTCACAGCAGGTGCGGTGCCGTGCCGGCGCCGCCGCCGGTGAATCAGCCGAGTTCGGCCGCGAACGTCCAGTCCTTGGCGTTGCTGGTGACGTGCCAGACGGCCCGCGCGGGGCCGCCGTTCATCGCCCCGGTGTTGCCCAGCGAATGCCGGGCAGCCCCGGGCATCCACAGGTCGGCCATGATCAGCCTTCTCTCTGCCGGCCGTACGACGACGGTGGTGGCCCTCCTGCCCATCCGGGCCGTGCCCTGATGGTTCCCCCGTACTGCCGCCCCAGCCGGCCCAGTTGTGGCCAATCCCATGCGGTCTGCGTAGCGACGCGGTAGCGCACTGTCAGTTCTTGCCCCTAGTCTGTGCGCATGTCCCCCGATTCCATGCCCCTTGGTTCCTTACGGTCTGCCGCCGAGGTCAACGAGCAGATCCGGGCGCTGTGGCTGCGCGCGGGCGGTTCCCTCTCGGCCCAAGAGCGCGCGGAGTACGAGCTGTTGGTGGTCGAATGGGCAGCCGCCATCCGCGGGAAGATCATCAAGGCGGCCTAGAAAGTGGCCGGGAAAGTGGCCTCGCACGACGTCATGGTCGTCCCCCGCATACGGCAACTGCCGCCGTCCGGCGCGGTGTCGGACGGCGGCAGGAGGACAAGGGCAGGGAAGGGCGGGGTCAGCGGAAGGCGGCGTGTCCCGTGAGCGCCTGGCCGAGGGCGAGCGTGTGCATCTCGGTCGTGCCCTCGTACGTCAGCACCGACTCCAGGTTGTTCATGTGCCGGATCACGGGGAACTCCAGCGAGATGCCGTTGGCGCCGAGGATCGTGCGCGCGGTGCGGCAGATCTCGATGGCCTCGCGCACGTTGTTCAGCTTGCCGAAGCTGATCTGCGCCGGGTGGACGCCGGGGCCGTCCTTCAACTGGGCCAGGTGCAGCGCGGTCAGGGTGGCCTTGTGCAGTTCCAGGGCCATGTCGACGAGCTTCTGCTGGGTCAGCTGGAACGCGGCGATCGGCTTGCCGAACTGCTCGCGCTCGCCGGCGTACCGGGCAGCCGCCTGCCAGGCGGAGCGCGCCGCGCCGGTGACGCCCCAGACGATGCCGTAGCGGGCCTCGTTCAGGCAGGTCAGCGGGCCGGAGACGCCGCGTGCTTCGGGCAGCATCGCGCTCGCGGGCAGGCGTACGCCGTCCAGGACCAGTTCGCTCGTCACGCTGGCCCGCAGCGACATCTTGTGCTTGATCTCGGGCGCCGAGAAGCCGGGCGTGCCGGTGGGCACGACGAAGCCGCGGATGCCGTCGTCGGTGCGGGCCCACACCACGGCCACCTCCGCGACCGAGCCGTTGGTGATCCACATCTTGCGCCCGTCGAGGATCCAGTCGTCGCCGTCACGGCGTGCGCGGGTGCGCATCGAGGACGGGTCGGAGCCGTGGTCGGGCTCGGTCAGGCCGAAGCAGCCGATGGCCTCGCCCGCGGCCATGCGCGGCAGCCACTCGTTCTTCTGCTCCTCGCTGCCGAAGCGGTGGATCGCGAACATGGCGAGGGAGCCCTGCACGGACACGAAGGACCGCAGCCCCGAGTCGCAGGCCTCCAGCTCACGGCAGGCGATGCCGTACGCGCGTGCCGACATGCCCGCGCAGCCGTAGCCCTCCAGGTGCATGCCGAGCAGGCCCATCTTGCCGAAGTCCCGGGCGAGTTCGCGCAGGGAGGGCAGCTCGCCGCGCTCGAACCAGTCGCCGATGTGCGGCTGGACGCGCTCGTCGAGGTACTGGCGGACGGTGTCGCGGACGGCCCGCTCCTCGTCGGTGAGCAGGTGCTCCAGGCCCAGCGGGTCGACAGGGTCGAGGGGGGACGGCTTGGCCATGGTCAGGCTCCTTGCGGGTCGTTGTTCACGGTGGGGCGAGTGGAACGGGTGGGGCGGGTGGGCGGGTCCGGCGCGGGCCGGGGATCCGGACGCGGTGTCAGCAGGACGTCGATCTCGTCCTTGCCGTAACCGAGTTCGGCGAGGACGTCGCGGCTGTGCTGACCGAGGGTGGGCGGTGCCGTGCGCACCGGCGGGCGTTCGCCGCCGAAGCTCACGGGGAAGGCGACCTGCTCCAGCGGTCCCGCCTCGGGGTGGTCGGCCTTCTGGACCATGCCGAGGGCGGCGGTCTGCTCGCAGGCGTACACCTCGTCGAGGGTGCGGATCGGGGTCACGGGCACGCCCGCGTCCTTCAGCAGGGCGCACCAGTGGGCGACACCGGCCTCGGCGAGCACGGCTTCGAGGTGCGCGTTCAGTGCGGCGCGGTGCTCGACACGGGCGCTGTTGGTGGCGAAGCGCGGGTCGTGCGCCCACTCGTCGTGGCCGAGCGCCGCGCACAGCCTGCGGAACAGCGCGTCGTTGCCGACGGCGATCACGAAGTGGCCGTCTGCCGCCGGGTAGGCCTGGTACGGCACCAGGCTCGGGTGTCCGGAGCCGAGGCGGCCGGGGCGTTCACCGGTGGCGAAGTAGCCGGTGGCCCAGTTGATGTGCAGGGCGAGCTGCGACTCGTACAGCGAGGTCGTGACGTACTGCCCGCGCCCGGTGCGCTCCCGTGCGAAAAGCGCCGCGGTGACGCCGGAGAGTCCGAACAGGGCGGCTCCGAGGTCCCCCATCGCGTAGCCGGCCTTCACCGGCGGCCCGTCGGGCTCGCCGGTCAGCGACATCAGCCCGGCCGACGCCTGGGCGACCATGTCGTATCCGGGCTCGTCGCGCAGTGGTCCGCTCTCGCCGAACGCGGAGATGTGCAGGACGACGAGGCGGGGGTAGCGCTCGCTGATCGCGCGGTGGTCGAAGACGCGGGCGAGCGAGCTGCCGGGCCGGAAGTTCTCGACGAGGACGTCGGCGCCGGCCAGCATCCGGTGCACGGCCTCCTGTCCCTCGGGGGACTTCAGGTCGAGCGTCACGGAGCGCTTGTTGCGGTTGGCGGCCAGGTAGTACGTCGCGTCGGGTCCGTTGAACGGCGGGCCCCAGCGGCGCGTCGGGTCACCGCCGTCGGGGTGCTCGACCTTGATGACGTCGGCGCCCAGGTCGGCGAGGGACATCGTGACGTAGGGGCCGGCGAGGATCTTGGACAGGTCCACGACGCGGATGCCGGCGAGGGGCGCGGCGGGGGCGGGCGGCGGCGTGGGGTCAGACATCGGCGGCCTCCTTGGCGACGGACATCGGTACGGTGCCTCCTTCGGCCAGTTCGGCCAGGTGGTCAAGGGCGATTCGGGGTACGGCGTCCGGTTCGTCGAGGAGAAGCCGGTACGTGTGCGCCGCGAGCAGTGTGCGTCCGTTCCCGGTGCGGTCGGCCTCGAAGGCGGCCTGTCGCAGGAACAGGGAGGCCATGACGGCGCGGGTGAGGTCGTCGGCGTACCGGCCGATCCGCATCTGCTGGGCGTCCTCGTCGAGTTCGAGGAGGCGGTCGCCGCGGGCGCGCAGGTCCGCCCAGCGCCGGGACAGGCGGGAGTCGTCCTGCCCGTCGTACGAACCGGAGCCGTAGGTGTCGGCGAGGGTGTGGTGCGCGCCACCTCGGCGCAGGCAGCGCAGCACGTCGAGGGCGATGACGTTGGACGAGCCCTCCCAGATCGAGCCGAGGTGGGCGTCGCGCAGCAGCCTCGGGTCGACCCAGTCCTCGATGTAGCCGTTGCCGCCGCGGATCTCCATCGTCTCGCCGGTGACGGAGCGGGCGCGCTTGCACAGGGTGTGCTTGGCGAGCGGCGTGAGCACGCGCACCAGGTCGCCGGCCGCGGTGTCGCCCGCGTCAGCTGCGTCGGCGGCGTCGGCTGCGTCCAGGAGGGCGGCGGCCTCCAGGACGAGGCCGAGCGCGGCCTCGGCGTCGAGGACCAGCGGCAGCAGCGTGGCGCGCATCAGCGGCTGCTCGAAGAGGGGCTTGCCGAAGACGTGCCGCTGCCGCGTGTGGGCCACGGCCTCGCGGACGGCGCGGCGCATCAGCGCGGTGGCGCGCATGGCGTTGGAGAGCCGGGAGACGTTGAGCATCTCGGCCATCTGCCGGAAGCCGCGGGTGAGTTCGCCGACGGGTGTCGCGTACGCCTCGTCCAGGGTGACCTCGCCGCTGGGGATGGAACGCGAGCCCAGCTTGTCCTTGAGCCGGTCGACGCGGATCGCGTTGCGGCTGCCGTCGGGCCGCAGCCGCGGCACGAGGAACATGCCGAGGCCGCGGGTGCCCTCGCCCTGGCCCGGTACGCGCGCGAGCGTGAGGATCACGTCCGCGCCCGGGTTGGAGGCGAACCACTTGCGGCCGCTCAGCGTCCAGTGCGTGCCATGGTCGGTGGCGACGGTCGCGGTCAGGCCGACATCGGTGCCGCCCTGCCGCTCGGTCATGAACATCGCGCCGGTGGCGCGGGTGCGAGGGTCGGTCGAGGCGAGCGCCGCGATCTCGGCGGCGTACCGCTCCGGGTCGAACAGGCGCAGCACACGGGCGGCCGAGTCGGTCATCGACAGAGGGCAGGCCATGCCGAACTCGGACTGCACGTACAGGTACGACAGCGCGTACTTGACGGTGTGCGGGGTCCTGGTGGGCCAGCCGTGGACACCGGGCCGGTGGGACATCGCGGCGAGTCCGAAGTGTTCGTAGGCGAGGGCGGCCAGGCGGTCGTGCGCGGGGTGGTACTCGATCTCGTCGACGCGTTCGCCGTCCGGGGCGTACGACCGCAGCCGCGGCGGGTGGGCGTCGGCGACGGCGGCCTGCCGGTCGATCTCGCCGGCGGCGAGCGCGCCGAGTTCGGTGAGCAGCGGCTCGACGCGCGTGCGGTCCTGCGGGCTGAGCACCCGGTCCAGGAGGGGCCGCAGGGCGGGATCCTGGTCGGCGAAATTCACGGGGCTGGTTCTCCTGACGGTGGGGGTACGGCTCGGGCGGGGGGCCGTACGGCCGGCGGCGGAAGCGGTGCCCGGTTCAGTGGATGGCGTCAGTGGGTGGCGTCGATGCATGGCGTCGGTGCACGGCGCCAGTGGGTGGTGTCAGTGCATGGCGGCAACCCGGGCGGCGGTGGCGGGCCGGACGGCGGCGCGGTCGACACGGGTGAGCAGCGCCCGAGGCGTCTTCGGGAGCTGAGGCGCCTTCGGGGTCCGAGGCGTGCTGGGGGTCCGAGGCGTCCTGGGGACTGACGTGCTGCATGACGAGCGTCCTCTCGTGGCGGCGGGTCCCGCCACGGACGCGGGCCGGGCGGCCGCCCCTGCGCCGTCGCAAGACCTGCATCACTCTGCCCGCCGCGATTAGGAGGTGTCCAAGACCAATAACCCGGCCCGGTAAGACGTCATCCAGCACAATCGCGCCAGCCCGGCCCGGCCCGGCCCGGCCTGACCTGGCCCGACCCGCCCCGGCCTGGACGGTGAACACGACCCGGCGTCGCCAAGACACCGTCCTGCGCGGTCAGCCCGATTCCGGGGTCGGCAGAACGCGTTCGGCGACGCGAAGCACCGCCTGGAGTGCCGCCGAGGGGTTGCCGGTGCGCCAGCCCAGCGCGATCGGCAGGACCGGCACGTCGTCGCCCGCCAGCCGGCGGAAGACCACGTGCTCCAGGTGGATGCTGCGCGCCGACTCGACGACGACGGCCACCCCGACGCCCGCCCCGACCAGGGCGAGCAGGTTGTACGAGTCGGGGGCCTCCTGGACGATGCGCGGCGCGAACCCGGCGTCGTGGCAGGCCTGCACCGTGGCCTCGCGCACCGCGGACCCGCGCGCGACCGGGAACGTCACGAACGGCTCCCGCTCCAGCTCGGCGAAGGCGACCTCGGTGCGGTCCGCGAGCGGATGGCTGTCCGGCAGGGCGAGCACCAGCCGTTCCCGGCGTACGAGGCGTGCGCTGACGCCCCGGCGTACGGGCAGGGCGACGAAACCGAGGTCCAGCGAGCCTTCGGCGATCCGGCCCAGTGCCTCACCGGTGTAGGTCTGGCCGACCAGGGCCAGCTCGATGCCCGGGAGTTCGGAGGTGACCGCCCGGGTCAGCACCGGGAGCGCCGCATAGCTGCTGGCGCCGGCGAAGCCGACGGTGACCCGGCCGACCTCGCCGAGGTGGGCGGCCTGGACGGTGCGGCGCACGGCGGAGGCCTCGGCGAGCAGATGCCGGGCGGGCTCCAGCAGGGCCCGGCCCGCGGGAGTGAGCCGCACGGACCGCGTGGTGCGGTCGAAGAGCCTGACCCCGAGGTCGCGCTCCAGCAGCCTGATCTGCTGACTGAGCGGCGACTGGGCCATGTGCAGCCGCTCGGCGGCCCGGCCGAAGTGCAGTTCTTCGGCGACGGCGACGAATCCTGTGAGATGACGCAGTTCCACGCTGGGAGACAATGCCATCGGACGGCAGGGATTTCCGACCCGGGTCGGCGCGTGGGCACGTCAAGGCGGGTGGGCACGGAAAGGCGCGCGGGCGCGTGAGCACGTCAAGACGCGTGGGCACGGAAAGGCCCGCGGGCGCGTTGGCACGTCAAAGCGCGCGGGCGCGTGGGCACGTCAACGGATCACGGTGCTCCCGGCCCGGACTCCTCGCCGTCGTAGGCCGCCAGCGCGGCCTGGCGGCATTCCAGCAGGTCACCGAGGTCTCCGGGGGTCATGTGCTCCTGGGCCAGTGCCACCGTGGCCCTGGCCTCGACCAGGGCCCACGCGTGCCGGGCGCGCTTGTTGGCGCGGCGTCTGGTGTCGCTGCGCAGGAAGCCGGCTCCCGCCGCGAACCCGGCGGAGGCCAGAGCGGCGAGGGCAGCGGGAACTCGCACGTCCGCCGAGGCCAGTCCTGCGGCCCCCGCCGTGCCCGCGAGCAGGGCCGCGGGGAAACCGAGGGCGATGTCCGCCTTGGCCCAGAACTCGGCCCGGCGGTGGGCGAGTGTCCTCTGGCGCGTAGCCTCGTCTCTGAGTCGCTCGATCTCGGCACGCAGATGGTGCGCGGGCCCGTCCGGAGTCGGGCGGGTGGTTCCGTCAGCGGAAGTGACCATAGGGGAATTCCAACATGCCTGCGCCGTAAGGCAATTGGTGACTCCGGACAGTCTTCGGGCGCGGCAGGCGTGAGCTTCGGCCGAACGCCGGGAGGCCGGGCCGCCGGTCTCGGGGCGGTGGACCGGACGTCGCCGCACCGCACACTCACTCGTTTCACCCACCTGCGAACCCGAACCGCTGAATAGTCCGGTACGCCTCTTGGCACCCGCCGCCCCATGTCCAACACTGAGCCGATGACGCAGCGTGTAGAGCTGGCGACGGTGATGGACCGGCTGGCCGTGGACGAGGTGGTCACCGCGTACGCGATGGCGGTGGACGACGGTGACTGGGCGGCGTACCGCGGGCTGTTCACGGCGAAGGGGCGGGCGGACTACCGTTCGGCCGGCGGTATCGAGGGCGATGCGGAGCGGGTCGCCGAATGGCTCGCCGAGAGCATGGAACTGTTCGGGATGCGGCAGCATCTGATCGTCAACCGCCATGTGCGGTTCGGGATTCTGGACCATGACACCGGGGACACCGCGCGGGTGCGAGCGGACTACCTCAACCCCATGAGGTTCGCCGGTGCGGACGGTCCGGGTGCGCCGGATCTGGTGTGCGGAGGCCGGTACGACTTCGGGTTGTCGCGCACGGCGGAGGGCTGGCGGCTGACCGCGGTGGTCGTGCGGGAGAAGTGGCGCCGGCTGCCCGACCGCGGTCCGACGCCCGCGTCCGAGGCGGCCGGTGCGAGAGAGCTGCCGGACTGATCCGCCCCCGCACCAGGCCCTCTGTCGGAGATCGCGCCCGGCGCGCACACTGGAGGAAGCCCCGGGTAGGGAGACTCCGTATGAGGCTGATCGACGGCTGGCCGACCTCTCCCTGGCGGCGTTCCTGTGCCGCCGCTCTCGCGGGTGCCCTGCCCGTCCTGGCGTTCCCGGCGCCCTCGCTCTGGTGGTTCGCGTACGTCGCCCTGGTCCCCTGGATCCTGCTGGCCCGCTCGGCGCCGACCGGGCGGTGCGCGGTGTACGACGGCTGGTGCGGCGGGTTCGGGTTCATGGTGGCGGTGCACCACTGGCTGCTGCCGAGCCTGCACGTGTTCATCTTCCTGATAGCCGGGCTGCTGAGCCTGCTCTGGGCGCCGTGGGGCTGGCTGGTCCGCCGGTTCCTCGGCGGGGTGCCGTCGCCGGGGCGGGGCGTGGCCGCGCTGCTGGTGCTGCCGTCGGCGTGGCTGGGGGTGGAACTGGTGCGCTCCTGGCAGGCTCTCGGCGGGCCCTGGGGGATGCTCGGCTCCAGCCAGTGGCAGGTGGGTCCGGCGCTGCGGCTGGCGTCGGTGGGCGGGGTGTGGCTGCTGAGCTTCCTGGTGGTGGCCGTCAACGTCGCGGTGGCCATGCTGGTGGCGGTGCGCGCGTTCCGGACACCGGCCCTCGCCTCGCTCGTCGCCACGGGGGCGGCAGCGTCGGCTGCCTGGTGGTGGGCGCCGCGTCCGGACGTCGACGGGCACGTGCGGATCGCGGTCGTACAGCCCGGCGTGATGGACGGCGGCGACCGGCGCTTCGATCGCGAGGAGCGGCTGACCTGGGGGCTGGCCGGTCAGCACGTCGACCTGGTCGTCTGGGGCGAGAGCAGCGTCGGCTTCGACCTGGGCGACCGGCCCGACCTGGCGCACCGGATCGCGGTGCTGTCCCGGCAGACCGGTGCGGACATCCTGGTCAACGTGGACGCGCGCCGCTCGGACCGGCCCGGCATCTACAAGAGTTCCGTCCTCATCGGTCCGGACGGCCCCACCGGCGCCCGGTACGACAAGATGCGGCTGGTTCCCTTCGGGGAGTACGTCCCGGCCCGCTCGCTGCTCGGCTGGGCCACCTCCGTCGGCAAGGCGGCGGGCGAGGACCGGCGGCGCGGCACCGAACAGGTCGTGATGGACGTGGGGCACGGACTGCGCGTCGGCCCGATGATCTGTTTCGAGACCGCGTTCCCGGACATGAGCCGGCATCTCGCCGAGGACGGTGCCGACGTCCTCCTCGGCCAGTCCGCGACCTCGACCTTCCAGCACAGCTGGGCCCCCGAGCAGCACGCCTCGCTGGCCGCGCTGCGGGCCGCCGAGACGGGCCGCCCGATGGTGCACGCCACCCTGACCGGCGTCTCCGCCGTCTACGGCCCGAGCGGGCAGCGCCTGGGCCCCTGGCTCGGCACCGGCGCGAACACGGCCCGGGTGTACGAGGTACCGCTCGCGCACGGCATCACCCCCTTCGTGCGGTACGGCGACTGGCCGGTGCAGGGGGCGCTGCTGGTGCTGGCCGCGTGGTGCGGGACCGAGGGGGTGCGGGCGCTCAGGCTGCGCCGGAGCGGTCCGCGACCGCTCGCACCACACGCTCGCAGAGTTCGTGAGTCTCCAGCGCGTCCCGGGCACTGAGCACCTTGCCCGCGCGGACGGCGTCGAGGAAGGCGAGGACCGCCTGCTCGATGCCGCGCTGCCGGGCCACCGGCACCCAGTCCCCGCGCCTGCGCAGCGTCGGCTGTCCCTTGTGGTCGATCACCTCGGCGAGGTTGACCACCTGGCGCTTGGTGTCCTGCCCGGAGACCTCCAGGATCTCCTCGGCGGAGCCGCTGAGCCGGTTCATCACACCGAGCGCGGTGAAGCCGTCCCCGGCGAGCTGGAGCACGACGTGGTGGAGGAGGCCGCCCTCGGTGCGGGCGCGCACGGTGACGTCGTCGACCCGGCCGGGGGCGAGGAAGCGCAGGGTGTCGACGACGTGGATGAAGTCGTCCAGGATCATCGAGCGCGGTTCCTCGGGCAGCCCGATCCGGTTCTTCTGCAGCAGGATCAGGTCCCGCGGGTGCTCCAGGCACTGCGCGTACGCGGGGGCGTGGCGGCGGTTGAAGCCGACGGCGAGCGAGGTGCCGTGCCGCTCGGCGAGGGCCACCAGCCGTTCGGAGTCGGCGAGTTCGTAGGCGAGGGGCTTGTCCACGTAGGTGGGCACGCCCGCTTCCAGGAGCCGGGTGACGATCTCTGCGTGCGCAGTGGTGGGCGCGTGCACGAAGGCCGCGTCGAGGCCCGCGTCCAGCAGGGAGTCCAGGGTGGTGTGCCGGCGCTCCCCGGGCACGTGGAGCGCGTCGGCGACGCGGGTGAGGGTGGCGGGGGTGCGGGTCTGGAGGTGGAGGTCGACGCCGGGCTGTGTGCCGAGCACCGGGAGGTAGGCCTTCTGCGCGATGTCACCGAGTCCGATGCAGCCGACCTTCACGTGAACTCCCCTTACCTCTCGCCCGCCCCTGCCTCCTCGGAAGCATACGGCGGACGCCAGTGGGCGATGTCGTCGAATCCGCGCAGGAGCAGGGCCGGACCGGCCTTGGACAGTGCGGCGATCGCGGTGTCGCGGACGGCGCACGCGAGGCGGCCACGGGCCATGTCGAGGCGGGCCACCCGGACGGCCCGGCGGGTGATCGCGGTCGTGCGCGGGAGCCGGGCGGCGGTGTAGGCGGCAAGGTCGTGGCCGTGGTGGGCGAGGACGACCGCGTCCTCCACGGCCTGATTGCCGCCCTGGCCGAGGGTCGGGGGCATGGCGTGGGCGGCGTCGCCGAGGAGGGCGACCCGGCCCAAGTGGTAGGCAGGCAGGGGCAGATCGATGTGGTGGACGTCGTGGCGGAGCACGTCCTCGGGGCGGGCGGCGGCGATGACGGCGGGGATCGGGTCGTGCCAGTCGCCGTACCGGCGCAGGAGTTCGGCCTTCTCGTCGTCCGGGGCGCGCTCGCCGGCCGGGGTCATGGCGGCGGCGTAGGCGTAGACCCGGCCGTCCTTGAGCGGGTGGGTGCCCCAGATACGGCCCCGGCCCCACGTCTTGTGCGAGGCGAACGCGACCGCGGGCACCGGGATCAGGACCCGCCAGGTGGTGAACCCGGAGTACACGGTCCCCGGGTGGGCGGGGAACAGGGCGCCGCGCACACGGGAGTTGATGCCGTCGGCGCCGACGACGAGGGCTGCCTCCCACTCCTCGTCGCCGGTGGTGACGCGGGCGGGCCGATGGGGGTCGCCGGGGTCTCCGGGGTCGGCGAGGCGCGCGTCGGCGGCGGTGCGGACGGCGCCGGCCGGGAGAAGGGCGGCGAGGCGGTCGACGAGGGTGGTGCGGGGCAGCAGGACGAGCGGGCCGCCGAACCGGGCCTCGGCGGCCTCGGCGCTGGAGCGGGAGAGCCAGCGCCCGCTCGGGGTGCGCAGGCCTCCGTCGCCCTGCCAGGCGGCCAGGTCACGGATCTCGTCGCCGATGCCGAGGACGTCCAGGGCGCGCAGGGCGTTGGGGGCGAGCGAGATCGCGGCGCCGACCGGTTCCAGCGAGCGGGCCCGCTCCAGCACGGTGACGTCCCAGCCGCGCCGGTGCAGGGCAGCCGCCGCCGCCAGGCCTCCGATCCCGCCGCCGACGACTACGGCGCGCTCCTGGTGTGCCATGACTCCTCCTGCCACCCGTCGGGAACTACAGCTGTAGTGAGCGTGACTTTACTACAGCTGTAGTGACCCGGGTAGGGTCACCCCATGCCCGAACGCACGCCGCGCGCCCCCCGCACTCCGAGCACCCCCCGCACCACCACCAGCAGCACCGGCACCACCAGCACCCCCGGCACGACCAGCACCCCGACCGCCTCCCGCGCCGACCTCGTCGCCGACGCCGCCCTCGCCCTGCTCGCCGAGCGCGGGATGCGCGGACTGACCCACCGGGCCGTCGACGAGGCGGCCGGGCTGCCGCAGGGCTCGACGTCGAACGTGGCGCGCACCCGGCAGGCACTGCTGGAACTCGCGGTACGGCGGCATGCCGAACGGGAGGCGCGGGTGCTCGCGCTGGAGGAGATGCCGGACCCGCGCGGCGGCCCCGACGCGCTGGCCGACGGCCTGGCGCTGGCCGTCCACCGCTCGCTGACCGACGGCCGCGACCTGCTGATCGCCCGCTACGAACTGGCCCTGGAGGCCACCCGCCGCCCCGAACTGCGCGCCTTCTACGACGCGACGGGCGCCGTCTTCCAGGAGCAACTGGCGGCCCTGCTCGGCGCCGTCGGCTCACCCGATCCGGCCCGGCACGTGCTGTCGCTGGTCGCCTGGGCGGACGGGCTGATGTTCTCGTGCGCGGCCGGCTCCTTCAGCGCGCGGGTGCCGAGCCTGGCGGAGGTCCGCCAAGGGGTGCGGGAACTGCTGAACGGCCTGCTCGGCGGCTGAGCAACGCTTGTGCCGGGTCCCGCGAAAACCCGCTGGTGGCATGCCCCGTCGTGTTGCGAGGATGCGGCCATGACGACCGAACGCCACGAGCCCGCCCAGACCGCCGGTGAACGCGCCATGCTGGAGGGCTGGCTGGACTACCACCGGCAGACCCTGGCCTGGAAGTGCGAAGGACTGACCGACGAGTAGTTGCGCACCGCCTCCGTGCCGCCCTCCGAGCTGTCCCTCATGGGCCTGGTGCGGCACATGGCCGAGGTGGAACGGGGCTGGTTCCGCGCGGTGCTGGCGGGCCAGGACCCGGGCCCGATCTACTCCAGCGAGCGGGACCGGGACGGCGAGTTCCATCTCACCGAGGCCGACACCTGGGCGGATGCGTACGCCACCTGGCAGGCGGAGATCGACATCGCCCGGCGCCACGCGGCCGGCTTCGCCCTCGACGGCCTCTCCAAGGGCACCGGCCGGTCCACCGGGCAGCCGTTCAGCCTCCGCTGGATCTACACCCACATGATCGAGGAGTACGCCCGGCACAACGGCCACGCCGACCTGATCCGCGAGCGGCTCGACGGCAGCACCGGCGACTGAGCGTCACCTTCGGGCCCCCGGGACCCTCCGTGCGGGGAACGAGATCACTCATGCGGGGGCATTTCCGTGCCGTCCACGGTGCCAACACCGGTGCCGACCCAGCAGAGTTGCCCGGGTGCATCGAACGACGACCACCGCAGCGCTCCTGGTCACCGTGGCCGTCTCGGCCCTCACCGGCTGTGTGACGGTACAGCGCCCGGCGGCACCCGCTCCCCCGCCGGACACCGCGCCCTCGCAGCCGATGGCGCCCCGGCCGGACGGCAGCGTGACGCCGCGGGTCGTGCAGGCACCGGCGCGGGAGGCACTGGAGATGGTCGGCCCGTCACGGAGGCCGCGGCACGCCGAGCCGGAGGCCCCGCACCGGGAGACGGCGGCCCCGCGGGCCCCGCACCGGCCGCAGGCCCCGCCCGCGGCGCCCCCTCACTCCGCGCACCAGGGCCGCTCCGGTCACCCGGACCAGCCGCGGGGACGGCACCTCCGCATCCCGGGAATCGACCGGCCCGCCCCGAAGACGCCGGACGTGTGCGCCCTGGGCAAGCAGTACGGGGGCTGGCGCAAGGACAGCCCGGAGGCGGTGATCTGCGAGCGCGCGTACGGCCGTTGAGCGCGCCGCACCCCGCCGCCGGCCCGCACCTGGAACCCTGGCCCCGCTCACAGAGCCGTCACCTCGCAGCGCCATCACCGTGCAGAGCCATCACCTCGCAGAGCCATCACCGTGCAGAGCCGTCACCACGCAGAGCCATCACCGTGCAGCGCCATCACCACGCAGAGCCGTCACCACGCAGAGCCATCACCGTGCAGCGCCATCACCACGCAGAGCCATCACCTCGCAGCGCCATCACCGTGCCGCGCCGATACCCCCGCAGGGCCGCTACGGGGTCGGCCGTTGTCTCGGTGGACCCCACCCGTCGCCGTCCGGTGTGCCGTCGTCCCGCAGGCGCAGCTCCATCCGGCTGATGGCCGCCCGGACCCCGGCGCCGTAACCGTCGTCGGCGAGGACGCCGGACGCGCGGCGGGCGAGGGTCAGATGGCTGCGGGCGGCGTCGGAGCGGCCCAGTTTGAGGTAGTCGGCGGCGAGATTGAGGTACAGGGAGGGGTAGAAGCCGCGGACGGCCGAGGGGTCGGCGCCGGGCCGGCCGTCGGTCAGTTCCTCCGCCGCCGACAACGCCCGCAGGTCCCAGGCCAGTTCGTCGGCGGGATCGTCCTGGGTGTCGGCCAGATAGTGCGCCAGGGTGCAGCGGTGCAGGGGATCCCCGGCCTCGCCCATCTCCGTCCACAGGTCCAGGAAGCGGCGCCTTGCCTCCTCGCGGTCGCCGCCGTGATGCAGCATCACGACCTGCCCGATCCGCGTCAGCACGGCATCCGGGGCCGCCTGCTCCTGTCGCTCCGCCACCGCGTCCTCCGGACCGTCGTCAGCCGTCACCGGCCGTCTCCTCGGCCGTGTGGCCGACCTTGTGGCCGACCGTGTGCCCGGCCAGGTGGTCGGCCGTGTGGTCGGCCGTCTCCTCGGCCGTGTCGCCGGCCGTCTGTATCGACGCTAGACGCAGGCACCGGCAAACCCGGGCAGGCGGGCCCGTACGGCTCGGGCGCCGTGCCCGGTCGGCGGGGCACGGACCGGGTCCCGGACCGGTCCGTGCCCCTGACGCCCGGTCAGCCCAGGTTCGGGATGCGCCAGTCGATGGCCTGGTGGCCCTGTCCCGCGACGGCCTCGTCGATCTGAGTGAAGGGGTGGGAGCCGAAGAACTTCTTCGCGGACAGCGGCGAGGGGTGCGCGCCCTTGACGACGGTGTGCCGGGTCTCGTCGATCAGCGGGAGCTTCTTCTGCGCGTAGTTGCCCCACAGCACGAAGACCGCCGGGTCGGGCCGGGAGACCACCGCGCGGATCACCGCGTCCGTGAACTTCTCCCAGCCCTTGCCCTTGTGCGAGTTGGCCTCGCCGGCCCGGACGGTGAGCACCGCGTTGAGCAGCAGCACACCCTGCTGGGCCCACGGCATCAGGTAGCCGTTGTCGGGGACCGGAAGGCCCAGCTCCTCCTGCATCTCCTTGTAGATGTTCCGCAGGGAGGGCGGGGTCTTGACGCCCGGGCGGACGGAGAAGCACAGGCCGTGGCCCTGGCCCTCGCCGTGGTACGGGTCCTGGCCGAGGATCAGGACCTTCACCTGGTCGTACGGCGTCGCCTCCAGCGCGGCGAAGACCTGCTCGCGCGGCGGGTAGACGGGACCCTTCGCCCGCTCCTCCTCGACGAACTCCATCAGCTCCTTGAAGTAGGGCTGCTGCAGCTCGTCGCCCAGAACCCCGCGCCAGGACTCGGGCAGCATGGCGATGTCGGTCACGTCAACGTCCTCACGATCGATCAACTACGGCGTGCGGTCACTTCAGGTCTCAGAACCTACAGGCGACCACTGACAACCGGTTCCGCGAGGCCTCTCACCAGCTGGTCTTGCGGTGCAGCGTCCACATCATCATGATCGTCGAGGGGTCGAGGGCCTGCTCGCCGCCGGAGATGTCGTCGCTGGCCGCCACGTACTGCCGACCCTGCCACAGCGGGATCAGCCGGGCGTCGTCCACCAGGACCTGCTGGGCCTCGTCGAAGTCCTTCACCACCTTGCCGCGGTCGCTCTCCGCGCGCGAACGGGGCAGCAGCACCGAGGTGATCTGCTTGGCGGGGTAGGGCGTGCCGAGAGCGTTGCGGTCGCCGACGAAGGGCGCGATGAAGTTGTCCGCGTCGGGGAAGTCGGGGAACCAGCCGCGGCCGAACACCGGGTACTCGCCCTTCTGGTAGCCGACCACGTAGGTCTTCCAGGGGCGGCTCTTGAGGGTGATCGTGAACAGTCCGGACTTCTCCAGCTGCCGCTTCAGCTCCTGGAACATGCGGGCCGTCTCGGAGCCGTAGCGATCGGTGGTGTACCAGAGGGTGAGCGGGACGCGCTCGTGGATGCCCGCGTCCTCAAGAAGCGTGCGGGCCTTGGGGACGCTCGGGTCGCCGAAATGGTCGAAGAACGGGGTGGCGTGACCGGTCAGGCCCTTGGGGACCATCGAGTACAGGGGGTCGACGGTGTCCTTGTAGACCTTGTGCGCGATCGCGCCGCGGTCGACGATCTGGGCGACCGCCTTGCGTACGGCGGGCTGCTTGGCCCAGGGGTCCTTGGGGTTGAACACCAGGTAGCTGATGTCCGTGCCGGCGCCGTCGACCAGTTGCAGGTCCGTGGTGCCGTGGCGCTGCAGGTCGAGGATGTCGTCGGCGGCCAGGCCCCGGTAAGTGACGTCGATCCGCTTGTCGTGCAGTGCCTTGACCATGGCGGCGGAGTCCTGGAAGTAGCGGATCGTCACCGCGCCGTTCTGCCGGTCGGCGAAGCCCTGGTAGCGGTCGTTGCGGACCAGGACGGCCTGCTGGCCCTCCTCGTACGACTTCAGCTGGTAGGGGCCGGAGCCGTCGACCGCGGCGCCCTTGCGCAGGGAGTCGGCGGGGTAGTACTTGGGGTCGACGATCGACATGGCCGGGGTGGCCAGCACGAAGGGGAAGGTCGCGTCCGACTTGTTGAGGTGGAAGACGATGTCGCGGTCGCCGGTCGTCTCCACCCGGTCCAGGCTGCCGAGCAGCCCGGCGGGGCCGCTGGGGGCGTTGATGGTGCGGATGCGGTCGATGGACTGCTTGACGGCCTTCGCGTCCAGCGGGTCGCCGTTGGCGAACGTCATCCCGTCGCGCAGGCGGCAACCGTAGGTACGGCTGCCGGAGTCGGTGAAGCGGCAGCTCTCGGCGGCGTCGGGCTCGGGGCTGGTGGCGCCGTTCGGGTAGGCGACCAGCGTCTGGTAGATGTTGCGGAACAGCTCCCAGGAACCGTCCCAGGAGGCGGCCGGATCGAGCGCGCTCGGGGCACTGGTCGTCCCCACCACGATGGGACCCTTGCCGTTCGGGTCGCTGTTGGAGAGCAGACTGCAGCCGGCCACCACGGATATGGACGCGACCGCCGCGACGCTCCGCAGGAATCGGTTCCGGTTGAACACGCGCACGCTCCTCGTCTGCCATACCAAGAGTCGGCAGACCATACCGCAGCGTTCCGCCCCCTGAACCTCCCCTGGAACAGGTGTTCTTGATCGATGGGGCGATGACTACGTTGTCATACCCCCGTGCGCACCCCGAAACGCGCTTCGGGCGCCGTTCCGCTGGGAAACGGCGCCCGAACGAGACGACCGGACCGTGAGACCGCGGGGGCGGGCCGGACGGGTGGGCCAGAAGGACGGGTCGGAAGGACAGTTCAGACAGGCAGTTCAGACGGGTAGTTCAGACGGCAGTTCAGACCCCGGCGTTGAGGAAGAGGCCGCCGTCCACGACGAGCGTCTGACCGGTGACCCAGTCGGACTGGTCGCAGGTGAGGAACGCGGCCGCCCCACCGATGTCGGCGGGGACGCCGAGCCGGGCGAGCGGGTAGGCCGCGGCCGCCTCCTCCTCGCGGCCCTCGTACAGGGCCTCGGCGAACTTGGTCTTCACGACGGCCGGGGCGATCGCGTTGACCCGCACCCTGGGCGCGAACTCGTGTGCCAGCTGCTGGGTCAGGTTGATCATCGCGGCCTTGCTGATGCCGTAGGCACCGATGAACGGCGAGGGCGCGAGGCCCGCGATCGAGGCGATGTTGACGATCGCGCCGCCGTTGTCCTTCTGCCAGGCGTGCCAGGTCTTCTGGGCGAGGCCGAGCGCCGAGACCACGTTGGTCTCGAACACCTTGCGGGCCACGTTCAGGTCGAGGTCGGCGATCGGGCCGAAGACCGGGTTGGTGCCCGCGTTGTTGACCAGGAAGTCGACGCGGCCGAAGGCCTCCATGGCGCGTTCGACGACCTCGGCCTGGTGGTCCAGGTCGTGGGCCTTGCCGGCGACGGCGAGGACGCGCTCGGCGCCGAGCCGCTCGGCGGCCTCCTTGAGGGCGTCCTCGTTGCGGCCGGTGATGACCACGCGGTCGCCGCGGGCGACCAGCGCCTCGGCGACGCCGTAGCCGATGCCGCGGCTCGCGCCGGTGACGAGCGCGACCTTGCCGGAAAGCTCCGGGAGTTCAGTCATGTCCGTGTTCCCCAATGTCCCGGAGTCCGTCAGTCCAGCGGTCCGCCGGCGACGTACAGCACCTGGCCGGAGACGAAGCCGGCCGCCTCGCCCGTGAAGAAGGCGATGGCGTTGGCGATGTCCTCGGGCTCACCGACGCGCTGCACCGGGATGGCGCCCGCGGCGGCCTTCTTGAAGTCCTCGAAGCCCATGCCGACGCGGTCGGCGGTGGCCTTGGTCATCTCGGTGGCGATGAAGCCCGGGGCGACGGCGTTGGCGGTGATGCCGAACTTGCCCAGCTCGATGGCGAGGGTCTTGGTGAAGCCCTGCAGACCGGCCTTGGCGGCGGAGTAGTTGGCCTGGCCGCGGTTGCCGAGCGCCGAGGAGGAGGAGAGGTTGACGACCCGGCCGAAGCCCGCGTCGACCATGTGCTTCTGGACGGCCTTGGTCATCAGGAACGAGCCGCGCAGGTGCACGTTCAGGACGGTGTCCCAGTCGGAGGCGCTCATCTTGAACAGCAGGTTGTCGCGCAGCACACCGGCGTTGTTGACCAGGATGGTCGGGGCGCCCAGCTCCTCGACGACCCGGGCGACGGCCGCCTCGACCTGCGCCTCGTCGGAGACGTCCGCGCCGACCGCGACGGCCTTGCCGCCGGCCGCGGTGATCTTCTCGACGGTGTCCTTGCAGGCCGCCTCGTCCAGGTCGATCACGGCGACGGCGCGCCCCTCGGCGGCCAGTCGTACGGCGGTGGCGGCGCCGATGCCGCGTGCGGCGCCGGTGACGATCGCGACCCGCTGTTCGGTGGTGGACATGCTGCTTCTCCTCGCCCTTGAGAGAACCCTTGTGGTCCCGGAGGACCGTGGTGCGGTGAGCGACCGCTTAGTACCTCGGTACCCGTGACGCTAGAAGCCTTGGCACCCGGTGTCAACGGGACACCGGTGCGGTGTGATCCATTACCTCACCAGGAGATCGAGAAGGCGCTCCGTCTCGGCCGCCGGGTCGGTGGTCAGCCCGGTGTGCACGGGGCCGGGCTGGACGATGGTCGAGCGGGGCGCGATCACCCAGCGGTAGCGGCGCCCGGCGTCGTCGTCCGCTGCCTGTCCGGCCTCCTCCCCGCCCGCGCAGTGCCGCTCGATCGCCCTCAGCGCGGCCCGCACCCCGGCCACGTCGACCGCCGGGGCGAGGGCGAGCAGCCGGGCCTCGTCGAGGTGGGTGCGGGCGCCGACGTAGGCCTTGGCGCGGCAGTAGACGACCACGCCCGCGTTGACGCACTCGCCGCGCTCGACGCGGGGTACGACCCGCAGCAGGGCGTACTCGAACACGACGCGGTCGCCGCCCTGGCCGGCCCGCGTGATGTGTCGCTCGGTGACATGACCGGCCATGTGGATGTGGGTCTCGCTCACTTGCCCTCCTTGAGGCCGGTGGCGTCGAGGCCGGTGGTGTTGAGGCCGGTGGTGTTGAGGCCGGTGGTGTTGAGGCCGGTGATGCGCTCGGCGATGACGGCCGCGCGGGCGAGCAGGGGCCGCGCGTAGGCCCTGCGCAGGTCGTCCGGGGTGTCGAAGCCGGGCTCGCCGGCCAGCCAGACGTCTGGGATCTCGGCGGTGACCTCGGCGAGGAGGTCCGCGGTGATCCGGGGGGCCAGTTCGGCCGCGGCGGCCGTGACGTCCGGGGCGTACTGGGCGAGGGCGTGGTCGGAGGCGTCGTAGGGGCGGGCCGCCGAGGCCTCGGCGGAGGGCCAGTTGTGGTGCCAGATCATCGTGGCGCCGTGGTCGATGAGCCACAGTTCGCCGCGGTGCACGAGGAGGTTGGGGTTGCGCCAGGAGCGGTCGACGTTGTTGATCAGTGCGTCGAACCAGACGATCCGCCCGGCCTCCTCGGGGCCGACCGGGAAGGCGAGCGGGTCGTAGCCGAGGGCGCCGGAGAGGAAGTCCATGCCGAGGTTGGTGCCGCCGCTGGACCGCAGCAGCTCCTGCACCTGCTGCTCGGGCTCGCCGAGCCCCAGCACGGAGTCCAGTTCGACGGTGACCAGGCGGGGCATCCGGAATCCGAGCCGGCGGGCGAGTTCGCCGCAGACGACCTCGGCGACCAGGGTCTTGCGGCCCTGTCCGGCGCCGGTGAACTTCATGACGTAGGTCCCGAAGTCGTCGGCCTCGACGAGCCCCGGCATCGAGCCGCCCTCACGCAGAGGCGTGATGTAGCGGGTCGCGGTGACTTCCTTGAGCATCGCCCCAGGTTACTGGTGCGGCACGGCGCCGGTGCGCCGGCTCGTTCACCGTCGCGCTCGACGCCCGGTTCGTCACCGTCCGGCCACGATCCGGTCCCGTCGGCGCGGTTCGCCGGTGCCGTCTGAACGTCTCGGGCCCCATGCCCGTACCTCTTGTCGAACCACCAACAGTTCCGCGGAAGGGAATCCACATGACCAGCGCATCGCCCCAGCCCGCCTCCGGGTTCCCGGCCACGCCCGAGCGGGAGGACGGTTCCACGGGACCGGCTCGCCGCACGGTCATCGCGGCCGCCGGAGCGGCCGGGCTCGTCGTCGCGCTGACCGCCTGCGGTTCGGGCGGCGACTCGACGGGCTCCGGGACGGCGGCGGCGGGCACGACGCTCGCCAGGACCTCCGACATCCCGGAGGGCGGCGGCAAGATCCTCCCGGACCAGGGCGTGGTGGTCACGCAGCCGACCGCCGGCACGTACAAGGCCTTCTCGTCGAAGTGCACCCACCAGGGGTGCACTGTCAGTGGCATCACGGACGGCGCGATCACCTGCCCCTGCCACCACAGCCATTTCTCGATCGCGGACGGCAGCGTGCGGCAGGGACCGGCGACCGAACCGCTGCCCGCCCAGAAGATCACCGTCTCCGGCGACGAGATCAAGCTGGCCTGACGCGCTTCACGCCCGCCGGGGCGGCCTCTTGAGGCACTTGAGGATCTCGTCCGTGGTCGTGACCGTCGCGACCAGCGCGAGCGTGTTGCGGATCATCTCGGGGACGTACGCGACGGGCACCCCCGCGACGGCGTCCGCGGGGACGACGGCGCGGTAGCCGCGGTTGACGGCGTCGAACACCGCGTTGGGGACGGCCACGTTGGCCGAGACCCCGGTGACGATCAGGGTGCGGCAGCCGAGGTTGCGCGGCAGGGCGTCGACCTCGGTGCCCTGGATCGGCGACAGGCCGTGCAGGCGCCGTACGACGAGGTCCTCCTCGGTGACCTCGATCGGGGGCGCCACGCGCACCGCGGTGCTGCCGGTCAACTGCTGGACGGGGAGCCGCTCGGCGGCCCGGAACAGACGGGAGTTGCGACTGGCGCCCCGGCCGTCCGGGCGGCGCTCGGCGACGGCGTGGATCACCTGCACCCCGCTCTCGTGCGCGGCGGCGACCAGCCGTGCCACGTTGGCCAGGACCCCGGAGGAGCGGGCCTGTCGCGCGAGTTCGGGCAGCGCGCTCCCCGGCCCGACCACCCCCTGCTGGCACTCCACGGTGAGCAGGACGGTGCCGGCGGGCTCGATGAGGTCCCCGAGTTCTTCGCACGACGCCATGCTGCCTCCGTCCACCGGGGTGCGGGGCGGCGAGCGTAGCCGTACCGGCGTGCGGGGGGAAGGCGAGAGGGCCACGGCCCATTCCCTTTTCTGACGCGATGTCAGAGGATCGGCGCGGTACGGACGTCTCTGGCACGACGTGGGAGAAGAGGGATCCGCATGACCGTCACTCAGCAGCGCCGGGGCCGGAAGATCATGATGACGTCCGGCGAGCTGGACGAGTTCCTCGCCACCCGGCGCACCTGCCGGGTCGCGACCGTCTCGGCGGACGGCGCGCCGCATGTCAGCGCGCTGTGGTTCGTCTGGGACGGCACCTCGCTGTGGCTGTACTCGGTGGTGCGCAGCGCGCGTTGGGCGCAGCTGCGCCGCGATCCGCGGGTGGCGGTCGTGGTCGACTCCGGTGAGGAGTACGGCCAGTTGCGCGGGGCCGAGCTGTCCGGGCGGGTGGAGTTCGTCGGCGAGGCGCCGCGCACCGGTGAGCTGTGCGCCGAACTCGACGCGCCGGAAGCGCTGTTCGCACGCAAGAACTTCGGCCTGGACGAGATGCCGCACGACGGCCGGCACGCCTGGGCACGGCTGACCCCGGAGAAGATCGTCTCCTGGGACTTCCGCAAACTGGGCGGCTGAGACCGGGCACCCCGCACCGAGCCCCACGGAGGCGGGCAGCCCCGCCCCCTCCCGGGACTCAGCCGAGCCGCTGCGCGGACACCTGCTGCACGGAAGCCTCCTGCACGGACACCTGCTCTGCGGAAGCCTCTTGCACGGACACCTGTTGTGCGGACAACTGCTGTGCGGACACCCGCAGCGCCTCGACCGCCGCGCGGATCGAGGGGCGGCGGTCGGCGTCCGCGCGCCAGACGACGTAGACGTGCCGGCGCACGCGCTGCGTGAGCGGCACGAGGACCACACCGGGGGGCATCGGGTCACGGCCCAGCAGCGGCACGACACACACCCCCAACCCGGCTGCCACCAGCACGAGTTGGGTGTGGGTCTCCCCGGCGCGATGGCCGACGATCGGCTCGATGCCCTTCGAGCGCAGCGTGAACATGAGCCACTCGTGGCAGAACTCGCCCTCGCCCCAGGTGATCCACTCGTCCTGCGCGAACTCGGTGAGGTCCACCTCGTCACGGCCGGCAAAGCGGTGCCCGACGGGCAGGGCGACCTCCGCCGGGTCGTCCAGCAGCGGGGCCTTGACCAGACCGTCGGGCACGGGCATCGGCTTGTTGTACCAGTCGAGGACGACCGCGAGATCGAGGTCGCCGCGCACGACGCCGGCGATGCCCTGCTCGGGTTCCAGCTCGCTGGAGCGCACGCGCAGGCCCGGGTGCTGGGCGCGCAGGGCGGAGAGCGCGGCGGGGAACAGGCCGCGGGCGGCGGTCGGGAACGCCGTGACGCGCAGTTCGCCGACGACCTGACCCCGGTGGGCCTCAAGGTCGGCCTGGGCCAGCTCCACCTGGGAGAGGATGCGGGCCGCGTGCTCGGCGAGCAGCCGTCCGGCGTCCGTGAGCCGCACGCCCCGGCCGTTCTTGGCGAGGAGCTGCTGGCCCGCCTCCCGCTCCAGCTTGCCGAGCTGCTGCGAGACCGCGGACGTGGTGACGTGCAGCGCGTCGGCGGCGGCGCTGACCGAGCCGTGCCGGGCGAGGGCGTCCAGGGTGCGCAGGCGCTCAAGGTTCAACATGTAAGTGATACTACGAGGTGTCTGTCGAGATTTCTCGCTTGTGCTACGAGGTTGTATCCAGCATCGTTGACCGCATGAGCACGGTCACCTCACCCCGCACCCAAGCCCCCGCCCCGGCCGGCCCCCGCGCCCGGCTCGACTGGCGGCTCCGCTTCGGCGTCCTGTCCCTGATCTGGGGCTTCAGCTTCCTATTGATCAAGGTCGGCACCGACGGCTACGCCCCCTTCCAGGTCACCCTGGGGCGGCTGGTGTTCGGTACGGCGGTACTGGCGGCGGCGATGGCCGTGAAGCGGGAGCGGCTGCCGCGCGGGGCGCGGCTGTGGGGGCACATGGCGGTCGCCGCGTTCTTCCTGAACGCCCTGCCGTTCTCCCTCTTCGCCTACTCCGAACTGACCATCCCGTCCACGCTGGCCGGCATCTGCAACGCCACCTCGCCACTGTGGGGCATGGCGCTGAGCCTGGTCGCTCTCTCCGAGGACCGGCCGACCCGGGTGCGCGTCGCCGGCCTCGGCCTGGGCTTCCTCGGGGTCCTCACCGTCCTCGGCGCGTGGCAGGGCTTCCACGGGCTCGACGCCACGGGTACGGCGATGGCACTGCTGGCGTCGCTCAGCTACCCGGTCGGATGGATCTACGTGCGCCGCACACTGGCCGGAACCGGCAACTCCAATCTGTCCATAACAGGTGCGCAGTTGCTGCTCGCCACGCTCCAACTCGCCGTGGTCACCCCGCTGTTCACCTCCGTCCCGGCGCACTTCCCGCTCGTCCCCCTGCTGGCGATCGCCGCACTGGGCGCCCTCGGGACCGGGCTCGCGGTCCTCGTCCAGTACGGCCTGGTCGCCGAAGTCGGGCCCACCACGGCCCAGATGGTCACGTACTTCATCCCCGTCATCGCCACCGCGGCGGGCGTGGCGATCCTCGGCGAGTCGTTGCACTGGACCACACCGGTGGGTGCGGTGATCGTCCTCGCGGGGGCGGCGCTGACCCAGGTGAGGCGGAAGGACTGAGGCGGAAGGACTGAGGCGGAAGGACTGAGGCGGAAGGGCTGAGCGCGAGGGGACACCGAAGGCGTATGCGGGAGGGCCCCCCGGGGCGCAGCGAGCGTGCGGGTATCGCTGCACCCCGCACAGGCAGGACGCCGTACAGGCACGACGCCGTACACGCACCCCCTCAGCGGTACGAGCGGTCGGGGGACGGTCGTACCGCTGCCGCCACCGCCTCCGCCAGCGGGGCGATGTCCGCGACCGCGACGGGCGAGATCGTGATGCGGATGCCCGGTGGAGTGTCGAGGCGGAAGCGGGAGCCGGGAGCCACGCCCCATCCGGACTGCAGCAGCCGGGCGACCGCGGCCGTCTCGTCGGGGACCGGGACCCAGACGTTCATGCCGCTGCGGCCGTAGGCCGTGACGCCGTGGTCCGCGAGCGCGTCGACCAGGGCCTGCCGCCGCTCCCCGTAAGCCGCCGCCACCGCCGCCCTGTCCACCGCGCCGTCGGCCCACAGCGTGGCCACCGCGCGCTGGAGCAGGAGGCTCACCCAGCCCGGTCCGAGCCGCTGGCGGCCACGCACCCGGTCGACCGTGACGGGGTCGCCGGTGAGGACGGCGACCCGCAGGTCGGGGCCGTAGGCCTTGGAGGCCGAGCGGACGAGGGCCCAGTGCCGGGTGGCTCCCGCGAGGGGGTGCAGCGGGAGATCGACGATGGCGTGGCCGTGGTCGTCCTCGATCAGCAGGGTCTCGGGGTGCTCGCGCAGGACCGCGCGCAGGGCACGCGCGCGCGTGGCGCTCACCGATGCCCCGGTCGGGTTCTGCGCGCGGTCGGTGACGATCACTGCGCTCGCCCCGGCCCGCAGGGCGCCGCGCAGATCGTCGGGGAGCGGGCCGTCGTCGTCCAGCCCCACCGGGACCGTGCGCAGTCCGAGCGCGGGGATCAGATCCAGGGTGCTGCCCCAGCCCGGGTCCTCGACGGCGACGGCGTCGCCCGGCCTGAGACGGGCCGCGAGAACGCGTTCGATCGCGTCCAGGGACCCCGAGGTGACGGTCAGCGGGCCGTCAGGGACGCCGTCGGCGTCGAGTTCGGCACGGGCGATCCGGGCGAGGTCCGGGTCGACGGGATCGTCGCCGTAGAGAAACGGCGTCCGGTCGGCCCGTGCCGCCGAGGCGGCGAGGGCCGTGGCGAGGCTCGGCAGCAGGGCGGTGTCGGGGTTGCCGGTCGACAGGTCCCGCACCCCGGCGGACAACTCCACGCGCAGCGCCTCGCGCCCCGTCGTGGCCGGTTTGGGCCTGACCCTGCTGCCGCGGCGCCCGGCGGTCTCGATCACCCCGCGCTCGCGCAGGGTGCGATACGCGGCCGCGACCGTGTTGGGGTTCACCCCGAGCCGGGTCGCCAACTCCCGCATGGGAGGCAGGGGTTGGCCCGGTTCCAGGTCTCCGTTGCCGACCGCGCGCTCGACGCTGGCGGCGATCTCCGCTGCGCCACGGCCATGAATCGGATACTCTCCTAGCACAAACCAAATTATGCACTAGTGCAATACATCCGTCAATGGAGGCCCGTCATGCAGGGGACCGAGAAGGTGCCGGCGCAGTCCACCGCATACACACCGACCGACCGCACCGTGCCGACCCGGGCCGCGCACAAGGCGTCGTACGACAGGGACCTGGTGCACGCGATACTCGACGAGGGCTACGTCTGCCACCTCGGGTTCGTCCGCGACGGCGCCCCCGTGGTGCTGCCGACGCTGTACGCCCGCGTCGGCGAGCGGCTCTACGTCCACGGGTCCACCGGTTCGCGTCCGCTGCGGATGGCGGGGCAGGCCGACACGGGCCAGACCGACCCCGGTCAGACCGACCCGGGCCAGACCGACGCAGGTCAGACCGGCACGAGCCAGGCCCACCCGGGCCTGAAGGTGTGTCTGACGGTCACGCACGTCGACGGGCTGGTGCTGGCCCGCTCCGCCTTCCACCACTCGATCAACTACCGGTCCGTGGTGGTGCACGGCATCGCCCGAGACGTCACGGACCCGCAGGAGCGGCGGCAGGCCCTGGACGCCCTGGTGGACCAGGTCGTACCGGGCCGGGCCGCCGACTCCCGGCCCGCCAACAAGAAGGAGCTGGCCGCCACCGCGGTGATCCGCCTCGACCTCGATGAGGTCTCGGCGAAGACCCGCACCGGCGGCGCACTCGACGAGCCCGAGGACCTCGCCCTGCCGCACTGGGCCGGCGTCGTCCCGCTCCGCACGGCCCACGGCACCCCCGTGGACAACGCCGACCTGACGCCCGGAGTCGAACTCCCGGACTACGTCAAGGCGTTGGCGTAGCAGGCGGCGGGCTCGCACGAAGGCCGCGGCAGGAGCACATGGACGCCGTAGCAGGGGCACATGGAGGCCGCGGCGGGCTCACACGGAGACCGCGGCAGGAGCACATGGACGCCGCAGCTGGGGCACATGGACGCCGTAGCAGGGGCACATGGAGGCCGCGGCGGGCTCACACGGAGACCGGCTCCCGGCGTCCCGCCCCGCGGGCCTCGCTCAGCGCGAGTCCCGCGACAGCTCCGAGCATCAGCAGGGTGCCGGTCACGGTGGCCGTCGTGAGGCGTTCACCGAGCAGGGCGACCGCGAGCACGGCCGCGGTCACCGGCTCCAGCAGCATGATCACGGAGACGGTCGCGGACCGTACGACGGCGGCGCCGGCGAAGTACAGGGCGTAGGCGAGTGCCGTCGGCACGGACGCGATGTAGAGCAGCAGCGCCAGCAGCCGCACGGGGTGGTCGGTGTGCGGGAACAGCCCCTCCCCCAGGGCGAGCGGGAGCAGGAACAGGGCGGTGACGCCGAAGGCCCAGATCGTGGTGTCGGAGGCGTCGGCAGCGCCGTCGCGGCCCCACCACCGGGTCAGCAGGGTCATCGCGCTGTACCCGGCCGCCGCCACGAGCGCGAAGAGCACGCCGGCCGGCCGGACCGTGGCGGCCGAGCCGCCGAAGGTCAGCACGACCAGCCCCGCGAGCGCCCCGGCGACCGCGAGGACGCCGCCCGCGCCCAGCCGCTCCCCCAGGAGCAGCCTGGCGCCGAGCGCGATGAGGACGGGGCCCGCGCCGAGTGTGACCACGGTGGCCACGGCCAGCCCGGTCGACTCCACGGCCGCGAAGTAGGCGGTCTGGAACACCGCGAGCCCGATGCCGGTGGCGGCGGCCTTCGCGACGCGGCGGCGCAGCGGCTCGGCCGTGGCCACATGGGCCGGGCGGCGCAGCAGACGCCCGGCCATCAGCAGCACGAGGCCGACGGCGCAGCGCCAGAAGGACAGGGTGAAGGGGCCCATGTCGCCCGCCCGGTAGACCAGGGAGGCGGCGGCGCCCGCGGTGCCCCAGGTGGCACCGGTGACGATCAGGTAGAGCAGGCCACGTCCGACGGACAGGCCTGAGACAGCGTTCGACACGAGGATTTCTCCGCAGAAGCGCACCGAGGAGGTGCGGAAGTGGGAAGGCGGCCCGCTCGGCGGGGCGCGTGGACTTCATCTGCGGGCAGCACCGTCACGCCCTGCGCCGGACAGCGCTGGGCATGGACTCCCGGAGGCCCGCCTCAGGCGGCCGGGGGCGGCAGAACGAGCGTCGACGGCATGGTCAGCACCTTAGGCGGCCGTGCCGCGTACGGACAACTCGCGCTCCGCGCCACCGGCCGCGACGGGTTCCGGGGAACCCTTGGCCGGCGCCGAGGACTGCGCGATGAACGCGCCGACGAGGACGACCGCGCCGCCCACGACCTGGGGGCCCGAGAGGTGCTCGCCGAGCAGCACCCAGGCCAGCACGGTCGCGATGACCGCCTCCAGGCAGGCGACGACACCCGCGACCTGCGGGGAGAGCCGCCGTACCGACAGCACGCCGGTGATGTACGCGACGACCGTAGCGACGAGGACGATCCACAGGATCAGCGCGAGCGCCGGTACCGCGGTGCCGTTCATATCCGCGGAGCCCGCCAGCACCGACCAGTCCATGCTCCAGGGACGGGCGACGACGGTGAGCACGAGGGCGCCGACCAGCAGGCCGTAGGCGATCACGCCGAGCGGGTCCGGCGCCTCGTCGCCCGCGTCGCTGCCCTGGTCGGACAGGACGAAGTAGCCGACCTGGCAGCAGGCGGCGCCGAACGCGAGCAGCAGGCCCAGCGCGTCGAAGCTCAGCCCCTTCCAGACCTCCACGACACAGGCGAGTCCGCCGGCCGCGAGGACCACGCCGAGCGCGGCGGCCCGCGTCACCGGCCGGCGCTGCACGAACCGCACCCAGCCGAGCACCAGCGCGGGCGCGAAGTACTCGAGGAGCAGCGCCACACCGACGGGTATGCGGGAGATCGCGGCGAAGTAGCAGGCCTGGACACCGGCGACGGCGAGCAGTCCGAACCCGGCGAGCAGGGCCGGGCGACGGCGCACCAGCGAACGGTGCCGCACGGCGAGGGGCAGCATGACCACGGCGGCGCCGGCCACCCTCAGCCACACCACATGGAGGGGCTCAAGGCCCGCTTCTATCAGCGGCTTCGCCGCCACTCCCGACCCTCCGAAGGCCAGCGCCGACACCAGCGCCAGACCGAGCCCGACGCCCTTGCCGTGGCTGCCCTGACTGCTTTCAGACGTATGCACGGGCACATGATGACAGGCGATGACATGAGCGTCACTTCCCTTGACACCTGTCTCAGGGGGTGGACGGGAGGGGGCGGCCCGCCGTCAGCAGCTCATATCGCGCCGCCAGGCATCTCGCACCGTGCCGTCAGGCACCTGGCACCACGCCGCCAGGCACCTCGCACCACGCCGCCAGCAGGTCGCACCGCCCCGTCAGCAGGTCGCTCCGTCGTCGGCGAGCTCACCCATGCCGGCCCCTGACTCTGTCCCCGAGCCTGCCCCTGACTCGCACCCGACCCCGGACCCGGGCCGGGACCCGGCCCCTGACTCGGTCCGGGTACGGAGGGAGGATGCGGAGATGCCGGCGCGCTCCAGGACCTCGACGGCTCGGGACCGCGGGTCCACGACGAGCGCGGCGAGCAGGTCGGTGCCGGTTGCCTGGTGCTCACCGCGGTGCCGGGCGCGCCGCCTGGCGTCCTCCATCGACGCCGCGGCGACGGGCGACCAGCCCCCGGCGTTCTTGGACTCGCCGCCGTGGCGGGCGGGTCGGGGGACGACGGCGACGGCACCGGCGCCAAAGTCCTCGACGCCGCTCTGCCAGCGCAGGCCGTAGCCGATGCTGCGCTGCACGAGGTAGCCGAGCAGGCGGGCGAGTTGGGCGGAGGTGCCGACGGCGGCACGGGCCTGGGGGTCGGCCTCCAGGAGCGAGTGGAGCAGATGAGCGGTGTCGATCTGACGGTCTCCGTCCCGCACGGCCCGGCGGCGGGCACCGGCGACCACCGCCGCCAGCTCGGCACTGAGCCCGGCAGCGTCGTCCGCGCGGCCGTCCGCACGCGGGCCGCCCTCGTCAGGGGCGGGCTGGTGGGCTATACGGGGTTGCACATCCTCTAGCCCATCAGTCACGACGGGTCCTCACATCCGCGAGGGGAACCATCTTCGCGTCCCACACAGAGTGGACACCCCTGGCCGAAATCTCATCCTTGGGGAGGAGATCAGGCCGAAATCCCCCTGGGGGCGCGCGCCGTCTTGCCAAGCGCCCCGTACGCAACCGCATATGGGGCCGCGCACGTCCCTCATCAGTGTGGAGGACGGATGCGAGTGCTGGCTGGTGGCACTGCCGGCGATCGACGGCAAGCAGTACGTGTACCGGGTGTACGCCCCGGAGGACGCACTGCTCGCCGACCTGTTCTGGGAGGCCTGGCACTGCCACGACGAGAGCGCGTTCCCGCGTGCGTGGGACCTCTTCGACGCGGCGCTGATACGCCGCGTCGTCGCGTGACACTCACCCTTTTCACTCAACACCTCAGTCGCGCAATACTTCTGACGATTCATCAGTATTGAATGTTCGACGCCCTGCCGCTACGTTCCGCGACACCGTAGCCCGATACGAAGGGGTGGTCTCATGGCCGAAGTCAGCGCGGAGGCACGCATCGAGGCGCCGGCCGAGAAGGTGTGGACCCAGCTCACCGACTGGCCGTCGTACGGGGAGTGGAACGCGACCCACACCAGTTTCCCCGCGGGCGGTCCAAAGAACCTGGCGGTGGGCGGGACGTTCCAGGAGAACATGAAGCTGATGGGCTTTCCGGCAGAGGTCGACTGGACCATCGAGGAGCTGGAGGCGGCCCGGGTGCTCGCGATCCGGGGCAAGGGCCCGATGGCGGTGACCGTCGCGACCCGCTACACACTCACCCCCGACGGCGACGCCACATCGGTCCGCATCGACGGCGAGTTCACCGGCGCGGCGGTGTCGCTGATGGCGGGCAAGCTCAAGGACTCGGCGACGGCGGCCCTGAACGAGTCGCTGCGCAAGCTGGGCGGACTGGTCACCTGAGCCAGAACGCGTGAAGGCGCCCCGCGGGACTCCACGGGGCGCCTTCACGACCAAACGACCTCGCCGCTCGCGCCGGACGACCTCAGTCCTCGTCGGCGAGAATCAGGTACAGCTTCTTGCGGGCCTCGTTGATGACGGCCAGCGCCTTGTCGCGCTGTTCCTTGGTGCCGGTCTTCCAGACCTGCCCGAAGGCCTCCATCAGACCGAAGCCGGCCTGGCGGATCTCGCCCAGGGCCTCCCAGTCGACCCCGCGCGAGGCCTCCTCCCACGGGGCGTCCGGCCCCTCCTCGGCGGCGCTACGGCCGCTTTCTGTGAGGGAGAACAGCTTCTTGCCGCCCTCGGTCTCGCTGACGATCAGACCCTCGTCCTCCAGCAGTTGCAGGGTCGGGTAGACCGAACCGGGGCTCGGCCGCCACGCGCCGCCGCTGCGCTCGGCGATCTCCTGGATCATCTCGTAGCCGTGCATCGGCCGGTCCTTGAGCAGGGCCAGGATCGACGCCCGCACATCACCGCGCCGCGCCCTCCCCCGCGGCCCGCCGCGCCCTCGGGGACCCCAGGGCCCCGGCCCGAAGCCCGGCCCTCCGGGCCCGAACCCGGGTCCACCCGGCCCGAAGGGCCCGAAGGCGGCCCGACGCCCCTCAAAAGCACCGAATCCACCGAAGCCACCCCGACCCCGCCCACCCGGGCCGTCCTGACCATGCCCACGCTCGAATCCGTGGTTACGCATCACGATCACTCCATTCCATCGCTGATCTGTCACGTACTACTCGCGTCTCTTACGCGATGCCTCAACGATATATCGGAACCGATCGCATGACAATGCCCTGCCCGAGGAGAGTGTTGTCCTGTCTCTGTCGAGCCGGTCCCTGTCTCAAGTGATCTGGTCCGATTGGCTCGCCGTTTCAGATGATCTGGTTCGCCGCGAGTAGCGGAAAAGGCGGTGGGTGAAGATCGTTCAAGCGGCAGGCTGGCCCCATGACCGCATCGGATCCCAAGGCTGACCTTCACTTTTATCTGCAGTCCGCCCGTGATGCCTTGCTCTGGAAGCTCGAAGGGCTCTCGGAGTACGACAGCCGCCGCCCGCTGACGCCGACCGGCACCAACCTTCTGGGCCTGGTGAAACACGTGGCCAGTGTGGAGCTGGGCTACCTCGGCGCCACCTTCGGACGGCAGTCCGGCGAGCCGCTGCCTTGGCTCGAAGACGGTGCTGAGCCCAACGCGGATATGTGGGCCACGGCCGACGAGTCACGCGATCACATCGTGGAGCTTTACCGCCGGGCGTGGGCGCACGCGGACGCGACGATCGACGCGCTGGCTCTGGACACGATCGGCAAGGTGCCGTGGTGGCCCAGCGGAAGGAACGAGGTGACGTTGCACCATGCCGTGGTGCGCGTGATCGCCGATACGCATCGGCACGCCGGGCACGCGGACATCCTCCGGGAACTCATAGACGGGGCCGTGGGAATGAACCAGGGCAACGACAGCATGCCGCCGGGCGACTCAGCCTGGTGGGAGAACTATCGATCCCGGCTGGAGCGTGCAGCTCAGGAAGCCGATCGAGACGCGTAACTGCGGACCAGACCGAGTCGGCCCACTACCGGCATCTGTTCTCACAGGGATGTCGCTCGTTGGGGTGACGCCTTCCGCGTCCGGGACATGGGACCCCGCTGGGTGTTCCACCCTCGCAGTGCAGGGGCGAGGGCAGCGGGGAGGTACTCGTGGGCGAGCCCGCGCAGGCGACACCTGCCTGGGAGTACGCGTCGGAGGTCCAAGTGGGGTTCGTCGGTGCCGAAGGCGCTGCACGGCTGGAAAGAGGGTCCAACACTCCTGAATTGGCCTTGGCCCGTGTCTCGTCGCGCCTCTAGCGTCGGCGCCATGCGCATCCGAATCGTCGACGCCTTCACCGACCGCCCCTTCTCCGGCAACCCGGCCGGAGTCATGATCCTGGACGGCGGCTTCCCGGACGACGACTGGCTCCAGAACGTCGCCATGGAGGTCAACCACGCCGAGACCGCGTTCGCGCACCGGTTGCCGGAGGGCGGCGAGGCGGACTGGGCGCTGCGCTGGTTCACGCCCGTCGCCGAAGTGGCGATGTGCGGGCACGCCACGCTCGCCACGGCCCACGTCCTGCACTCCACCGGCGCCCACGAGGGGCCCGTACGGTTCGCGACCCGCAGCGGCGTCCTCGTCGCCACGCCCGCCGCGGACGGCTCCATCACCCTCGACTTCCCGACCGCCCCGCTCGCCCCGGTCGAGGTGCCGGCCGGGGTCGCCGACGCGCTGGGCGCCGAGCCGGTGGCCGCCGAGGACACCGGCCCCCTGGTCGGCGACCTGGTGGTGGAGCTGGCGGACGAGAAGACGGTGCGGGGGCTCGCCCCGGACCACAAGGCCCTGACCGCCTACTCCACGCGCGGCATCATCGCCACCGCCCGCGCCGAAGACCCCGCGCAGGGCTACGACTTCGTCTCCCGCTGCTTCTTCCCGAACGTCGGCATCGACGAGGACCCGGTCACCGGCAGTGCCCACACGGCGCTGGCCCCGTACTGGTCCGCCCGTCTCGGCCGCGACGACCTGACCGGGCTCCAGGCCTCCCGCCGCGGCGGCCTGGTCCGCACGGGGCTGCGCGGCGAACGCACGCTGCTCATCGGCCGCGCGGTGACGGTCATCGAGGGCGACCTGCTCGTCTGAGGAGCCGGCCCGGTCCTCAGGCCGTGGGCAGCCAGCCCACCTTGCCGGCGAGCAGGGCGTAGCCGACGAACGCGCCGATGTCGAGCAGGGAGTGCGCGACGACCAGCGGGCCGACCCGGCCCCAGCGCCGGTACAGCCAGACGAACACCACGCCCATGACCATGTTGCCGATGAAGCCGCCGATGCCCTGGTAGAGGTGGTACGAGCCGCGCAGGACCGCGCTCGCCACCAGCGCGGTCCCCGGGGTCCAGCCCAACTGCCCCAGTCTGCGCAGCAGATAGCCGACGACGATGACCTCTTCGAGGATCGCGTTCTGCAACGCGGAGAGGATCAGCACCGGGAACTTCCACCACACGTCGGGCAGGGCCTCCGGCACCACGGTGAGGTTGAAGCCGAGGCCGCGGGCGGCCAGGTAGAAGGCGATGCCGGCACTGCCGATCACCGCCGCGATGCCCGTGCCCCGGGCCAGGTCGGGCCAGGGGCGGGTGCGGTCGAAGCCGAGGGTGCGCAGGCTCTCGCCCTCGCGCATCAGCAGGTGGGCGACGAGCGCGACGGGGACCAGCGCGGTGGCGATGCCGAAGAGCTGCCAGGTCAGGTCGAGCCAGGGGCGGCCCGGCGCGGCCGAGGCGTTCAGTGTGGCCGCCTGGTCCTTGAGGCCGCCCGGCTTGGTGACCGAGCCGATGAAGCTGATGAGCGCGGACACTCCGCTCGCGCCGAGCGAGAGCGCCAGCACGAGCAGGGTCTCGTCCCGCAGCCATCGCCGCGGAATCCTCTCCCGCGTCAGGGACGGAATGGACTCGGCCACCGGGTCAGCCTCCACCTGCACTCCAACCATCAGGCGGCTCACCGGCCCCCTGCCTCACCTACCTCCCGCAAGCATCGCAGACCCTCCCCCGAGCCCGGCCCACCGGCCCACGGGACCACCAGGCCACCGGGTCACCGGGTCACCGGGTCACCGGCCCACCGGCCCACCGGCCCACCGGCCCACCGGCCCACCGGCCCACCGGCCCACCGGGTCACCGGGTCACCGGGTCACCGGGTCACCGGCAACAACGCGACACACCCCCCTCCCCCCTCACCCCAACGGCACCGTCTCCAGCAGCCCCACCGGCCACGTATGCACCGGCTCCCCCGCGAGCATCAGTTCGGCGTAGCGGCGTGTCGTCGCGGCCAGGGCCGCTGGGCGGCTCAGTCCCTGTTCCAGGGCGCGGTGGAAGGTCGCCGCCTGCCAGGACGCGCCGTTGACGCGCCGCCGGCACCGCTCCTCGATGACGCCCAGGTAGAGGTCGCGGTCGGCGGCCTCGACGCCCCACGCATCCAGCCCGGCGGAGGCCAGCGGCAGCAGCTCGTCGCGGACCAGGGTGACCGCGTCGACCTCGCCGGTCCCGCCGTACCGCCCGCGCCGGGGCCAGACGAACCGTGCGTCGATGCCGTGGCGGCAGGCCGCGTCGAAGTTGGCCTCGGCCGCCTGGAAGGACAGCCGGCTCCACACCGGACGCGCCTCCTCCGCCAGCGCGCGCACGAGCCCGTAGTAGAAGGCCGCGTTGGCGATGACGTCGGTGACGGTGGGCCCTGCGGGCAGCACCCGGTTCTCGACGCGCAGGTGCGGGACGCCGTCCGCGATGTCGTAGACGGGCCGGTTCCACCGGTACACCGTGCCGTTGTGCAGGACGAGTTCGGCGAGCCGGGGCACGCCGCCCGCGTCGAGCACCTCCAGCGGCTCCTCGTCGTCGCAGATCGGCAGCAGCGCGGGGAAGAAGCGCAGGTTCTCCTCGAACAGGTCGTACACGGACGTGATCCAGCGCTCGCCGAACCAGGTGCGCGGCCGTACGCCCTGCGCCTGGAGTTCGGGCGGGCGGGTGTCGGTGGCCTGCAGGAACAGCGGCGGCCTGGACTCGCGCCACAGCTCGCGCCCGAACAGGAAGGGCGAGTTGGCGCCGAGGGCGATCTGCGCGGCCGACGCCACCTGCGCCGCGTTCCACACGTCGGCGAACCGGGCGGGGGTGACCTGGAGATGCAGTTGCACGGACGTGCACGCGGCCTCGGGGACGATCGACTTCGAGGTGCAGAGCAGATGCTCGACGCCCTCGATGTCGAGCCGGAAGTCCTCTCCCCGGGCGGCCACGATCTGGTCGTTGAGCAGGGTGTAGCGGTCCGCCTCGGAGAGGTTCGCGGAGACCAGGTCGTCGCGGGTGAGCGTCGGCAGAATGCCGATCATCACGATCCCGGAGTCCACCTCGCCGGCCTTCCGGTCGGCATATGCGAGAGAGGTGCGCAGTTCCTCGGCGAGCTGGTCGAATACCCTTCCTCCCAGCCGGTGTGGGGCTATGTTCACTTCCAGGTTGAACATGGCGAGTTCTGTCTGGAAATCGCGGCTCGCGATACGTTCGAGTACTTGTCCGTTCAGCATTCTCGCCGAACCGTCGGCTCCGGCGAGATTCAATTCGATCTCCACCCCCATGAGGTTCTTGGGGCGGTCGAACCGCTTCTCGCCCAGCAGTCTCTCCAGTCCCGCCAGGCACTTTCGGAGCTTTTCGCGGTAGCGCTGGCGATCGGACAGGTCGAACTGCCCCGCCACGACCTTCTCCCCCATCGAAGTGTCCCTCCTTGGATGGATGGGCCGAGGTACCGGCCGCCTGGTCCCGGGTCAGGTGGGATGATGCCCAACGGAAGCGATCGATAACGCCCCGCGTGACGCCGTTGACCGCTACTCTGCCGAATGTGTCCGGGGGCACATTCACGGGGCATGCGTCACCACGTGCCTCCGGGTTCCCAGTGCGTCTCGTGAAAAACGCCGACGACATTCAGCCGACCGCACTGACGGTGTTCTACGAGGTCAGCCCGCATACCCCGGCCGAAAATGGGGATGATTCCCGTGAACCGGCGGCGGAATAACCCCTTGCGGACTCCACTGGAGTCCGATAGACGAAACATCGTCTGAACACGTCTCGTATAAACTTCGCGAGCAAGGCTTACCGTTGGCGCTCCGGTGTCGGTTCCTGCCGAGTCCCTGTCGTGATCCTGCCGTCGAGTGACGGACGGCAGGCCTCGGCCGTACCCACCACCAACACCACCGGGCCCACCACCTCGGCCACCTGTGAGCAGACAGCGTCGTCCGCCCCACCCTCCTCGCGCCGCCGCGCCTGTCGAACGAGAGGCGACCCACCATGCCGCTGCACGTGCCCCCTGCCCCCGCGCCCGCACTGCGCTCCGTCCTCACGGCCCTCGGTTCCCCCACCGCGCTCCGCGAGGCCCGAACCCCGTCCCTGCGCGCCGCACAGGGACCCGCGACGCCCGAACTCCCGCTTCCGCTCCATGTGCTGGACCGGATCACGGCGCAGGGCATGTCCGCCACCCGGCTGGCCGGCTGGCGCTTCCTGATCCGTTGCGGGGACCGCGCGGTGGCCGCGGCGGACACCATGCTCACACCCGACGGCTGGGCCTTCTCGCACTTCTTCGAGGGCCCCTACATCGCGTCCACCGAGCGCGCCCTGCAACAGGCGGAAGCGGTGCAACAGCCGTACCAGCCGCGCCTGCTGTCGGTGCCCGGCCTCTACATGCTCACGCTGTGGCTGCACGGGGACGCCACCGCCGACCCGGCCGAGGGCCATCCCGCCGCGACCGACCTGCTGATCCCGCTGGCTCCCGCGCCGCCCGGCATCTCCGCCCACCGGCCGCACCGGGTCTCGGAGTTGCTGCCCGTACTGACCCATCGGGCCACCCCGGTCCCGCTGCTCGGCTCACCGGCCTGAACGACATCCCGGTCCGCGTGCCCCGCTTCCGACCTGTGAAGCGGGGCACGCGCGCTTTCCCGCACGCTCGTACGAGCAATTTCCCGCTCCTACGAGCCATGAATGCGATCTCCATCGAACTGACCGACACCCCTCTTCGGTCACCGCGAACCGCCCGAAGGGGCAGTCCGGTTGAAATGAACCGTCCGCGCGGGTGATGCGTGTTCAACTGATGAGAAGCGCTACTGCGAAATCCCTGCGGAATGACGCCCACAGAGCAAAACTGGGTTTCCGACCGACTAATCACCACGGGGGACGGCCATGACCACGACAGAGCGAGAGATCCCACCCATGTGCCAGCACCAGCCGCCGTGTCCGCCAGCCGAATCCGCCGACCGGGAGTCCGCCCGGCTCCTGTCACACCACCCTGAGCAGGGGTGGAGTCTGCTGTGCAACGGCGTCCTGCTCTTCGAGGACACCGGTGAGCTTCTGCCCGACGGCCGGGTCATCGCACCGCACCGCGCGTCCGGTGCGGACGAGGTGATGACCGCGGCCTGAGCGCGACCCCGGACGGCCCACCACGCCGCCCGGCGATCTGAGGGGCCGGACGCACACACACGGTGCGCACCGGCCCCGACGCATATCCGGCGCGAACTACACCGCCCGTCATCGCACGATCAGCGAAACTGACAGAACCTGATGCCGCGAACCTGACAGAACGATCCCGACAGAACGAACCTGACGGAAATCGTCCCGTCGGCTGGTCGAATCGTCCGCGCGGGAGTGGGATGGGAGAAAGCCCCGCAATCAGGCTCGCCCGCGGGCGAATCCCGCGGGCGCCCGTGAGGAACGGTGGTGTCATGTCCGATGACGACGCCCCCGCGACCGCCCGGGTGGTGGTCGGCGTGAGCGGCTCCCTCGGCAGCGTCACGGCTCTGCGCCGGGCCGCCGCGCTGGCCCGGCGCCTGGGAGCCGAGCTCTGGCCG
Organism: Streptomyces sp. NPDC048297; assembly: GCF_043201585.1. Taxonomy (NCBI): domain Bacteria; kingdom Bacillati; phylum Actinomycetota; class Actinomycetes; order Kitasatosporales; family Streptomycetaceae; genus Streptomyces; species Streptomyces sp. NPDC048297. The sequence goes on from NZ_JBICZA010000034.1 coordinate 76,739, forward strand.
GTGCTGGCGTGGGAGCCGCCCGGCGGCGATCCGGCGGCGCGCCGCTGCGCCGGCTCCGGCCTGCTCGTCGAGGAGTGGCAACGGCTCGCCAAGCAGCGGCTGGCCGCGGTGCTCGACGAGATCTTCGGCGAGGACGGTCCGGGCGTCCCCATGCACGCCCTCGTCGCGCGCGGCGCGACGGGCAGGGCGCTGGTGGCGATCGCCGACCGGGAGAACGACCTCCTCGTCGTCGGCGCCGGGCGGCGCGGCCTGCACCGCGCCTTCTCGGGCCGCGTCTGCCGACACTGCCTCGCCCACGCCACCTGCCCCGTCCTCGCGGTGCCGCCGTCGCCGCTGGAGTCCGACCTGGTGGCCGTCCACCGGCGCAACACCTGGCACCTGCGGATGGACACCCGCGATCTGTGAGGCGGGCCCAGGCAGGCCCAGGCAGGCGCCGTGCCGCGCCTCGCCCCCAGGCACTGCGGGCACTGCGGGCGCTGCGGGCACGTCAAGACCCGCCGCGTTCCCGTCAGGGAACCATCAAGGAGCCTCACGACCGAGCGCCGTGACCCCCGTCCCTCCCTACCGTCGGTTCCATGGAGCACCGCGACAACGCCCGCGACGACCCTCGCGCCGGCACCCGCGCCGAGACCGCGGCCGTACGGCCGAACGGCTCCGGGGCCGTCGTGTCCGACCAGCACTGGGCCGCGGACCTGCGCACCGCGGTCGGCTGCGCGGCGGGGCTGCTCGGGATGCTCGTGTGCGTCGACTGGGCGGCCGGCAGCCTGTCCTGGTGGCGCTGCGCCCTGTGGCTCGCGCTGGCTCTGGTCCTCTTCCTCGTCCTGTTCCCCGCGCGCGTCTGCGCCGGAGACGGCTGGCTGGCCTCGCGCCGCCTGCTGCGCGGCCACCGGGTCCGTACCGACCTGCTGGTCGTGGCGCGCCCGCTGGGCGGCGTCTCCCAGCGCCTGGTCCTGCGCGACTCCCTCGGCGCCCGGGTCGAGATCGACCCCGAGGTGCTCGTCGGCAACCCCGGACTCTGGTACCGGCTCGACGAGGGCGCCCGCCGCTCGGAGGCGGCCGGAACCCTGCGGTCCGGCAACACCGCCCTGCGCCGCCTCGCCGCACGCATCGACCGCGAGACGGCGCTGGCCGTCTTCAGGACCTCGGGCCTTCGCTGAGCGCACCGCAACGACTCGCTACCGCTCGCAACACTCGTAACCGCTCGCTACCGCTCCGCGGGGAAGCGCGGTACAGGAGCCGCGGGCCGTCTGCGGCCGGTCGCGCGATTCCCCGCACCCCTCTCGGGAAGCGGCTGCTCCTCCTTCTCGGGGCGCGACTCCCCTCCATCTCGGAAGCGGCTGCTCCTCCTTGTCGGGGCGCGACTCCCCTCCATCTCGGAAGCGGCTGCTCCTCCCAGGTCCTTCGCGCGTCGGCCTCCCCGCGCGTTGGCGTCTCTCACGCGTTGGCGTCCCTCACGGCGTCAGCGTCCCCCGGACACCGAGCGTCCCCTCATCCGAACATCCCCTCCACGGCTGCGGATCCGCGCCGCCCGAGGCAGCATGGGGAGCGTGTCGTACGAGATGACGCTCGGTGTCCGGGCCGGGATGCGCGGCCGCAGTTCCCCTTACCGCCTGCACCGCCCCCTCGGGCTCCGGGCCTTCGGTTCTTGATGTGTCACCTCCCTCCGTCGGGCCATTCTTAACGCAAGATTGATGCCCACCGCCCCCTGATCCAGGGGCCCTGGCGTCACTCTCCGCTTACGCTGGTGCCGCCGTCCGTGTGATGGCCGCACCCAGCTGAGCCGCACACCAGGAGCACGCCGATGGCCACGACCGAGCACCCGCCCAGTACCGAGCACCCTCCCAGTCGTCTGCGCACGTGGATGCTGGAGGGGCTGTCCGACATGGGCAAGGCCGGCGGCCAGGTGGGACCCCATACCGAACCGACGCCGGGGCACCACCCCCAGCGCTGGTGGCGCGTGATGTGCCTGACGGGTGTCGACTACTTCTCGACCCTCGGTTACCAGCCGGGCATCGCCGCCCTCGCGGCCGGACTGCTGTCGCCCATCGCGACGATCGTGCTCGTCATAGTCACCCTGGCCGGAGCCCTTCCGGTCTACCGCCGCGTGGCCGAGGAGAGCCCGCACGGCGAGGGTTCCATCGCCATGCTGGAGCGGCTGCTGTCCTTCTGGCAGGGCAAGCTGTTCGTCCTGACCCTGCTGGGCTTCGCGGCCACCGACTTCCTCATCACCATCACCCTGTCGGCCGCCGACGCCTCCACCCACCTCGTGGAGAACCCGCACCTGACCAGCGCCCTGCACGGCCACCAGATGGTGATCACCCTGTTCCTGGTGGCGCTGCTCGGCGCGGTGTTCCTCAAGGGCTTCCTGGAGGCCATCGGCGTCGCCACCGCCCTGGTCGGCACCTACCTCGCGCTCAACCTCGTCGTCGTGGTCGCCGGCCTCTACCACGTCGTCACCGCCGGGCATGTGATCACCGACTGGTCCAGCGCCCTGACCGCGGAGCACGGCAACGTCTTCGTCATGATCGGCGTGGCCCTGATCGTCTTCCCGAAGCTCGCCCTCGGTCTGTCCGGCTTCGAGACCGGTGTCGCGGTCATGCCGCACGTGAAGGGCGACGAGAACGACACCGAGGAACGCCCGACCGGCCGGATCCGGGACACCAAGAAGCTGCTGACCACGGCCGCCCTGATCATGAGCGCCTTCCTGATCACCACCAGCTTCATCACCACGCTGCTGATCCCGGCGGACGAGTTCAAGGCCGGCGGCCAGGCCAACGGCCGTGCGCTCGCCTTCCTCGCGCACGAGTACCTCGGCAACGCCTTCGGCACGGTCTACGACGTCTCGACCATCGCCATCCTGTGGTTCGCCGGCGCCTCCGCCATGGCGGGTCTGCTCAACCTGATGCCGCGCTACCTCCCGCGCTACGGCATGGCCCCGCACTGGGCGCGTGCCGTCCGCCCGATGGTCATCGTCTTCACCCTGGTCGCCTTCCTGGTCACCTGGATCTTCGACGCCAACGTCGACGCGCAGGGCGGCGCCTACGCCACGGGTGTGCTGGTCCTGATCAGCTCTGCGGCGATCGCGGTGACCATCGCCGCGCGCAAGGCGAACCAGCGCGGCTGGACCGTCACGTTCGGGATCATCGCCGTGGTGTTCCTGTACACGACCGTCGTGAACGTGATCGAGCGCCCCGACGGTGTGAAGATCGGTGCCTGCTTCATCGTCGGCATCATCCTGGTCTCGCTGCTGTCCCGGCTGGCCCGTGCCTTCGAGCTGCGCGTGACCAGCGTGTCCATGGATCCGATGGCGGAACGATTCGCCCGGGACATGGCCAGCCGCAAGATCCGGTTCATCGCGAACGAGCCCGACCGGCGCGACAAGGCCGAGTACCGCGACAAGATCGAGCAGATCCGCGCCGACAACGAGATGCCCGAACAGGAGGACTTCGTCTTCGTCGAGGTCACGGTGACCGACCCCTCCGAGTTCGAAGCCGGTCTGACCGTGCGCGGCGAGGTCCTGCACAACCGCTACCGCGTCCTGACCCTGGAGTCCGCCTCCATCCCCAACGCCCTGGCGGCGCTCCTCCTGCACGTCCGGGACATGACCGGCTGCACCCCGCACATCTACTTCGAGTGGACCGAGGGCAGCCCGTTCGCCAACTTCCTGCGCTTCTTCCTCTTCGGGCAGGGCGAGGTCGCCCCGGTCACCCGCGAGGTGCTGCGCGAGGCGGAACCGGACCCCTCCCGCCGCCCCCGCGTCCACACCGGCTGAGCCACCGCCGTCCCCATCACCGTCCCATCGCGTCTCTTTCGCCGTCCCCCATCGCCGTCCCCGTCGGCGTGCACGCTGCCCGGCGTGCACGCTGCCCGGCGCGTACGCTGCCCGGCGCGTACGCCGACGTCACGGCGCGCGGCACCCGACGCGCCCCCGTGTCCCCGGTTTCGGGCGGGGCGATCTATCGTGACGGGCATGCAGTCCTACACCATCGGCCAGGCCGCGCGGCTCCTCGGCGTGAGCCCGGACACGGCCCGGCGCTGGGCCGACGCCGGCCGGGTGACCACGCACCGCGACGAGTCCGGGCGGCGGCTGATCGCCGGCACGGACCTGGCCGCCTTCTCGGTCGAACTGGCCCAGAGCGCCGGCGGTGAGGAGGACGCCTCCTACACCTCCGTCCGCAACGCCTTTCCCGGCATCGTCACCGCCATCAAGCTCGGTGACGTCGCCGCCCAGGTGGAGATCCAGGCGGGCCCGCACCGGCTGGTCTCGCTGCTGACCCGGGAAGCCGTCGAGGAACTCGGCCTGGAGGTCGGCATGGAGGCCACCGCGCGCGTGAAGTCCACGAACGTGCACATCGACCGCGTCTGAGTCCAGATCGCGTACAGCGGCCCGGTGCGACGGCATCCCCGTAGCCCTCACCGGCGCCCCTGTCGCCCTCACCGCATCCCCGTCGCCCTCACCGGCACAGCAGCGCCGCCCACAGGTCGAGGCGGTCACGCAGCCGGGACAGGTCCCGGCCGGTGAAGTGCTCGACGCGCTCGATCCGGTAATGCACGGTGTTGACGTGCAGGTGCAGCGCCCGAGCGGTGCGTGCCCACGATCCGTCACAGGCCAGGAAGGTCTCCAGCGTGCTCAGCAGCACGGCGGTGGCGGCCCGGTCGGACTCCAGCAGCTCGCCGAGGACGGTGCGGGCGTAGGCGGCGCGGACGTCGGCCGGTATGCCCGTGAGCAGGGTGTGGAGACCGGCCAGGGTGGTGGCGTCGGTCAGGCGGGAGGCGTCGGGTGCGGTGGTCCGGGCCGAGGTGAGGGCGTAGCGGGCCTGTGCCAGTGCGCCGTCGAGCCCCTCCGCCCCGACGGCTGGCGCGCCGGTGCCGCCGTGCAGCGGTACACCGGGTGCGCAGGCGGCGACGCGCGACCACACCTCGTCCAGAGCGCCGTCCAAGCCGCCGTCAAGAGCGCCGGGCAGCACCGCGAACGCGCAGCCGTCCGGCAGTCGTCCCACGATCGCCCTGCCCGCACCGTCCTGCGCGACCTGCGCGACCTGCGCGACCTGCGCGGCGACCTCCTCAAGCGCTCCCGCCGCGCCCGCCCCGGCCACGACCACCCGGTACGACGCACCCTCCGCCGGCCAGCCCTCCACCGGCCCGCTCTCCCCCTGTCCGCACCGCCGCAGCGCGGCCTCCACCGCCGCGGGCCGTGCCTCGGGCGCGAACAGCAGCGCGCCCAGTTCGTCCGCCGCCTGCCGTCCGGCCGTCCGGCCGCGTGCCAGGGCGTCCTGGCAGTTGCCCAGCGCGACGGCGATCTCGTGCAGCATGCGCGGCGGGGCGCCGTCGAGGTCGGGCAGGTAGAGCAGCCAGCGCTCGTACGGGGAGGCGGCGGCGGAGGCGACGGACACCGTCACCCCGGAGCCGTCCGCCACGAGCGCCGCGGCCTCGGGTACGGCGATGACCGGGGCGCCCGGCGTGGCCGCGACGGTCCGTCCCGAGGGCGTGAACACGTACGCGGTGACCGCGTCGAGGTGCGCGAAGGCGGCTTCGAGGACGGGGCCGGGTCCGGAGTCCTGGGCGAGCAGCCGGCTGATGCGCACGCGCGCGTTCTCGGGCAGCGCGTGGTGCCGGCCGAGCGCGCCCCACTGCCGTAGGTACACGGCGTCGGTGATGGCCCGGAACATGATGTGCGCGGGCACCCCGGCCACCGGCAGCCCGTGGCGCACGCACGCCTCGACCAGGTCGTCGGGGACGCTGCCGTGCGTCTCCTCCCCCGCGAGCAGCGCGGCGGCCCCCGCCTCCTTCAGCGCGGACACGAACCGCTCCGCCTTGCCGGAACCGCCCTCCGGCGACCACCACACCAGCCCGCTGAGCACCACCTCCCCGGGCCGCACGAACCGGGCCGGGTCCTCCAGATCCGTGACGGTCACTCCGCTGATCTCCCGCCTCAGCAGCGCGTCCTGCGCCCACAGCAGGCGCAGGCCGAGGGAGGTGTCCCCCAGGAGGTGTTCGACGTGCATGTGCTGGCTCCTCGTACGACCGCCGGCGGCGGACACACCCCGGCACCTCGCATTCGCAAGGCGAGAGCGAGATGCAGCATCGTAAATGCAAGGAGAGATGCCGGGGAATGCTTCCTGGTGAATCATCCAGTCCAGGCGCCGCGGGAGTCGGGGTTTCCGTGCCCGGCACCGGTCGTGCGGCGCCCGGTCGCATTGGTTCACTTCCGGCCATGGACCTGAACACGGTGGCGGAGATCCGCGACGCCCGGCGGCCCGCCCCCTGGCGGCCCGGCGACGCCTGGCTCGGCGGCGGCACGTATCTGTTCTCCGAACCGCAACCGCGCCTGCGGCGCCTGGTGGACCTGAGCCGGACGAGCTGGACGCCGGTGCGGCGGCACCCGGACGGCTCACTGGAGATCGCCGCCACCTGCACCATCGCCCAGCTCTCCCGCCACGCGCGGACTCTGCTCGCCCCTGCGGCGCCCCTGTTCGAGCAGTGCTGCCGGGCGTTCCTCGCCTCGTTCAAGATCTGGAACATGGCCACGGTCGGCGGGAACCTGTGCAACGCCCTTCCCGCGGGCCCGATGATCTCCCTGACGGCAGCGCTCGACGGGGAGTGCCTGCTCATCGCCCAGGACGGGGTACGGCGCCGGGTCCGCGTCGCCGACTTCATCACCGGAGCGGGGCGCAAGGGCCTCGCCGAGGGCGAACTGCTGCGCTCGGTCACCGTCCCCGCCCGCGCCCTCGCCTGCCGCAGCGCGTTCCGGCAGGCGTCCCTGTACGGGCTGGGCCGCTCCGGAGTCCTGGTCATCGGCACGCTCGACCCGGCCGACCACTCCCTCGCCGTCACCGTGACCGCCTCGACGGTCCGTCCGGTGCGGCTGTGGTTCCCGCTGCCGCCGACGGCGGAGCAACTGCGGACGGCGATCGGCGCGGCGGTGGCCGACGGCGAGTGGTTCGACGACATCCACGGACTGCCCGAGTGGCGACGGCACATGACCTACCGGCTGGCGGAGGAGATCCGCCGGGAACTGGGCGGAGCGCAGCCGCGGGAGCGCGGCGGGGAGGATCTGCGATGAAGGTCGAGATCAACGGTCGGTCCTTCGACGAGGAGCCGCGGCCCGGCCAGTGCCTGCGCACCTATCTGCGCGAACGCGGCTGGTTCGGCGTGAAGAAGGGCTGCGACGCGGGCGACTGCGGCGCCTGCACGGTGCACGTCGACGACGCACCCGTGCACAGCTGCCTCTACCCGGCCTTCCGCGCCGACGGCCACCGCGTCACCACGGTCGAGGGCCTCGCCTCCCCGGACGGCGAACTCCACCCCGTCCAGCAGAAGTTCCTGGACGCCCAGGGCTTCCAGTGCGGCTTCTGCACGGCCGGCTTCATGATGACCACTGCCGCCCTCGACGCCGACCAACTGGCCGATCTGCCCCGGGCGTTCAAGGGCAACCTGTGCCGCTGCACCGGCTACCGGGCCATCGAGGACGCCGTACGCGGGGTGAAGAACACCGAGGATCCCGCGCCCGGCGAGTCCGTCGGCCGCAGCCTGCCCGCCCCGGCCGGACCCCAGGTCGTCACCGGCACCGCCCGCTACACCTTCGACCTCGACGTGCCCGGCCTGCTGCACATGAAGCTGCTGCGCTCCCCGCACGCGCACGCCCGCATCCTCGCGATCGACACCTCAGCCGCCCTGCGCGTGCCCGGTGTCCAGGCCGTGTTCACCCACCACGACGCCCCCGAACGGCACTTCTCCACCGCCCGCCACGAACACCCGGAGGAGGACCCCGCCGACACCCGCGTCCTGGACGAAACGGTCCGCCACATCGGCCAGCGGGTCGCGGCCGTCGTCGCCGACAGCGAGGCCGCCGCCGAGGAGGGCTGCCGGCGGATCGAGGTGACGTACGAGGTGCTGCCCGCCGTCCTCGACCCGGAGGAGGCCATGCGGCCGGGGGCCGCGGTGGTCCACGACAAGGACGCCGGGACGGCCCGGATCTCCCGCCCGCGGGACAACGTCGTCGGCGAGGCGCACGGCGAGATCGGCGACGTCGAAGCGGGCTTCGCCGAGGCGGACGCCGTCTACGAGGAGACGTTCCGCACCCAGCGCGTCCAGCACGCCAGCCTGGAGACGCACGGCGCGGTCGGCTGGATCGACGAGGACGGCCGGCTCACCGTCCGCACCAGCTCCCAGACCCCGTTCCTCACCCGCCGCGCCCTGTGCGCCCTGTACGACCTGCCGCACGAACAGGTCCGGGTGGTGGCCGGCCGGGTGGGCGGCGGCTTCGGCGGCAAGCAGGAGATGCTGGTCGAGGACGTGGTGGCCCTCGCCGTACTGAAGCTGCGCCGCCCGGTGAAGCTGGAGTACACACGCGCCGAGCAGTTCTACGGCGCGACCACCCGCCACCCCTTCACGGTCCAGGTGAAGGCGGGCGCCCGCCGCGACGGCACCCTCACCGCCCTCCAGTTGCGGGTGGTCGCGAACACGGGCGCGTACGGCAACCACGGCCCCGCCGTGATGTTCCACAGCGTCGGCGAGTCCATGGCCGTCTACCGGGCCGCGCACAAGAAGGTCGACGCCTTCTCCGTGTACACGCACACCGTCCCTGCGGGCGCCTTTCGCGGCTACGGTCTCGGCCAGGTGCTGTTCGCCGTCGAGTCGGCGCTGGACGAACTGGCCCGCCGACTCGGCCTGGACCCGCTGGAGTTCAAGGCCCGCAACATCATCGGCCCCGGCGAACCGATGCTGACGCCCGGCGGTCACGAGGAGGACCTGCACATCGCGAGCTACGGCCTCGACCAGTGCCTGTCGATCGTTCGCCGGGCGCAGTCCGAGCCGCCCGCCCCGGCCCCCGACGGCTGGCTGGTCGGCGAGGGCGCGGCGCTGGCGATGATCGCGACCGGCCCGCCCGGCGGCCACTTCGCGGACGCCAGGGCGGCCCTGTTGCCCGACGGCTCCTTCGATCTGGCCGTCGGCACCGCCGAGTTCGGCAACGGCACGACCACCGTGCACCGGCAGATCGCGGCCGGTGAACTCGCCACCACCGTCGACCGGATCACCGTCCGCCAGTCCGACACCGACGTCGTACGGCACGACACGGGCGCGTTCGCGTCCACCGGGACCGTCGTCGCGGGCAAGGCCACCCTGCGCGCCGCCCGCGTCCTGGCCGACCAGTTGCTGGATTTCGCCGCCGCGCATCTCGGCGTCCCGCGCGCCTCCTGCCGGCTCGCGGAGGAGGCCGTGCTGCACCCGGGAGGCAGGCTGCTGCTGAAGGAGTTGTACGCGGCCTCGCGCGCGGTCGGCCTGGACCTCGCCGCCGACGGGCACTTCGGCGGCACCCCGCGTTCGGTCGCCTTCAACGCCCACTGGTTCCGGGTGGCGGTCGACCCCGGCACCGGGGAGATCCGTGTGCTTCGCAGTGTGCACGCGGCCGACGCGGGCCGGGTGATGAACCCGATGCAGTGCAGGGGGCAGGTCGAGGGCGGGGTCGCCCAGGCGCTCGGGGCCACCCTCTTCGAACAGGTGCGGCTGGACGAGCGGGGCGCGGTCGACACCGCCGCGTTCCGCCGCTACCGGCTGCCCCAGTACGCCGACGTGCCGCGCACCGAGGTGCACTTCATGGAGACGGCCGACGCGATCGGGCCGCTGGGAGCCAAGTCGATGAGCGAGAGCCCTTTCAACCCGGTCGCCCCGGCCCTGGCCAACGCGCTGCGGGACGCGACGGGGCTGCGGTTCACGGAGCTGCCGCTGACGCGTGACCGGGTGTGGCTGGCGCTGGAGCGGGGAAGCGGTAGCCCCCGTCCACCCGGATCACGGTGATCCCGCTGATGTGCCGGGCACCGCAGCGGTCCTGCGGGAGCACCAGTTGGGGCCCGGTGGCGTCCAGCGGGGTGCCGTCGACGGTGACGGCGAGCAGCACGGGGGCGGCGGCGAAGTCGGGGTCGATCTCGGCCCAGGACAGTACGGCGTGGTGGCCGTCGGTGCCGGTGACGGCGATGAGGAAGCGCAGCCGGTCCTTGCGCCGGGCCGGGTCGAAGCCGGGGCCGGCGCCGGCCAGTACGTCGTACAGGCGCGGGCCGGTGAACCGGTGGTGCTGGATGCCGCTGGTGGCGCACTCGAAGCTGACATCGGCCCGGTGCTGCGGCCAGCGGAGCAGGTCCGGCACGGTCAGCCGGGCGGGCCGGGCCAGATCGCCGGCCAGCGCGATATGGGCGAGCGTCACCTGCGACCACCTCCGGCTTGAGCCTACCCGCACCGCATCTTCGTACAAACGCATATGCCAGCCCAAACAAACAAGTGCCCAGCTCATGCGATGTGACAGGTGTCTTATGTCTTGCAAATGCGGCAGTATTATCGCCGCGCGGCCGGATTCCGGCCCTGGAAGGGCGCGACAGCTTTTCCACAGATCCCGAGGAGTAGACACGTGATGACCCGTTCCATGCGCCGGACCCGGATACTGCGGCTGGCCGGCGTGGGAGCCGCCGCGGTGCTGGCCCTGAGCGCCTGCTCCTCCTCCGACGACTCGTCGAGCCCCAAGTCCGACACGTCCGCCTCGGCGTCGGCCGATGCCGCCAAGCTGTCGGGCACGGTCACCGTGTTCGCCGCCGCCTCGCTCCAGGAGAGCTTCACGGCCCTGGGCAAGGAGTTCGAGCAGCAGCACCCGGGCACGAAGGTCAGCTTCAACTTCGGCGGCAGCGACACCCTCGCCGCGAGCATCACCGGTGGTGCCCCGGCGGACGTCTTCGCGGCGGCCAGCCCCAAGACGATGAAGATCGTGACGGACAAGAGCGACGCGGCCGGCACCCCGGCCACGTTCGTCCGCAACCAGTTGGAGATCGCCACCCTCCCGGGCAACCCCCACAAGGTCTCCTCCCTGAAGGACCTCACCAAGTCCGGCCTCAAGGTTGTCCTGTGCGACAAGACAGTGCCGTGCGGCGCCGCCGCGCAGAAGGCGCTGGACGCCAGCAAGCTCAAGCTCACCCCGGTCTCCTACGAGCAGGACGTCAAGAGCGCCCTGACCAAGGTCGAGCTGAAGGAGGCCGACGCCGCGGTGGTCTACAAGACCGATGTGAAGGCCGCGGGTGACAAGGTGGAGGGCGTGGAGTTCCCCGAGTCGGCCCAGGCGATCAACGACTACCCGATCGCCCTGCTGAAGAACGCGCCCAACGCCCAGGCGGCCAAGGCCTTCATCGCGCTCGTGCAGTCCGCCGAGGGCCAGAAGGTGCTGACCGAGGCCGGTTTCCTCAAGCCGTGACCTCGCCCGACAAGCCCGGCGCCGCGGCCGGCCCCCGCACGGGCCGGTCGCGGCGCCGCCCTGTCCGCACGAGCCGGCGCGGGATACCGCTGCCGCTGCTCGTGCCGGGCGTGGTGGCCCTCGCCTTCCTGCTCCTCCCCCTGCTCGCCCTGCTGCTGCGCGCCCCCTGGCGGAGCCTCCCGGACCAGTTGACCAGCACCGAGGTGTGGCAGGCGCTCCAGCTGTCCCTGGTCACCGCCACGGCGGCCACCGCGGTCAGCCTCGTCCTCGGGGTGCCGCTGGCCTGGCTGCTGGCCCGCACGGAGTTCCCCGGCCGCGGTCTCGTCCGCGCCCTGGTGACCCTGCCTCTGGTGCTGCCGCCGGTGGTCGGCGGTGTGGCGCTTCTGCTCGCCCTCGGGCGCAACGGGGTCGTCGGCCAGTGGCTGGACGCCTGGTTCGGGATCACCCTGCCGTTCACCACCACCGGGGTCGTGATCGCCGAGGCGTTCGTCGCGATGCCCTTCCTGGTCATCAGCGTCGAGGGCACCCTGCGGGCCGCCGACCCCCGCTTCGAGGAGGCGGCCACCACCCTCGGCGCCTCCCGCTTCACCGCGTTCCGCCGGGTCACCCTGCCGCTCATCGCCCCCGGCATCGCCGCAGGCGCCGTCCTGGCCTGGGCCCGCGCGCTCGGCGAGTTCGGCGCGACGATCACCTTCGCGGGCAACTTCCCCGGCCGCACCCAGACCATGCCCCTCGCGGTCTACCTCGCCCTGCAGAACGACCCCGAGGCCGCCATCGCCCTCAGCCTGATCCTGCTGGCAGTATCGATCGCGGTCCTTGCGGGCCTACGAGACCGCTGGATGACAACCTCATGACCGACCCCCACCCCTCCACGACCAACGGCACCGAACCACCCCACGAACAACCCGCAGCCGCCGACGGCTCTGAACCCCCGCAGGGGCCACCCGCACACGACAACGAAACTCGCACGGGTGGTGCGGGCGGGAAACACCACCCCACAGACGGCCCGCAGCCGAAAAACGACGCTCACCACCCCACACAACCCCGCACGCCTGGTGCGAACGGCAACCCCCACCCAGCCGAACCCCAACCGCCCACCGCCGAAGGCCTGACCGCACACCTCGTCATCGACCACAGCCCCACCTTCCGCCTCGACATCACCCTCACCGCCGCCCCCGGAGACGTCGTCGCCCTCCTCGGCCCCAACGGCGCCGGCAAGACCACCGCCCTGCGCGCCCTCGCCGGCCTCACACCACTCACCGACGGCCATCTCCACCTCGACGGCACCTCCCTGGCGCACACCCCTCCGGAATCCCGCCCCGTCGGCGTGGTCTTCCAGGACTACCTGCTCTTCCCGCACCTGTCCGCCCTGGACAACGTGGCCTTCGGACCGCGCTGCCACGGCGCGAGCAAGGCCGAGGCGCGCGCCCAGGCAGCCGCCTGGCTGGACCGGATGGGCCTCGCCGACCACGCCGGCGCCAAGCCCCGCCACCTCTCCGGCGGCCAGGCGCAACGCGTCGCGCTCGCCCGCGCGCTGGCCACCCGCCCCCGGCTGCTGCTCCTGGACGAGCCGCTCGCGGCCCTGGACGCCCGTACCCGCCTGGAGGTCCGCGCCCAGTTGCGCCGCCACCTCGCCGAGTTCGAGGCGGTCGCCGTGCTGGTCACGCACGACCCGCTGGACGCCATGGTCCTCGCCGACCGGCTGGTGGTCGTCGAGCACGGCCGGATCGTGCAGGAGGGCTCCCCCTCCGAGATCGCCCGTCGTCCACGCACGGACTACATCGCCCAGCTCGTCGGCCTCAACCTCTACCGGGGCCAGGCCGAGGGGCACACCGTACGACTCGACGCGGGGCCCTCGATCACGACCACGGAGGACCTGTCCGGACCGGTCTTCGTCGCCTTCCCGCCCGGCGCCGTCACGCTCTTCCGGGACCGGCCGACCGGCGCCAGCGCCCGCAACCTGTGGCGCTGCGAGGTCGCCGGTCTGGAGACGCACGGCGACCAGATCCGCGCCGACCTGACGGGTGAACTCCCGCTCGCCGCCGACCTCACCACGGTCGCGGCGGCCGAACTCGACCTGCACCCGGGCGCAGCGGTCTGGGCGACCGTGAAGGCGACGCAGACGCACGCATACCCGGCATGACGGCCCGCGCACACTACGGTGTGGGGCCATGACCATGAGTATCCGCAACCAGCTTCCCGGCACCGTCACGGCGGTCCGCCCAGGCGAGGTCATGGCGACCGTCAAGGTCCGGCTGGCCGGCGGCCAGGACCTGACCGCCGCGATCACCCTGGAGGCCGTCCAGGACCTCGGGCTCGCCGAGGGGACCCCCGTCCGCGCCCTGGTGAAGTCGACCGAGGTGTCCCTGGCCACCGAGCCCCCGCAGCACATCTCGATCCGCAACCAGCTGCCCGGCACCGTCAGCGAGGTCACCTCCGGCGCGGCCATGGCCACCGTCAAGGTGGCGGTCGACGGCGGCGTCCTCACCTCCGCCATCACCCACGAGTCCGCCGACGACCTGGGCCTGAAGGCCGGCGACCCGGTGGTGGCCCTGATCAAGTCCACCGAGGTGTCCCTGACCACCGCCTGACCGACGAACCGCGTCACCGCACGCCGCCAGACGTCGTCGCCGGACACAGCCGATGGCCCCGCCCGGACACCCGGCCCCCGCACACACCGAAGCCCCGCCCGGGTGCGGGCGGGGCCTCACAGTGCCCTCACGCACTGCGCGTGAGGGCGTACACCGTCCCTCAGTCCTCGTACGCGTCCAGCGGCGGGCAGGAGCACACCAGGTTGCGGTCGCCGAAGGCCTGGTCGATGCGGCGCACCGGCGGCCAGTACTTGTCGGCGGCCGAGACACCGGCCGGGAAGACGGCCTCTTCGCGGCTGTAGGCGTGCTTCCACTCACCGCCGAGCGCGCGGGCCGTGTGCGGGGCACCCCGCAGCGGGTTGTCCTCCGCGGGCCACTCGCCCGCGCCGACCTTCTCGATCTCCGCGCGGATGGCGATCATCGTGTCGCAGAACCGGTCCAGCTCGCCCAGGTCCTCGGACTCGGTCGGCTCGATCATCAGCGTGCCGGCCACCGGGAAGGACATGGTCGGCGCGTGGAAGCCGTAGTCGATCAGGCGCTTGGCCACGTCGTCCACGCTCACGCCGGTCGCCTTGGTCAGCGGGCGCAGGTCGATGATGCACTCGTGCGCGACCAGGTTGCCGGGGCCGGTGTAGAGCACCGGGTAGTGCGGCTCCAGGCGCTTGGCGATGTAGTTCGCGGAGAGCACGGCGACCTGCGTGGCCCGCTTGAGGCCCTCGCCGCCCATGAGACGGACGTACGCCCAGGAGATGGGCAGGATGCCCGCGCTGCCGAACGGCGCCGCCGAGATCGGACCCACGCCCGTCTCCGGGCCGGCGGCCGGCTGCAGCGGGTGGTTCGGCAGGTACGGCGCCAGGTGCGAGCGGACCCCGACCGGGCCGACGCCGGGGCCGCCGCCGCCGTGCGGGATGCAGAACGTCTTGTGCAGGTTCAGGTGCGAGACGTCGCCGCCGAAGTGGCCGGGCTTGGCGAGGCCGACCAGGGCGTTGAGGTTGGCGCCGTCGACGTAGACCTGGCCGCCGGCCTCGTGGACCTGGGCGCAGATGTCGGCGACGTGCTCCTCGAAGACACCGTGCGTCGACGGGTAGGTGATCATCAGGACCGCCAGCTCGTCGCGGTGCCGCTCGATCTTCGCCCGCAGGTCCTCGACGTCGATCTCGCCGTCCTCGGCGGTCTTCACGACGACGACCTTCATGCCGGCCATCACGGCGCTGGCCGCGTTGGTGCCGTGCGCGGAGGACGGGATCAGGCAGACCGTGCGCTGCTCGTCGCCGTTCGCGCGGTGGTAGCCGCGTACGGCCAGCAGACCGGCCAGCTCGCCCTGGGAACCGGCGTTCGGCTGCAGCGAGACCTTGTCGTACCCGGTGACCTCGGCGAGACGTTCCTCCAGCTCGCGGATGAGGGTCAGGTAGCCCGCGGCCTGTTCGGCGGGCACGAAGGGGTGCAGCTGGCCGAACTCGGGCCAGGTGACCGGCTCCATCTCGGTGGTCGCGTTGAGCTTCATGGTGCAGGAGCCCAGCGGGATCATGCCGCGGTCGAGCGCGTAGTCGCGGTCGGCCAGCTTGCGCAGGTAGCGCAGCATCGCGGTCTCGGAGCGGTGCTCGTGGAAGACCGGGTGGGTCAGGTAGTCGTCGGTGCGCAGCAGCGCCTCGGGCAGCGCCTGCGCGGCGGCCTCGTCGAGCGCCTCGATGTCGCCCTCGACGCCGAAGGCGGCGAAGACGGCGGCCAGCTGGGCACGGTCGGTGGTCTCGTCGCAGGCCAGGGAGACGTGGTCGGTGTCGACGAGGCGCAGGTTCACCCCGTTGTCCACGGCCGCGGCGGCGACCTCGGCGGCCTTGCCGGGCACGCGCGCGGTGAGGGTGTCGAAGTAGGCGCCGTGGACGATCTCGACGCCGCCCGCCTTCAGGCCCTCGGCGAGGAGGGTGGCGTACCGGTGGGTGCGCGACGCGATGGTCCTGAGGCCCTCCGGCCCGTGGTAGACGGCGTACATGCCGGCCATGACGGCGAGCAGCACCTGCGCGGTGCAGATGTTGCTGGTGGCCTTCTCACGGCGGATGTGCTGCTCACGGGTCTGCAGCGCGAGGCGGTAGGCCTTGTGGCCGTCGGCGTCGACGGAGACGCCGACCAGACGGCCGGGCAGGCTGCGGGCGAACTTCTCGTGCACCGCCATGTAGCCCGCGTGCGGACCGCCGAAGCCCATCGGCACACCGAAGCGCTGGGTCGTGCCGACCGCGATGTCCGCGCCCAGCTCGCCCGGCGAGGTCAGCAGGGTCAGCGCCAGGAGGTCGGCGGCGACCGTGACCAGGGCGCCCAGCTCGTGCGCCTGGTCGATGACGGGCTTCAGGTCGCGCACCGCACCGGATGCGCCCGGGTACTGCAGCAGCACGCCGTTGATCTCACGGGCCGCGATGTCCGCCGGGATGCCCTCGCTGAGGTCGGCGACGACGACCTCGACACCGGTCGGCTCGGCGCGCGTCTCGATGACGGCGACGGTCTGCGGCAGCGTGTCCGCGTCGACCAGGAACAGGCCCTTCTTGTTCTTGCCCATGCGCCGGGACAGCGCCATCGCCTCGGCGGCGGCCGTGCCCTCGTCGAGCAGGGAGGCACCGGAGGTCGGCAGCCCGGTCAGCTCGGCGACCATCGTCTGGAAGTTCAGCAGGGCCTCGAGCCGACCCTGCGAGATCTCCGGCTGGTACGGCGTGTAGGCCGTGTACCAGGCAGGGTTCTCCATGACGTTGCGCAGGATGACGGGCGGCGTGAAGGTCCCGTAGTAGCCGAGCCCGATCATCGAGCCGAGCACCTGGTTGCGGTCGGCGAGCGAACGCAGCTCGGCGAGCACCTCGGCCTCGGTGCGGGCACCCGGCAGGTCGAGGGCGTCGGCGTTCTTGATCACATCCGGGACCGCGGCGGCGGTCAGCTCGTCGAGGGAGCCGTAGCCGACGTGCGCGAGCATCTTGGCCCGCGCCTCCTGGTCGGGCCCGATGTGGCGCTGCTCGAAGGGAATGCCCGCTTCGAGCGCGGCGAGCGGAATGCGATGAGCGGTCATGTACGGAGGCCTCCTGGTCTGCGCGACCTGCGAGGGGCACCACGGCGCGGGTGCCCGGACGGCCTCCCCCTCTGTCATCTCAAACCTGAGAGCTTCACCGGGCACACTGAAGGCCCGGCTTTCACCGTCGGTGAGAGCGGGAGCCGTCGTCGGCGCCCGCCCTGCTTTCCAGAGTGACCTCGTCCGTGCGGTACGGGGGCCTGAGAGATTCCGGGGAGGAGTTGCTCCTTCGGCGCCTCCGAGTGCTCGGAGGACTCTCCCGCACGGGGTCAGCAGCCGTTGTCAGACTACCAGCGAGGTCAATGCCCGCGGCCTCGAGTGGCCGCCTCCCTGAATCTGCTCTTTTGTAGTGCTTACGGATGAGTTGCGACCACGTGGAGGGAGAGGGACCGTGCAGACCGACATCGATCCGCGCAACCTGATCGGCCGCAAGGCGTTCGACCGCAATGGCACCAAGATAGGGACCATCGACGAGGTGTACCTCGACGACGCCACCGGGGTGCCGGAGTGGGCGGCCATACGCACCGGTCTGTTCTCCCGGGACGCCTTCGTCCCGCTGGAGCCCAGCGAGCTGATCGAGGGCACCCTCAGGGTCCCCTTCGACCGCGCGCTCATCAAGGACGCCCCCGACTTCGGCGTGGGCCGCCACCTGTCCCCCGAGCAGGAACTCCAGCTCTACCACCACTACGGCCTGGACGTGGGTGCCCCTCCCCCGCTCCCGGACCACGACTTCGGCAAACTGGCCGGAACGGAGGAGAGCTGAGAAACGGGTACGAGGAGATCTGAGAAACGGGTACGGAGGAGACCTGAGCAAGGGGCAAGCCTTGCCGCCCCCGGGGGCCGCAACTCCCCAGGGGCACGGGGAACAGCGCGCGAAAACCCCACGCACCCGCACTCACTCGCACTGCGCACTCGCACCCGACTGCCGCCCCACCCACTACCCGCTACACACGGGTCTCCGCTTCACCCCGCTTCACCCCGCTTCACCCCACGTCCCCCCTTCCCCCCTTCACCCCGCACCAACGGCAGCGGATCCGCCGTCTCCAGCTCAGGATCGTCGACCCGGAACGTCCGCACCCGCCCCGGCTCCGACTGCGGCGTCTCGAACCGCACGGTGACCCGCCCCAGCCCACTTCCCTGCACCCAGCCGTGCCCGAACTCCGCATGCCGCACGTCGTGCCCCGCACGCCACTGCCGCTCGGCAGGCTCCGGGGGCAGCTCCACGGCCTCGGGTACGACCTCCTCCGGCGCCTCCTCGGCGGCGGCAGCAGCGGCAGCGCCCTGCGCGAACAGGTCCTCCTGCGTGTAGTCGGCGAGCCCGGAGACGCCCACGCCGAGCAGCCGCACCCCGCCCGTGGTGTCCACGGACTCCAGCAGCCGCGCTGCCGCCTCCCGGATCACCGCCGGGTCGTCCGTGGGCCCTCTGAGCGTCTCCGAGCGGGTCAGCGTCGAGAAGTCGTACCTGCGCACCTTCAGCACGATGGTCCGCCCGGACAGGCCCGCCCCGCGCAGCCGCCGCACGCACCGGTCGGCCAGCCGCTGCACCTCCGTCCCGACCCGCAGCCGGTCGTGGATGTCCACGTCGTAGGTGTCCTCGACCGACACCGACTTGGTCTCCCGCTCGGCCACCACGGGCCGGTCGTCGCGCGCCAGCGCCATGGCGTACAGGGCGTGCCCGTGCGCCTTGCCGAGCATCCGTACCAGCTCGTCCTCACCCGCCTCCGCCAGCTCCTCGACGGTGGTGATCCCGGCCCGCCGCAGATGGTCCCCGGTGGCCGGCCCGACGCCCGGCAGGGTGCGCACCGACATCGGTCCGAGCAGGTCCCGCTCGGTCCCGGGCCGGATGAGTACGAGGCCGTCGGGCTTGGCCTCCTCCGAGGCGATCTTCGCGAGCATCTTGGAGGCGGCGAGCCCCACCGACCCCGTCAGCCCCGTGGCCGCGCGTATGTCGGCGCGCAGCCTGGTCCCGGCCAGGCGCGCCGATTCCCCGTCCCAGGCCGCCTCCCCGGCCTCCAGGTCCACGAACGCCTCGTCCAGGCTCAGCGGCTCCACCAGCGGCGACAGCGCCCGCAGGAGCGCCATCACCTGCTCGCTGACCGACCGGTAGACGGCGAAGCGCGGCACCAGGTACGCGGCGTTCGGGGCCAGCCGGCGCGCCTGGGCCATGGGCATCGCCGAATGGACGCCGAAGACCCGTGCCTCGTACGACGCGGTGGCCACCACACCGCGGGGTCCGAGCCCGCCCACGATCACGGCCTTCCCGCGCAGGCTCGGCTTGGATGCCTGCTCCACCGAGGCGAAGAAGGCATCCATGTCGAGATGCAGGATCGTGGGCGCGTTTCTCACATGTCCGATGCTGCACCACACCACTGACAATGCGGGCCCACCGGCCCGGCCCTGCGAGGCGCCGTCGTCAGGCGGGGCGCCTGCGGCGCCGTCCAGTGACGCGCCGGGGGGCCGCGCTGTCAGACGGCCCGGTTGCGGCGCCTGGCCAGTTCGTCCGCGGGGTTCTGCCCGATGAGCGTCTCACCGGTGTCGATGCGCTCGCCGTGCAGCTGCGAGAGAGCGCTCTCCACGTCCCGCCACACCACGCCCACGGCGATGCCGAAGATTCCCTGACCCCCCTGGAGCAGCGCATGCACCTCGTCCGGGGAGGTGCACTCGTAGACGGTCGCCCCGTCGCTCATGAGGGTCATCCGCTCGAGGTCGCGGAAACCGCGTTCCCTGAGGTGCTGGACCGTCGTGCGGATGTTCTGCAAGGAGACACCCGTGTCCAGGAAGCGCTTGACGATCTTCAGGACGACGACGTCCCGGAAGCTGTACAGACGCTGCGTACCCGACCCGTAGGCGGGCCGCACGCTGGGCTCGACCAGACCCGTGCGGGCCCAGTAGTCGAGCTGACGGTAGGTGATGCCGGCCGCCGCGCAGGCCGTGGGACCGCGATAACCGATCTGCTCGGATGTCATGGACGCCGCCCCTCCGCCACTCGGCACCACCGTCGGCTGCTGTGGGGCGTGATCGGCCGCGCCGGCGGGATGAGGGTACCCCCTGCTCGAGCGTGGCAAAGAGCCTGAGGGAGGGTACGGACCGCTCTCCCCGAAACCGCGTCCGGGGGCACCCCCAGCCGTACCGTCGCCGCTGATGCTCACGCCGACCTCCGTCCTTGACCTGCCTTCTCGACGGTAGGCAGTCACCAGGGGTGCGTCAACGATCGCCACACTCGGCACGCCGAGTGATAATCACCCTAGGAGTGGTTTTCCGTTCCCCACCGCGGGGAAAGGCTAGCCGAATGCCATGGCAGGGAGGCGTAGGACGCTCTCACGGGCCGCTGGCAATTGCCCTCAC
This sequence comes from Streptomyces sp. NPDC048297, assembly GCF_043201585.1. Lineage (NCBI taxonomy): Bacteria > Bacillati > Actinomycetota > Actinomycetes > Kitasatosporales > Streptomycetaceae > Streptomyces > Streptomyces sp. NPDC048297. The sequence goes on from NZ_JBICZA010000034.1 coordinate 96,954, forward strand.
GCCGGCCCCCCTGCCGAGCCACCGACCGACCGGTTTCCCAGCCCGTCCGGCGCGGCCCGCCCCGCTTCACCGCCCCGCCTCACTGGCTGCTGGTGCCGAAGTCCTCGGGCGAGATCTGGTCGAGGAACTCACGGAACTTCTCGACCTCGTCCTCCTGCTCGTCCGGGATCGCGATGCCGGCGTCGTCCAGCACCGTGTCACTGCCGTAGATCGGCGTTCCGGTGCGCAGGGCCAGCGCTATGGCGTCGGACGGGCGGGCACTGACCTCGACCCCGCTGGCGAAGACCAGCTCCGCGTAGAAGACGCCCTCACGCAGGTCCGTGATGCGCACTTCGGTCAGCTCCTGGCCGACGGCCTCCAGCACGTCCTTGAACAGGTCGTGGGTCAGCGGTCGCGCGGGCGCCATGCCCTGCTGCGCGAAGGCGATCGCCGTCGCCTCCCCCGGTCCGATCCAGATGGGGAGGTAACGATCGCCCCCCACTTCGCGCAGGAGCACGATCGGTTGGTTGGAGGGCATTTCCACCCGGACACCTACGACATCGAGCTCGTTCACACAGCAACCCTAGGCCGTGCCCGGGACGTTTGGGTAGTCGGGCCGGGAACAGGTGGCCGATACGGCCCACCGACACGCCCGTTCGTCACGGCAACCGCACCCCGAGAGCGGTCTTCACCATCGCCGCGTGCAGCTTCACCGTGAGCGCCGCCAGCTCCTTCGTACGGGCCTCCGCGTGCGCCCTGGTCTGCGGGTTGCGATGGCGCTTGAGCGGGGCCACCACCTGGTCCACGAGACCCGCCTCGCGGTCGGCCGCCGCCTTCATCACCCGAAGGTGCCGCGGCTCGATCCCGAACCGGCCCAGCTCCGCCACGAGCGAGGCCACGGTGACGGCCTCGGCGTCGTACACCCCGTCCTCCAGGGGGACGACGAGCCCGTACGACTCCCACTCCTTCAGGTCACCCTCGTCGACACCGGCGGCCGCCAGCAGCTCGGACCGCCCGACCCGCGCCACCGTGGGCCGCTCGGCCTGCTGCTCCACGTCCTCCCCGGTGCGCTGGCGCCCCACCACCGGAAGCTGGACGGCCTCACCGCGCTCCATGGCGTCCAGATGCTCCCGGATCACCTTGAGCGGCAGATAGTGGTCCCGCTGCATCCTCAGGACGTGACCGAGGCGCTCGACGTCCCCGGCGCTGAACTTGCGGTACCCCGAGGGGGTCCGCCGCGGCTCGATGAGCCCCTCCGACTCCAGGAAGCGGATCTTGGAGATGGTCACTTCGGGAAACTCGTCACGCAGCGCGTTCAGCACCGTGCCGATGCTCATCAGCCCACTGTCCGCGGCGGCGGCACCGTTTCCGGCACCGCCGCTCGGTGTTTGAAGCATGGACCTTCCCTGGGGTCCCCCCGGACGGCGTCCGGGGGAGGTCAGATGCCCTGCCGGCTCAAGTAGAAGACCAGCCGGTACTTGCCGATCTGCACCTCGTCGCCGTTGGACAGAGCGACCTGGTCGATCCGCTCACGGTTGACGTACGTGCCGTTCAGGCTGCCCACGTCCGCCACCGTGAAGGTGCCGTCGGGAGAGCGCCGGAACTCCACATGGCGGCGCGAGACCGTCACGTCGTCCAGGAAGATGTCGCTCTGCGGGTGACGGCCGGCCGTGGTCAGGTCGCCGTCCAGCAGGAAGCGGCTGCCCGAGTTCGGCCCCCGGCGCACCACCAGGAGCGCCGAGCCCAGCGGCAGCGCGTCGACGGCCGCCTGCGCCTCGGGCGAGAGCGTCGGCACCGGCGTCTGGCCGGTCACCTCGGCGTCGTAGGCCTCGATGCCGGAGATGGAGATCGTGGACGTGGTCTCGGAGGCACGCTCGGGCGCGACACCGGGACGCAGGGGCGCACCGCAGTTCGAGCAGAAGCGGGCGTTCTCCGCGTTGCGGTTACCGCACCTCGTACACACCAGGACCGACATGGACGGATCCTCCTGCCGCGGAAGCCCCGCGGGGGCGTTGGACGCATTCGGGCCGGAGGCAAACCCTCCACCCGCACTTGAGGTTGACGGTTGCCCGAAACCTATGCCGCCGGACTGGGCAGGGTCAACAGACGCCGCGCCCTGCCCGCCGGAAATGTCACCGCCCGGACCAGCGACCTGGTCCCGGAACAGCGGGCGCTGGCCCTCCGCGTCAGGCTGTGCGCGATGGCGAGCGGTCGCGTTGTCTCCGCTCTCTCGCGCACTCTTGCCGAACAACTTCGCAAACAACTTCACGGGCGATTCCCCTTGACCGAAACAGACCCGCCCGTGGGGCAGGACGAACCCTGATTGCCGACACCGGTCGACCCGGACATCCTCACAACGTCCGTTTCCACCAAACAGTTTCCACCACGCACCTCCCCATCGGTGCGCCGACCCCCCGCAACCTCATGCCCCTGGCACACGTCTCCCATGCACCGCCGGTTCACCGTGAGGACGACCGAGCGTAGTCAGGCCCCTTCGCCTGCCGCAAGGCATCCACGACGATCTTGTCCGACCGCTCGACCGTCACCGTGGCCTGCTCCTTCTCCAGAGTCTGCACCACGCCTCCTGGGATGTTCAGCGCCGGTTCGAGGTCCTGCGGCTTACCGATGACCTGGAAACGAAAGGGAGCGTTGATCTTGTTCCCGTCGACACTGACCTTCTTGCCGGAGTCCGCCAGGTAGGTGTTCGCGACGACACGGACGCCGTTGATCTGGATCGCCTCCGCGCCGGCCGCGCGCAACTCCTGGATCGCGTCGAGCAGCATGTCCGCTTTGACCGTCCCCTTCGTGTCCTCGACCGTCACCGTGATGCCGGGACCCTGCGCCGCCACGGTGCCCGCCAGAATGCCGAGTTGCTTCTCCTTCTCGGCCGTCTGCTTGCGGGCCTCCGCGGCCTGGTCGGAGCTGCTCTGCAGTTCCTGGCGCTGCTTCTCGAGTCCCTGCTTCTCGTCCTCAAGACGCTGAGTACGGTCGTCCAGTTCATCGAGGATGCGAACAAGATCCTCCTGACGGGCGCCACGCAGCGCACTGTCGCTGTCACTGTTCGACGCCACCTGCACCGCGAGCCCGAAGCCGAGCCCGAACAGCAGCACCGCGACGATGAGTTGGGCCCTGGTGAGCCGCGGCGGCCACAACCCTTCGAGCAACCTCCGGCGCCCGCTGAGCTGCGGCTCGGCGTTCTCGTCGCGGACCGGCTCGGCCTCGGAGCCCGCTGCCGGCACCTCGTCGGGCAGTTCCCTGCGCAGCCTGTTCTCCGGCTGCTCGTCCCTTTCACTCATCGGTATCACGCCCGGAACACGTGTCGTCGGATGGCCGCGGCGTTGGAGAAGATCCGGATGCCGAGGACCACCACGACACCGGTGGACAGCTGCGCACCCACACCCAACTTGTCGCCCAGGAACACGATCAGCGCGGCCACGACGACGTTCGACAGGAACGACACCACGAAGACCTTGTCGTCGAAGATCCCGTCCAGCATGGCCCGCAGACCACCGAAGACGGCGTCCAGCGCCGCCACGACGGCGATCGGCAGATATGGCTCGACGACCGCCGGAACCTCGGGCCGGACCAACAGGCCGGCCACGACTCCCACGACGAGGCCCAGTACGGCGATCACGATGTGCCCTTCTCAGTCTTCTCGGAGTTCGGCTTTGCTGTACGTACGATCACGCTCGGCGCCGCGGGCAACCGGACGTCGGCCTCCGTGGAGATGGTGGCGCGGATACCGAAGTTGTCCTCCAGGGCATGCAGGTACAGCCCGTCGGCGCTGTCCTGGAACCTGGCGCCGAGCCGTTCCCCGTCCCCCACCGCCAGCACCGTGTACGGCGGCACCAGCGGCTTGTTGTCGACCAGTATCGCGTCACCCGCGGCCCTGATCGCGGACAGGGCGGTCAGCCGCTGCCCGTTGACGGAGACGGCCTCCGCACCCGACGCCCACAGCCCGTTCACCACGCGCTGCATGTCCCGGTCACGCACCCGCCCGGTGTCGGAGAACCCCGAGGTCTCGCGCGGATTGGTGCCGTCACCGCCGGTGCTGGCCTCCTTGGCGTCGTTCACCACCAGCTTCACGCCGGGGCCGTGCACCGCCGTGGCACCGGACAGGACCCCCACCAGCTCCGCCCCGGTGTCGCCGCCGCTGTCACGCAGCGCCGCCCGTTGCCGAGCGCCCACGTCGTCACGCAGCTTGTCGACGTCGCCCTCGAGCTTGTCCGCGGCGGAGCTCTCCCGGTCGATCCGGTCGATCAGCTCCTGGCGCTCCTTGGCCACCACCGGCGCCGCCACGCGCGCCTGTGCCGCGCCGACGGTCACCACCAGCGCCGCCAGGACCAGACCGCCCGCCAGCCCCAGCTTCGCCCGGAGGGTCTTCGGCAGCCCGCCCTCGCCCTCGGACTTCTTCCGGGCCGCCGCCTCGGCATACCCGTCGTCGAGGCTGTGGTCCATCACGTTGGTGATCAACGACATGGACGCATCCGGGCGTGGCGGCCGCCCGGGGCTGCTCCGAACGGGGGGTTGCTGCGGCATGCCGCACATCGTCGCATGTCGCGAGCAGTACCTCCGAACGGCCCCACCGACGTGCCGGACAGGCCCCCTTAGAGTGAGACTTGTCCGGCACGCGCGCGTGCAGTGGATTTGCCGCCCCGGGTCATGCCATTACCCGTTCGGCGCAGTGCAGCAAGCCGCTCGTCCTACCGTCCGGCGCTGTCCACGACGGCCGCCCACTCGTCGAGCAGGGCCTGCGCGGAGGCGTCGTCGGGCCCCTCCGCCCACAGATGTGTGACCGCCTCGGCCGGGTCGGGCAGCACCATCACCCAGCGGCCGTCGGTCTCCACGACCCGCACACCGTCCGTCGTATCGACAAAGCGATCCCCGGCCGCCTCGACGACCCGCCGCATCACCAGACCCTTGACGGCCCACGGCGTCGCCAGGTCCCGCTTGAGGACATGGGCCCGCGGAATCCGCGCGTCGATCTGGCTCAGCGTGAGCTGCGTCCGCGCCACCAGCCCGATCAGCCGCACGAACGCCGCCGTACCGTCGTAGACGCTGCTGAACTCGGGGACGATGAACCCGCCCTTGCCGTCACCGCCGAAAATGGTGCCCTCTTCGCCGCCCACGCGCGTGAGGTCGTCGGGAGACGTGGTCGTCCACTCGACCTGTGTGCCGTGATACGCGGCCACCTGCTCGGCGATCCTGGTCGTGGTCACCGGCAGCGCCACCCGGCCGCTACGCCGCTCGGCCGCGACCAGGTCCAGCATCACCAGCAGCGCCCGGTCGTCCTCGATGATCCGGCCCTTCTCGTCCACGAGCGACAGCCGCTCACCGACGGGGTCGAACCGGACACCGAACGCCGCCCCGGAGGACGCCACGATCTCGCCGAGCCGCATCAGCCCGTTGCGGCGTATCTCGGCCGTCTCGGTGGGCCTGGCCTCGTCGAGACCGGGGTTGATGGTGAGCGAGTCCACGCCGAGCTTGCCGAGCAGGCTCGGCAGGACGAGGCCGGCGCTGCCGTTGGAGGCGTCCACGACGACCTTCATGCCGGACTCGGCGATCCCGCTCGTGTCGACGTTCCGCAGCAGCGAGCCGGTGTACGAGTCAAACACACTCGACGGGAAGTACAGGTCGCCGATCTCCCCCGGGAACGCACGCCGGTACTCCTGGCGCGCGAACACCCGGTCGAGCTTGCGCTGACTGCCCTGCGACAGGTCCGCTCCCTGTCCGTCGAAGAACATGATGTCGACGGAGTCCGGGACACCCGGCGAAGTCCGGATCATGATGCCGCCGGCGCTGCCCCGCGCGGTCTGCTGACGCGCCACGGGCAGCGGCACGTTCTCCAGGTCGCGTACGTCGATGGCGCTCGCCTGGAGTGCGGAGATCACCGCCCGCTTGAGCGCACGAGCACCTCGGGAGTGGTCACGGGCCGTGGTGACCGTGGCCCCCTTCTTCAGCGTCGTGGCGTACGCACCGGCCAGCCGCACGGCCAGCTCGGGCGTGATCTCCACGTTGAGGATCCCGGACACACCCCTGGCACCGAACAGGTGCGCCTGCCCCCTGGACTCCCAGATGACCGAGGTGTTGACGAAGGCGCCGGCCTCGATGGTCTTGAACGGGTAGACCCGGACATTGCCCTGAACGATCGATTCTTCACCGATCAGGCACTCGTCACCGATGACCGCGCCGTCCTCGATCCGGGCGGCCCGCATGATGTCGGTGTTCTTCCCGACGACGCAGCCGCGCAGATTGCTGTGCTGTCCGACGTACACGTTGTCGTGCACGACGGCCTTGTGCAGGAAGGCGCCGCTCTTGACCACCACATTGGATCCGACGACGGTGTGCTCGCGGATTTCCGCGCCGGCCTCGACCTTGGCGTAGTCGCCGATGTACAGCGGCCCGCGCAGCACCGCGTCCGGATGCACCTCCGCGCCCTCGGCCACCCATACGCCGGGCGAGATCTCGAATCCGTCGATGTCGACGTTGACCTTGCCCTCGAGCACGTCGGCCTGGGCCTTCACGTAGCTCTCGTGGGTGCCGACGTCCTCCCAGTAGCCCTCGGCGACAAAGCCGTAGACCGGCTTGCCTTCCTTCATGAGCTGCGGGAAGACGTCTCCGGACCAGTCGACGGGAACGTCGGGTTCGACGTAGTCGAAGACTTCGGGCTCCATCACATAGATGCCCGTGTTCACCGTGTCGGAGAAGACCTGCCCCCAGGTCGGCTTCTCGAGGAAGCGCTCGACCTTTCCCTCCTCGTCGACGATGGTGATGCCGAACTCCAGCGGATTGGGCACCCGGGTCAGGCAGACCGTGACCAGAGCGCCCTTCTCCTTGTGGAAATTGATGAGTTCCGTGAGGTCGAAGTCGGTCAGGGCATCACCGGAGATGACGAGGAAAGCATCGTCCTTCAACGCCTCTTCGGCGTTCTTGACGCTTCCGGCGGTACCGAGTGGCTTCTCCTCATTGGCATACGTGAGCTCCATTCCGAGCTCTTCGCCGTCACCGAAGTAGTTCTTGACGAGCGATGCCAGGAACTGCACGGTGACCACGGTCTCGGTCAACCCGTGCCTTTTGAGCAGCCGCAGTACGTGCTCCATGATCGGGCGGTTCGCCACGGGCAGGAGCGGTTTGGGCATGCTCGAGGTCATAGGGCGCAGGCGTGTGCCTTCGCCCCCAGCCATCACGACGGCCTTCATGTCGGAAGCGTCCTCCTCCAAGAGACGACGGTCCAGCCGACTTCACCCGTCCAGATTGTCCCGCACTTTTCCCCCGCGGGCCATCGAAGCACTACGTCCGGACAACCGCCGAGCTCAATCGGCCAGGGCGTCCGCGCGCACCAGACGGCGGACTTGTACCACGTAGAGCACTCCTGCCCACCAATAGAGCGTCGTACCCCAACCTGCGAACGCCCATCCGAAAACAGCAGCGAGTGACGCGATCCAACCACTTCCGTCACTGAGCAACAACAACGGGAACGCGTACATCAGGTTGAACGTGGCCGCCTTCCCCAGGAAGTTCACCTGCGGCGGCGGATAGCCGTGACGTCTGAGGATGCCCACCATCACCAGGAGAACCAGCTCGCGCAGCAACAGGAGGGCGGTCAGCCAGATCGGCAGGATCTCGCGCCAGGTGAGGCCCAGCAGGGTGGAAAGCACATAGAGCCGGTCGGCGGCGGGATCGAGCAGCCGGCCGAGGCTGCTGATCTGATTCCAGCGCCGGGCGAGCTTGCCGTCCAGATAGTCACTGACCCCGCTGAACGCGAGCACCAGGAGAGCCCAGCCGTCGCTGTTCGGGCCACCGAACTCCGGCCTGAGAATCAGCCAGAGGAAGACGGGTACGCCGACGAGCCGCGCCATGCTGAGGATGTTGGGGATGGTGAGGACCCGGTCTGTCTGGACACGGGTCTCCTGGACCTCCACCCGGGGGCCTCCTGTTGCGAAACGAACCAACGATGCTCCCTGACCCTACCTCAACGCAAAAAAGCTCCGGCTCCTGGGCGGTATGCCCAAGAGCCGGAGCTTGAAAAGGAGTTCGGCGGCGTCCTACTCTCCCACAGGGTCCCCCCTGCAGTACCATCGGCGCTGTGAGGCTTAGCTTCCGGGTTCGGAATGTAACCGGGCGTTT
>NZ_JBICZA010000035.1:0-99422 GCF_043201585.1 Streptomyces sp. NPDC048297
TGCCTCCGCGTAACTCACGCCTTGCTGCACGAGCCGGAAGTATTCCTCCCGCTCACGGGTCGGCTTTCTACGGCCCTGAGCCACCGTCCGGGTCTCGCGGATCTCGAACATCGCACCCCTTGAGCTGGGGTGTTGCGACGATCGCTAGAACTCAAGCACCGTGCGCGGGGCCTTCTGTGCAAAGCCGTACACAGCTGCTGACACAGCTGTTGTGTGAACCTGCGGGGAGCCCCCTGTCGGATTCGAACCGACGACCTGCTCATTACAAGTGAGCTGCTCTGGCCAGCTGAGCTAAGGAGGCACACACGCGCGCCTTCGGCGTACGTGCCTGTGCAGTGTACCCACGACCCGGCGCGGCCCCGGCGAGAATTTCCGTGAAATTCACAGGCCCGCAAGTACTGACAGAACGGCTGAACGAGAGGTAGCCTCCCTAGCCGGTCCATTGACATGGACCGGCTGCACCACCTTCCACAACGGATCGTCCGGCACGTTCCTGCCGGTAGAAGGGGGCCCATTCACCATGGCCACTGTCACGTTCGACAAGGCGACCCGGATCTACCCGGGTTCCACCAAGCCCGCGGTCGACGCTCTCGAGATCGCGATCGAGGACGGCGAGTTCCTCGTCCTGGTCGGCCCTTCGGGCTGCGGAAAGTCCACCTCGCTCCGGATGCTCGCGGGGCTCGAGGACGTCAACGGCGGCGCCATCCGCATCGGTGACCGCGACGTCACCCACCTGCCGCCCAAGGACCGGGACATCGCGATGGTGTTCCAGAACTACGCGCTCTACCCGCACATGTCGGTCGCCGACAACATGGGCTTCGCCCTCAAGATCGCCGGCGTGCACAAGTCGGAGATCCGCAAGAAGGTCGAGGAGGCCGCGAAGATCCTCGACCTCACCGAGTACCTGGACCGCAAGCCGAAGGCGCTCTCCGGCGGTCAGCGCCAGCGTGTCGCCATGGGCCGCGCGATCGTGCGTGAGCCGCAGGTCTTCCTCATGGACGAGCCGCTGTCCAACCTGGACGCCAAGCTCCGCGTGTCGACCCGTACGCAGATCGCCTCGCTGCAGCGCCGCCTCGGCATCACCACCGTCTACGTCACCCACGACCAGGTCGAGGCCATGACGATGGGCGACCGGGTGGCCGTACTCAACAAGGGGCAGCTCCAGCAGGTCGACTCGCCGCGCAACATGTACGACAGGCCCGCGAACCTCTTCGTCGCCGGCTTCATCGGCTCCCCGGCCATGAACCTGGTCGAGGTCCCGATCACCGACGGCGGTGTGAAGTTCGGCAACAGCGTGGTGCCGGTCAACCGGGAGGCGCTCAAGGCCGCCGCCGACAAGGGCGACCGCACCGTGACCGTCGGCGTCCGCCCGGAGCACTTCGACGTGGTCGAGCACGGCGGCGAGGCCGCCACCTCCCTGTCCAAGCACACGGAGGACGCCCCGGCCGGTCTCGCGGTCTCCGTGAACGTCGTCGAGGAGCTGGGCGCGGACGGCTACGTCTACGGCAGCGCCGAGGTCAGCGGCGAGCTCAAGGACCTGGTCGTCCGCGTCAACGGCCGCCAGGTGCCGGAGAAGGGCTCCACCCTGCACGTCGTACCGCGGCCGGGCGAGACCCACGTGTTCTCGACCTCCACGGGCGAGCGTCTCTCCGACTGACCCCAGGACAAGCGGGACAAGCCAGATAAGACGGATACGAAGGGCCCTGCGGCGCACTGCCGCGGGGCCCTTTCGGCCGCCGGGTCAACCCCTTACCCAGATCGAGGCCGCACATCATCCCCCATTAGGGTGACTAAATGTCGCCAAATCACTACCGGGCGCTACCCTCACACGCGTGAAGCACTCCACCACCCCTCAGACGCGACGCGGCCACCGGGGCGGCCCTGCCCGCCGGATCGGCCGCACCCTCGCCCTCGTCCTTCCCGTCTTCCTGGTGCTCTCGGGAACCCTCGCGGTCACCCGGGTCAACTGGACGGGCAGCGCCTCCGGCTCGGTGCTGACCGCCTCGGACGTCTCCTCGGCGCAGGCGCCCTCCCGGACGGTCTCCCGCACCCCGCAGGAGGTGCTCCGCGACCAGCTGATGACCGAGCTGCAGGACAAGGACCCGGGGGTGGTCCTCACCCACCTCCAGCAGGCCGTCAACGGCCACCCCGCGCTGGCCGGGCACTGCGCCTCCATCGCCCGCGCCCTGGGCCGGGCCGCGGTGCGCATCTACGGCGCCTCGCGCGCGCAGTCGTACGCCCGCCCGGTCTGCGACACCGCCTTCGCCTCCGGCGTGCTGGCCGCCCATAGCTAACAGCAGGTGGGAAGTGGGTAACGGCTCCACAAGGAGACCGTTGCGGCCCGGAAGTCCGGTCCGGGCGCCACGTACAGTTCGGGACATGACCCATCCGACTGCCGCGTCGCGCCCCACTCAAGCCGTCATCCTGGCCGGTGGCCAGGGCTCACGGCTGCGTCCCTACACCGACGACCGGCCCAAGCCGATGGTCGAGATCCCCGGCACGGGCACTCCGATCATCGGCCACCAACTGGCCTGGCTCGCCGAGGAAGGCGTGACGGACGTGGTGATCTCCTGCGGCCACCTCGCCGAGGTCCTGCAGAAGTGGCTGGACTCGGCCGATCTGCCGGTGTCCGTCACCACCGTCGTGGAGACGGAGCCCCTCGGCCGCGGCGGCGGCCTCAAGTACGCCGCCGGGCACCTCCCCCACCCCGACCGGCCCTGGTACGCCACCAACGGCGACATCTGGACCCGCTTCTCCCTGCGGGACATGGCCGACTTCCACACCGAGCGGGACGCCGTCGCGACGGTGGCGCTGGCCCGGCCGCGGATTCCCTGGGGCGCGGTGCAGACCGACGGGTTCGGGCACATCACCGACTTCATCGAGTCCCCGCCGTCGACGTTCGAGATCAACGCGGGTGTGTACGTGTTCTCGCCCGAGTTCGCCGGGATGCTCCCCGAGCGCGGCGACCACGAGCGGACCACGTTCCCGCGGCTCGCCCGGGAGCGGCAGCTCGCCGGGTTCCCCCTTCCGCAGGGCGCCTACTGGCGGGCCATCGACACGGCGAAGGACCTGACCGAGGCGGCGAAGGAACTGGCGACGCTCGGACGGTGAACCGCCCGGCAGAGGGCGACAGACGACGACAAGGGCCCCGTACCTGTCCGGTACGGGGCCCTTGTCGTTCCTTGCCTTGTCAGCCGTTGCCGTGCTGCCCGGTGCGTGTGCCCGGTCAGCCCAGCAGGCCGCCCACCAGGCCCGGCTGGCCGGAGGAGGACGAGCCGCCGGAGGTGCCCGTGCCGCCCGTGCCGCCCGAGGAGGTCGGGCCGCCGGTGGAGGTGCCGCCGGTGTTGGTCGGGCCCGCGCTGGTGCTGGGGGCGCCGCCGGTGGGGGCGGACTGGCGGGGCGGGACCTGGCCCGTGGTGCCCTGGGTCTGGGTGGGCGTGGTCGTCGTCGTACCGGCGCTGGTGCGGCCGGCGCCCGGGGTCGTGGCCGCGCCGGACGGGCTCGCGCCGGACGTCGCGCCGGACGTGGGTGCCGTGGAGGCGGACGGGGAGGTCGGGTGACGGCGGGCGGGGTCCGTCGGCAGCGGCGCGCCGGGGAGGTTGTTGCGCGGGGCCTCGCCGGGGCCGGGGACGACCACACGGCTGGAGTCGCGTACGGCGCCGCCGAGCAGGGAGCCGATGAGCAGGGTGAGGCCGACGGTGACGACGGTGATCAGCGCGCCGCGGCGCAGGACGTAGCGACGCAGGTCCCAGATGTCGGCGCGGGGGCCGAGGGTGCGCCAGGCGCTGCCCGCGAGCCGGCCGTCGACGGAGTAGACGGGGGCGCCCGCGATGATCAGCGGGGACCAGGCCGCCAGACAGATGATGTCGGGGGCGTCGTAGACGGGGACCGTCTTCCAGCTGACGGTGACGATCAGGGCGGCGGAGAGCAGGGCGCCGACGACCGCGGCGACGCGCTGCCAGCAGCCGAGGATGGTCAGGACGCCGACGACGACCTGCAGGAAGGCGATGACCAGGCCGGAGCCGACGGGGTGGTGCAGCGCGAACTGGCGCAGCGGCTCGGCGACTTCCCACGGGTGCAGGGTGTTGAGCCACTTGACCATGGAGCCGCGTTCGCCGCCGTCGAAGTAGACGGGGTCGCAGAGCTTGCCCATGCCGGCGTAGATGGAGATGAAGCCGAGGAAGACGCGCAGGGGCAGCAGGACGACGCCGAGGTTCATCCGGCGGCCCGGGTAGTAGGCGTGCCGCGCGGGGTCGTCGCCGGTGCGCCGGGCGGAGCGCGTGCCGGTCGCGTCCGTCGGGTCGGTGGAGCGTTCGTAGTCGTCGTAGTCGTCGTGGTCGTCGTAGTCGCCGAACTCGTCGTCCTCGTAGGGCGGTTGGCCGTGTCCGGGCTCGCCGTACGGGGACTCGTCGTAGCCGGGCTCGTCGTAGGCGCTGCCGACCGTGCGCATGTGCGGCAGCAGGCGGGTGCCGGCGTCGGGGGCGGTGCGCTGGTGGCCGAGGACCGGGGTCTGGACGGTCTGGTCGAACGCGTCGTGGGTGTCGCCGTATCCGGTCCCGACGCGGGGCAGGACCTGGGTCGCGCCGCCCTCGGCGGTGGGCTCGTCGGAGTGGCGGACGCTGCTGCCCCGCACGGCCTGGAGCAGCCGGTGGGCGCCGGTGTCGTCGGGGGCGGACCTGCCGCTCCAGACGACGGCCCGGCGGCGGCCGGCCGCCGTGCCGGCCCGGCCCGTCGTGCCCACGACCGGCATGCGGGCGGTTTCCTGGGTGGCGCTCAGGTGCCGGGCGATCCGCTGGGAGGCGTGTCCCTGGGACGGGTGTCCCGTCGTCGCGCCCAGCTGCACGCGGAAGCTGGCGTGATTGACGATGACCTGCGCCGGATCGCTCGGCACCTTCACCATGCTCAGCGCGGGAGCGTCGTCGAGACCTGACTGGAATCCCGACGAGCGGTCCCCCGTGGGTGTGCGGGGTGTTCTGGTGTCCACACTCATCTAACCGAGTGACGGGGTGTGAGGACACTGTCTCGAACGGCCGGATGTGTCCGGACCGCGTCAAGGTCGCCCCGAACGCCGGGTGAACTCCGGAATTACCGCTTATGGGTGAACTTCCGGACGCGTGTTCAGGAGGTGCTCAGGAGGTGTTCGGGGCGTTGTTCCGGGGGTCGGTTCAGGACCTCCGGCGTGCCGCCTCGTACAGCACGATCCCCGCCGCCACACCGGCGTTGAGGGACTCCGCGCCACCCGGCATCGGGATGCGGACACGGTAGTCGCAGGTCTCGCCGACCAGCCGGGACAGGCCCTTGCCCTCGCTGCCGACCACGATGACGACCGGGCCGCCCAGGGCCCCCAGCTCGCCGAGTTCGACCTCGCCGTCGGCGGCCAGGCCGACGACCGTGATGCCGGCCTTCTTGTAGGCCTCCAGCGTGCGGGTCAGGTTGGTGGCGCGGGCGACCGGGGTGCGCGCGGCCGTACCGGCGGAGGTCTTCCAGGCACCGGCGGTCATGCCCGCCGAACGGCGCTCGGGGACGACGACGCCGTGACCGCCGAAGGCGGAGACGGAACGGACGACGGCACCGAGGTTGCGCGGGTCGGTGACCCCGTCCAGCGCGACGATCAGCGGGTCGGCGCCCTCGTCGTACGCGGCGGCGGTGAGGTCCTCGGGGTGCGCGTACTCGTACGGCGGGACCTGGAGGACCAGGCCCTGGTGGTTCAGGCCGTTCGTCATGCGGTCCAGCTCGGGGCGGGGGGCCTCCATCAGGTGGATGCCGCCGCGCTCACCGGCGAGCTGGAGGGCCTCGCGGACCCGCTCGTCGTTGTCGATGAACTGCTGGACGTAGAGGGTGTTCGCGGGCACGCCCTCGCGCAGCGCCTCGACCACCGGGTTGCGGCCGACGACCAGCTCGGAGGACGACCTGCCGCCCCGGCCCCTGGCCACCGGCCGGCGCACGGCCTGCTTGGCCTTGGCGTTGGCGACGCGGTTCTTCTTGTGGCCCTTGCGCATCTCGGCGGGCGGGGTCGGACCCTTGCCCTCCAGGCCCTTGCGCCGCTGGCCGCCACTGCCGACCTGCGCGCCCTTCTTGCCGGACATGCGGCGGTTGTTCGCGGCCATGAGTTACCCGTCTCCGTGAGCTTCTTCGTACGTACGTCTTATGCAGTGTGCCGCCCGGGAGGCCGGGCGGCACAGTCGATCATTCGGGGCTAGCGCGCGCCGAGGCTCCAGCGCGGGCCCTGCGGGCCGTCCTCGATGACGAGTCCGGACTGGCCCAGCCGGTCGCGGATCGCGTCCGCGGTGGCCCAGTCCTTGCGGGCGCGGGCGGACTCGCGCTGGTCGAGGACGAGGCGCACGAGGTGGTCGACCACACCGTGCAGGTCCTGGCCCCGGTCCGCGCCGCCGCCGGCCCAGTGCGGGTCGAGCGGGTCGAGCGGGTCGAGGCCGAGAATGCCGAGCATGGCCCGTACCTCGGCGAGGCGGGCGACGGCGGCGTCCTTGTCGTCGGCGGCCAGTGCGCTGTTGCCCTGCCGGACGGTGGTGTGCACGACGGCGAGCGCCTGCGGGACGCCCAGGTCGTCGTCCATCGCCTCGGCGAAGGAGAGCGGGACCTCGGCGGCCGGTTCGACGACGCGGCCGGCCATCTCGGTCACGCGCTGGACGAAGCCCTCGATCCGCGAGAACGCGGCGTCGGCCTCGCGCAGCGCCTCCTCGCTGTACTCGATCATCGAGCGGTAGTGCGGGGTGCCGAGGTAGTAGCGCAGGACGACGGGGCGCCACTGCTTGACCATCTCGGAGACCAGGACGCTGTTGCCGAGCGACTTGGACATCTTGTCGCCGGCCATGGTGACCCAGGCGTTGTGCACCCAGTACTTGGCGAACTCGTCGCCGTAGGCCTTGGCCTGGGCGATCTCGTTCTCGTGGTGCGGGAAGATCAGGTCGAGACCGCCGCCGTGGATGTCGAAGGCGGCGCCCAGGTACTTGTGGGCCATGGCCGAGCACTCCAGGTGCCAGCCGGGGCGGCCGCGCCCCCAGGGGGTGGGCCAGCTGGGCTCGCCGGGCTTGACGGCCTTCCACATGGCGAAGTCGCGCGGGTCCCGCTTGCCGGTCTCGCCCTCGCCGGAGGGCTGGAGCAGGTTGTCCAGCTCCTGCCGGGACAGCTCCAGGTACCGCGGGAAGGACCGCACGTCGAAGTAGACGTTGCCGTCCGCGGCGTAGGCGTGGCCGCGCTCGATGAGGCCCTGCATCATCTCGACCATCTCGGTGATGTGGCCGGTGGCGCGGGGCTCGTAGGTGGGCGGGAGGCAGCCGAGGGCGGTGTAGCCGTCGTTGAAGGCGCGCTCGTTCTCGTACCCGATGGACCACCAGGGGCGGCCCTGTTCATGCGACTTCCTGATGATCTTGTCGTCGATGTCGGTGACGTTCCTGATGAACGTCACGTCGTAGCCGCGGTACTCGAACCAGCGGCGCATGATGTCGAAGTTGAGGCCCGAGCGGACGTGCCCGATGTGCGGTGCGGCCTGCACGGTGGCACCACACAGGTAGATCGAGACACAGCCCGGCTTGACCGGGGTGAAGTCACGGATCTGCCGGGCGTCGGTGTCGTACAGGCGAATAGTCACGACACCAGGGTAGTGGGCGCACGGCAGTGCCATGCCCCTTCCCACGACGAAGGATCGACGGCGGAGTGCCGCAAGCGCCACCCGCCATGATCCTTACACCCGGGGACCGGTCCGGGCCCCTCGGACGGCCTCGGCCCGACCACCGGAGAGGACCCCTTGAGCACGCTCGCCCCAGCCGCCGGACCGATCCCCTCGGGCACCCTCGGACCGACCGCCGGAACAGAGGCCCCTTGGGCGGCCTCGGCCTGGCCGCTGGAACGGGCCTTTGGGGCGCGCTCGCCCTGGCCGCCGGAACGGGACCCCCGGGGCATCCTCGGACCGACCATCGGAACGGAGCCCTGGGGCGCCCTCGGAGCGACCGCCGGACCGGGATCCTCGGGCACCCCTCGGACCAACCGTCGGGCCGAGAGCTTCCGGCGCCCGCGGGCCGACCGCCCGACCGGGATCTCGCGCGCCCTCGGACCGACCGCCGGAACGGACCCTCAGGCGCCGTCAGACCAACCGCCGGGACGGATCCTCAGGCGCCTGCGGGGCCGAGGCGCCGGATCAGGACCCTCGTGCGCCCTCGGGCCAACCCGCCGGACCGGACCTCGCGCACGCTCGGACCAACCGCCGGACCGGACCTCGGGCACCCTCGGTCCAGCAGGCCGCGTCCTCGCGTGCCCGCACACCGGCCCGCCGGGCCAGGACCCCGCGCGGCCTCAGTCCGCCTTCGCCACGAGTGCCGTCGCGATGGCCATCAGGCCCTCGTCGCGGCCGGGGAAGCCCAGGCCGTCGGTGGTGGCGCCGGAGACGGAGACCGGGGCGCCGGCCGCCTCGGAGAGGATCTTCTGGGCCTCGTCACGGCGCTTGCCGATCTTGGGGCGGGGCCCGACGACCTGCACGGCGACGTTGCCGATCCGGAAGCCGGCCGCGCGCACGATACGGGCCGCCTCCGTCAGCAGCGTGACGCCGGAGGCGCCGGACCACTCGGGGCGCCCGGTGCCGAAGTGCTGCCCGAGGTCGCCGAGGCCGGCCGCGGAGAAGAGCGCGTTGCAGGCGGCGTGCGCGACGACGTCGGCGTCGGAGTGTCCGGCCAGGCCGGGGCCCTCGCCGTCCCACTTCAGGCCGGCGCACCACAGGTCGCGGCCTTCCTCGAAGGCGTGGATGTCGGTGCCGATGCCCACCTGGGGCAGGAGCGGCGCGGGCTCAGAAGCCATCGTTCAGCCTCCTGCGGGCCAGGACCGCCTCGGCGAGGACGAGGTCGAGGGGGCGGGTGACCTTGAAGGCCTCCTCGTGGCCGGGCACGGTCACGACGGTCAGGCCGAGCCGCTCGACCATGCTCGCGTCGTCGGTGACGTCCCCGGTGACGGTCTCGTGCGCACGGACCAGGGTCTGCCGGTCGAACCCCTGGGGCGTCTGCACCGCGCGCAGCCGCGCCCGCTCGGGCGTGGCCAGAACCGGCTCGGGCTCGCCGGGCACCTCCGCGGGCTCGACCTCCTTGACGGTGTCGGCGAGCGGCAGCGCGGGAACCACGGCGGGGGCGCCGGCGCGTACGGCCTCGATGACCGCGTCGACCGTGTCGACCGGGACGAGCGGCCGGGCCGCGTCATGGACGAGGACGACGTCGTACTCGGGCGGCAGGGCGTCGAGGCCGAGTCTGACCGATTCCTGACGGCTGTCGCCGCCGGGAACGACCAGGAAGTCGGTCCGTTCGGGCAACGCGTGCGCGTCGAGCAGGGACTTGACCTCGGCGGCGCCGTCGGCCGGAGCGACGACGATCACCAGGGAGACATGGCGGGACGCGGCCAGGGCGCGGACCGCGTGGATCAGCATGGGCGTGCCGTTCAGCGTGCGGAGCGCCTTGGGGGCGCCCGGACCGAGGCGTACGCCCCGGCCGGCGGCCGGGATCACCGCGGCCACACGGCTGTCCGGACGGGCCGGTGCGGGTGAAGGGCGCGAATCGTCAGACATCGGTTCCTGTCAAGGTTTGTGTGCTCGGCCTGGGTGGGTATGGCCTGGAGGAGTGCCGGGCGCGACGCCTGACCAGACCCTTCCGTGACCCTGGTCGAGCCATCTGCCCGGGCCCGGCACACCAAGTATCGGGGGGCTTCCTCCGAGGTGTACGGCAGGCGTGGGGGGCGGGCACGTCACAGCGAGCCGGATCCGGCCACCTGTGCCGACCTTCCCGGGTACGGCCTTTTCCGGGTACGAACATGCCGCAGCGCCCGGCGACAGGGTCAGTGTCATCGGGCACCGCGGCATATGCACGTCGCGCTGTGTGCTGAGCGAGCTGCGCAAGCAGGGAATGCTCCCTGAGCAGGGGATGCTGCTGCCTGCCAGGCGTCAGGAGGCGAGAACCTCGTCGAGCAGCGCCTCGGCCTTGTCCTCGTTCGTGTTCTCCGCGAGAGCGAGCTCGCTCACCAGGATCTGGCGGGCCTTGGCGAGCATGCGCTTCTCACCGGCGGAGAGACCGCGCTCACGCTCACGACGCCACAGGTCACGCACGACTTCCGCGACCTTGATGACATCGCCGGAGGCGAGCTTCTCCAGATTTGCCTTGTAACGACGCGACCAGTTCGTGGGCTCCTCGGCATACGGCGCGCGCAGCACCTCGAAGACCCGGTCCAGCCCGTCCTGACCGACCACATCACGTACGCCGACGAACTCCGCATTGTCCGCTGGCACACGCACCGTCAGGTCACCCTGGGCGACCTTCAGCACCAAGTAGGTCTTGTCCACGCCTTTGATCTGACGAGTTTCGATAGCCTCGATCAGCGCGGCCCCGTGATGGGGATAGACCACGGTGTCGCCAACCTTGAACGTCATGTGACAGGTACCCCTTCCGTGGCTATCAAGGGTAACACGGATACGGCGTCTTCTGAATGGCGTTTTCGCAGGTCAGAGCATATCTCGGGGCTTGACAACAGCGACAGGAACGTGCTGCGAGGGCCCCGCGGAAGCGGGAATTCGCAGGTGGGAGCGGCTCTGCGGGCGGGGTGAAACGCGTACGTTACACGTCCCGAAGGCCACCCCCAAGAGGCTGAACATCCCGGTTTGTCCGCTTCCAAGCGTGCGACTTACGCTACTCCGTTCGGTGGCCGGAGTGGGGTACGAGACGTTTCCGGAATTGATCACGGAGCCGGACGAGGCGGGTGAAGCGGGCGATGAAGCGGCCGGTGAAGGTAGTGGCGATGGGGGTACTGAAGGGGGTGGTGAAGGGAGCAGATCAAGCCACCGGAGAAGTGGCTGACGGAGGGGTCAGGAAGTGGTCGGGAAGGCCCCGGGAAGAGGTCAGGAAGAGGCCGCAGAAGGTTTCGTCCGAAGGTATCCGGATGCCGCGGATGATCAATATCCGGCCTCATCTGCATTCCTTCACGGAAAATTCTCTGAAGGGGTTACGCGGATGCGCTCGGCAGTCTTGCGAACGCGTTATGTGAATGATGGGACGGGTGTCCCGGCAAAGTGGCCGGAGGTCCCCTTGCGGTGTGCGCGGTACCCCCACCCGGAGGGACGCGGGGTGCTTGGGGGAGGGTCGGGTGCGGCGCCGCGAGGACGGCTCGGTAGCCTAAGCCCGCTGACAGACACTTAGGGCGGCTTTATCAGGAAGCCGCCCCTGCGTTCAAGGAGTTGCCGCCGCCGTGAGCAGCAGCCTTCGACGCGGCGCCCTCGCCGCTTCCGCCATCGTCTTCTCGATCGCCTCGCTCGCCGCCTGTGGTGCCGGCAACGACGCCCAGACCCTGGAGATCAAGCCGGACAACGCGGCGACCAGCGTCGGGAACATCAAGGTCCAGAACGCTCTGCTCATCACCCAGCCCGACGCGAAGGCGCCGGGCCCGGTCGCGATCGCCGCGACGCTGTTCAACACCGGCAACACCGACCAGACGCTGCAGTCCATCAGCGTGCCGGGCGCCGGCAACGCCCAGCTGAAGCCCGCCAAGGGCCAGAGCCTGACCGTCCCGTCGCACGGCTCGCTGGTCATCGGCGGCAAGGACAACGCCTCCGCCCTCGTCACGAACGGCAGCGAGGCGATCAAGAACGGCAACGCGCAGAAGGTCACCTTCACCCTCAGCGAGACCGGCGCCGTGAGCCTGCCGGCGTTCGTCGTCCCGGCCACCAGCTACTTCAGCACGTGGGGCCCGAGCGAGATCCCGGCCGCGCCCACCGCCCCGGCCACCCCCGCGACGGGCACCGCCACGGCCACCGCGGGCGCGACCTCGTCCGCCAGCGGCACGCCGGCCGCGGGCGACAAGGCCAGCCCCTCGGCGACCGCCACCGGCACCACCCCGAGCGACTCGGCCTCCCAGTCGGCCGCCGGCAACTGAGCCGACGACCAGGTCGGCGACTGAGCCGGCGACCGAGCGGTCGTCCACACGGACCGAGCGGTCGTACACACGCACGAGGGCGGCACCCCCACCGGGGGTGCCGCCCTTCGTCATGCGCCTGCCGGGCCGTCGGACCCGTCAGGCGATCGAGCCGTCGGGGCCGTCGGGCCGGTCGGTCTACGGCTCGAACTTGTAGCCGAGGCCACGGACCGTGACCAGGTACCGGGGCGCGCCCGGGTCCGGCTCGATCTTGGCGCGGAGCCGCTTCACGTGGACGTCGAGGGTCTTGGTGTCGCCCACGTAGTCGGCGCCCCAGACACGGTCGATGAGCTGCATACGGGTCAGCACACGGCCGGCGTTGCGCAGCAGCATCTCCAGGAGGTCGAACTCCTTGAGGGGCAGGTCGACCTTCGAGCCGGAGACGGTGACCACGTGGCGGTCGACGTCCATCCGGACCGGGCCCGCCTCCAGCGCGGCCGGCGTGACCTCCTCCGGCTCGCCGCGGCGGCGCAGGACGGCCCGGATACGGGCGACCAGCTCGCGCGAGGAGAACGGCTTGGTGACGTAGTCGTCGGCTCCTATCTCCAGGCCGACGACCTTGTCGATCTCACTGTCCTTGGCGGTCACCATGATCACGGGGACGTTCGAGCGGCCGCGCAGCTGGCGGCACACCTCGGTGCCGGGCAGCCCCGGCAGCATCAGGTCGAGGAGGACGAGGTCGGCGCCGTTGCGCTCGAACTCGTCGAGTCCGTCGGGGCCCGTGGCCGCCACTGCGACCTCGAAGCCCTCCTTGCGGAGCATGTACGACAGGGCGTCGGAGAAGGACTCCTCGTCCTCGACGACAAGCACTCGGGTCACGGAAGGACCTCCGGGGCGGGAAGCGGTTCGTACGGGGATGTTTCGGTGGGACTGCCGGCCTCGTCGTCGAGGTCGGGGTGCTGCTGTGCACGGTCGCGGGCGACGCCTGCCTCGGGCAGCCTCAGGGTGAACGTGGAGCCCTGGTTCTCGGCACTCCACACCGTGACCTCCCCGCCGTGCGAGGCGACCACGTGCTTGACGATCGCGAGACCCAGACCGGTTCCTCCGGTCGCCCGCGAGCGGGCCGGGTCGACGCGGTAGAAGCGCTCGAAGATGCGCTCCTTGTCCTTGTCGGAGATGCCGATGCCCTGGTCGGTCACGGCGAGCTCGATCATGTCGCCGCCGCTCGCGGACACCCTGCGGGCCGCTATGCCGACGCGGGTACGGGCCGGGGAGTAGTTCACGGCGTTCTCGACCAGGTTGCCGAGGGCGGCGGCGAGCTGGCCGCGGTTGCCCCAGACGTGCAGGTCGGCGGTGCCGCCTGCGGCCATGGTGATCTGCTTCGTGCCGGCCTGGTGGCGGCAGCGGTCGACGGCCTCCGCGACCAGCTCGTCCACCCGGACGGGCTCGGCGTCCTCCAGCGGGTCGTCGTTCTGCACCCGCGAGAGGTCGATCAGTTCCTGGACCAGGTTGGTCAGCCGGGTCGCCTCGATCTGCATCCGGCCCGCGAAGCGCTGTACGGCCTCGGGGTCGTCCGAGGCGTCCATGACGGCCTCGGACAGCAGGGAGAGGGCGCCGACGGGCGTCTTCAGCTCGTGGCTCACATTGGCCACGAAGTCACGCCGTACGGCTTCGATCCGGCGGGCCTCGGTGAGGTCCTCGACCAGCAGCAGAACCAGGCGGGAGCCGAGTGGGGCCACCCGGGCGGAGACGGCCAGGGCCTCGCCCCGACCGGTGCCGCGCCGGGGCAGGTCCAGCTCGACCTGGCGTATCTCGCCGTCGCGTCTGGTGTCCCGGGCCATCTGCAGCATGGGCTCGATGGCGAGTTTGCCGCCGCGGACCAGCCCGAGGGCGTACGCGGCGGAACTCGCCTTGACGACGGCGTCGGCCTCGTCGAGGACGACGGCCGAGGAGCGGAGCACCGAGAGCACGGTGTCCACTCCGGGTGGGAGTACGGGATCGGTATGCAAAGAAGTCCTGCTCGGTCGCTTCTGGTCGCGCTCGCTCCAGCGGAACGCCAGCATGGCGATGACACCGGTGAGCACCCCGGCGATCGCAGCCGCTGCGGCGACCGCCGCGTTCACGTCCATGCATCCAGGTTAGGCATGGGGTGCGACATACCCACAGCCGTCCGGGTGCGACCTCGAACACTCGTCGCCCAGAGTTCACCTTGGAGCCAGTACTGATTCACTTGGGATGGCGGAAACAGTCGCGTACGGGGCGGAACGTAAGAGCGTGGGGTTCGCACCGCTGGTTTTCGCCACGGGGTACGTGATGTCCTCGGGCCACGGAGCGCGTGTACTCACTGCCCCCGGAACCCCGAAGCACACGTACGAGTAGGGAGCCCCTGATGCGGGACGCGTACCACGAGGAACTGGACTCGATCGGTGACGGTCTGGTGGAGATGACCCGGCTCGTCGGGTCGGCGATCGGACGCGCCACCACCGCCATCCTCGACGCCGACCTGAAGCTGGCCGAGAGCGTGATCGAGGCCGACCAGAAGGTCGACGAACTCCAGCACGACCTGGAGGCGCGAGCGATAGCCCTGCTGGCCCGGCAGCAGCCGGTCGCCACCGACCTCCGTATCGTCGTCACGGCGCTGCGCATGTCCGCCGACCTGGAGCGCTCGGGCGACCTCGCCCAGCACGTGGCGAAGCTGGCCCGGCTGCGCTTCCCCGCGCGCGCGGTCCCGCTGGACCTGCACGCCACCATCCTGGAGATGGGCCAGCTCGCGCAGCGCCTGATGGCCAAGGCCGCCGAGGTCATCATCACCAAGGACGTCGACCTCGCGCTCCAGCTGGAGCAGGACGACGACGAGATGGACCTCCTGCACCGTGCCCTCTTCCAGCACCTGATCGACGACCGCTGGCAGCACGGCATCGAGACGGCCGTCGACGTCACCCTCCTCGGCCGCTACTACGAGCGCTACGCCGACCACGCCGTCGCCGTCGCCAAGCGCGTCGTCTTCCTGGTCACGGGCGAGCACGCCGACGAACTGCAGCCGGACATCCAGCCGTCGACAGGGGTCGAGGGGGCCTGAGGCAGGGGGCTCGTGGGATTTGGCCACGGTGCCAGGACGCCTCTGTGCGCCGTTGATGCGCCCGGCAAAACGGGCATGGAATGGGCGAGGGCACCAGGCCCCAGCCGAGGAGGGACCCATGGCCGAATCTCTCAGCACCACGCCCGACCCCACCCAGGAGCGCGAGACCGACCAGCCCGCCGAGACCAGGAGCCTGCCGCTGGTGGCCGCGTGCGGCTGCGGCTCCGGCTGCGGTTGCGGGTGCCAGTCGGGCGCTCCCTGCCAGTGCGGCTGACGCCAGTGCGGCTGACGCCGGCGCGGCGACTGCCGTCGTAGAACCCGCGAAGGGCCCGGAGCCGTGGCTCCGGGCCCTTCGTTCGTACGAGCCGCGCCACAAGGTGCCGTACCGCGACGGCCGTGCGCAGCATGGAGTGACGAGCACCGCAAGACCGCACACCGCAAACCGCACGACCGCAACACCGCAACACCGCAACACCGCAACACCGCAAGGAGATGTGGCCATGGCCAGGTTCATGGATGTCCATCACGACATGCGGGGCATCACGGCCGACCAGCTGCTGAAGGCTCACGAGGCCGACCTCGCCATCGAGAAGGACGAGGGCGTGCACTTCGAGCACTCCTGGGCGGACCCGCAGTCCGGCCTCGTCTACTGCCTCTCCGAGGCCCCCTCGGCCGAGGCGGTCCAGCGCGTCCACGAACGCGCGGGCCACCGCGCGGACGAGATCCACCCGGTCCCCCTCCAGGTCTGAGCCGGCTCGGGGCTGCCGGTCCCGGCCCTGTCGCGGGGCGTCCCCCGGGGAACCACACTGGTGGTGGGGCGCCCTCGGAGGCGCTTGCCCGCGACGGAAGGACGGACGCATGCCCACGGACGACACGCTTCCCGGCCCGCTGCGATTCCTGGTCTTCGGCGCGGCGCTGCGCGCCGATTCGGCCAACGCCCGCCTCGCCTCCCTCGTGGCCCGGCTCATCGCCGACACCGGGGCCAAGGTCGATCTCGCCGGGATGCGTGACTTCGACATGCCGTTGTACGACGGCGACATGGAGGCCGCCGAGGGGCTGCCGGACGGCGCCCTCGCCCTGCGCGACCGGCTCGAACGGTGCGACGCCTTCGTCATTTCCTCGCCGGAGTACAACGCCTCCGTGCCGGGCGTGCTGAAGAACGCGATCGACTGGGTCTCGCGGGTCCGGCCGCAGCCGTTCAAGACCAAGCACGCGCTGCTCGTCTCCGCCTCACCGTCACTGGTCGGCGGCAACCGCGGGCTGTGGGCTCTGCGGATCCCCCTGGAACACCTGGGCACCCGCGTCTACCCGGACATGTTCAGCGTGGCCAACAGCTACCAGGCCTTCGCCGAGGACGGCACCCTGGCCGACCCGGGCATGCAGGAACGTCTCACCGAGACCGTGTCGGGTTTCCTCAGCCTGGTCGAAGCGGACGTGCGCTACGTCTGCCTCGAACGCCGCTGGTACGAGTTCCTCGGCGACCGCACAGAGGCGGCCATCACCCAGCGGGCCGAGAAGTGACCCCTCCACGGCGGGCCGGTGCCGAGCGGCCTCGGACGGCCCCGAGACGGCCCGGCCGGGGACCCTCGGGCTTCGCCGGGGACCCTCGGGCTTCGTCCTCTCGCGTTGTCGGTGGAGGCGGCTACTGTGCACCCGCCAACGAGGGCCACACCCTGGGGAGGGTCTTTGGGAGTCAAGACAGGCTTTCTGGTGTACGCCGACGGCGACGTACCAGCGCTGCTGCGAGACGCGGGCACAGCGGACCTCGCACCCACGGCCGGCATGATGCGGCTGCTCTACCCGGGCTGGGAGATGGAGGAGAGCGCGGGCTCGACTCTCTGGGACGGCGTATACCCCCCGGAGGGAACGGCGTACGCGGCGAGTTGGCCCGGCGTCGAGGTCATCGGCGACCAGAGGGTGATGATCGATTTTCCTTCCCAGCTTCCGGAACACCTCGTGGCGGCGGGCGCCGGCCGGCGGATCGTGCTGCACGCCATGCACAGCGTCGTGGACTGGCTCGCATTCGCCGTGTGGGAGGACGGCCGACTCGTCCGCTCTCTGAGCCTGTCCCCGGACAGCGGCATCATCGAGAACATCGGCGAACCGCTCCCCTTCGAGCTGCCCTACTGGGCCGGAGACCGCCCGGCCGACGTCATCCCCTGGCCGGACGAGGACGAAGAGCCGTACTCACTGCCGTTCCATCCCTTGGAACTGGGCGAAGACGCACTGCGCGCGCTCTGCGGCTTCGTACTGGAGGGCCTCCCCGAGCCGGACGACATCGACACGGACAGCATCCGACTGCACGGCTTCCGGGTCCGGGACCCGCACGGCCCTGATCCCGCGGAGCGGGAAGCGGCGCTGCAAAGAGCCGTGGAAGGCATGAGCCCACCGCGCATCTTCTCTCTGGGCCCTGACGGCTCACTCATCGAGCGCGACGCCCTTTAGCAGATCCTGACGGCCCGGCAACTGCCCCAGAGATCTGGCGCGCCAACTCCTCAACGACCTGGGGCGCAACGCGTTGGGCGCACGTCTGGCGTACGTCGCTCGACGAGGAGGTGTGCAAGCGGGCCCTCGCCGAGTACTTCGGCCACTCCGGCACAGGCCTGACGCTTCGCGTGTACGCGCACCTCATGCCGTCCAGCCAGGAACGCACCCGCAAGGCCGTGGCCGCTGTCTTCGTGTGGCGCGACGCTCATCCACCCGGGTACCTCTCCACTCGACGTGGCCCAGGCCGTGCGCCGGCTGACCGGACTGAGCCTCTGGCGCAGCAAGGTGCTGGTGGATCAAGCCCCTGTCGTGGTTCTCGACGGCATTCCAGAAGAGACCGCCGAGATCGCGGTCGCGGCCCTGCGCGATGCGGGAGGACAAGTAGAGATGAGGCCACAGCCGGAACAGCACTCCCCCGGCCCAGTCGCCTGACGGCCCAGTCGCGCGGCTCGCGGCCCAGGGACGGTCCCAGGACAGCATCAAGCCCTCCGCCCGCGGACAACCCGCAGGTAGAGGGCTTAGCGCTTGATCGGTAGGGCTTACTTCTTCTTGCCCTGATTCTTGACCGCCTCGATCGCGGCCGCGGCCGCGTCCGGGTCGAGGTAGCGGCCGCCGGGGGTGAGGGGGTGGAAGTCGGCGTCGAGCTCGTAGGCGAGCGGGATGCCGGTGGGGATGTTGAGGCCGGCGATATCGGCGTCGGAGATGCCGTCCAGGTGCTTGACCAGGGCGCGCAGGCTGTTGCCGTGGGCGGCGACGAGGACCGTGTGGCCGTCGAGGAGGTCCGGGACGATGTCGTCGTACCAGTAGGGGAGCATGCGGGTGACGACGTCCTTCAGGCACTCCGTCTGCGGGCGCAGCTCCGGCGGGAGGGAGGCGTAGCGCGCGTCGTCGAACTGGGAGTACTCGGAGTCGCGGGGCAGCGCGGGCGGCGGGGTGTCGTAGGAGCGGCGCCAGAGCATGAACTGCTCCTCGCCGAACTCGGCCAGTGTCGCCGCCTTGTCCTTGCCCTGCAGGGCGCCGTAGTGGCGCTCGTTCAGGCGCCAGCTGCGGTGGACCGGGATCCAGTGGCGGTCCGCGGCCTCCAGGGCCAGCTGGGCCGTGCGGATCGCGCGCTTCTGGAGGGACGTGTGGACCACGTCGGGGAGGAGGTCGGCGTCCTTCAGGAGTTCGCCACCGCGGACTGCCTCCTTCTCGCCCTTCTCGTTGAGGTTGACGTCCACCCAGCCGGTGAACAGGTTCTTCGCGTTCCACTCGCTCTCGCCGTGGCGGAGGAGGATCAGCTTGTACGGTGCGTCGGCCATGCCCCAGAGCGTAATCGACGCGTTCGCGGCCGTGTCCGGCCCGCCCGATGGGCGGACGTTTGACGGCATCTGTTAATCGAGTGGCCGCCGCCGACCCGGTGCCCGTAAGTTGCGTCTACCGCTTGAGCCGCTTACTCAGTGGTGCGGCGCCGGGGCCGGTGCCGTGCCGTACGGGGGGTCCTGTCCATGTCCGTCGCGTCCGCCTCTCGGCTCGGACGAGCCGCCCGGGAGTCCATATCCGGGCTGCCCCAAGCCTTCTGGTGGCTGTGGACCAGCACCCTCGTCAACCGGCTCGGCGGCTTCGTCGCCACGTTCATGGCGCTCTACCTGACACTGGACCGCGGCTACTCGGCCTCGTACGCCGGTCTCGTCGCCTCGCTGCACGGGCTCGGCGGAGTCGTCTCCTCGCTGGGCGGCGGTGTGATGGCCGACCGGCTCGGCAGACGGCCGACCCTGCTGATCGCGCAGAGCGCGACCGCCGGGTCCGTCGCACTGCTCGGCTTCATGAGCGACCCCGTCTCCATCGCGGCCGTCGCCTTCCTCGTCGGCATGACCTCCAACGCCTCCCGGCCGGCCGTGCAGGCGATGATGGCCGACATCGTCCGGCCCGAGGACCGGGTGCGGGCCTTCTCGCTCAACTACTGGGCCATCAACCTCGGCTTCGCCGTCTCCTCCATGGGCGCCGGTTTCATCGCCCAGTACAGCTACCTCGCCGGCTTCCTCATCGAGGCCGGGATGACCCTCGCCTGCGCGGTCGTCGTCTTCCTGAAGGTGCCCGAGTCCCGGCCCGCGGCCACGGACCGGCAGGCCGGGGCCGAGGCCGAGGTCAGCCTGCTCACCGTGCTGCGCGACGGGCGGTACATGGCCGTCGTCGGCCTGTCCTTCCTCGTCGCCCTCGTCTTCCAGCAGGGCTCGGTCGGCCTGCCGATCGCCATGGGCCGCGCCGGGTTCTCCCCCGCCGACTACGGCTTCGCCATCGCCGTCAACGGCATCCTGATCGTCGCCCTGCAGATCCCGGTCACCCGCTTCATCGAGCACCGCGACCCGCGCACGCTGCTGGTCATCTCCTCGCTCCTCGCCGGTTACGGCTTCGGGCTCACCGCCTTCGCCGGGTCGGTCGGCGTCTTCGCGCTCACCGTGTGCGTGTGGACGCTCGCCGAGATCGTCAACGCGCCGACCCAGACCGGGCTCGTCGTCCAGCTCTCCCCCGTCCACGGACGCGGCCGTTACCAGGGCGTCTACACCCTCTCCTGGTCCGTCGCCGCCCTGGTCGCCCCGCTGATGTCCGGCGCCGTCATCGACCGCTTCGGCGCGCAGTGGCTGTGGGGGACGTGCGCGGTCGTGGGGACCGCGGCCGGGCTCGGGTACGGCGTCCTCATGCGGCGCCTGCCGGGATCGGGGAGGGAGAAGCCGGGATCGGGGAGGGAGAAGGAGGAGGCGGCGGCGGTCGGGTCCCCGGCGGCCGACACCAGCACCGACAGGGGCGAAAAGACCGAGGGCATCGACGGGGTCGAGGCGCGTACGGCCTGAGCGGCCTGACCGCGCGCCGGCGCTCACGGATGCATCCGCGCCCCCTTCAGCACCTTGTCCACCCCGTTGCGCGGGCCGTGGACCGCGAGTCCGACCACGTCCAGGTCCGCCGTCGAAACGGCGCGAACGGCCGCGCGGTTGTCGCGGTCGTTGCCCGTGGCGAACAGGTCGGCGGTGAAGACGGCGCGGGGCAGCGCGCGGGACAGGGCTCGGGCGTGGGCCGCCTTCAGGGTCTCCTTCGTGCCCTCGAAGACCAGCACGGGCTGGCGGAACATCGGCAGGTAGGTGACCCCGTCCGCGTCCTCGTACGGCTCCCCGATCACCTCGGGGATCCCGGTGCCCAGGCCGCTGACCAGGAAGGCCGTCACGTTGAGGCGCTGCCACGGCTCCAGGTCCTCACGCACCAGCACGGCGATCTTGGTGTCGACGGGGGTCGCCTCGCCCGAACGGGGTCGAGCGTGGGGGCGGATCGGTTCGGTGTTCATGCGGTGAGACTGCCGCGCCGCCCGGCGCACGGTCTTGTACGTTCTTTGCGTGGCCGCAGTTCAGCCGGACGTCTCCGCCTGGCGCCCGCGTGTCCCGGGCGTCGTGGAGGTCTTCCACGCCCATTTCACCGAGTACGCGTACCCGATGCACGTCCACGACCACTGGACGCTGCTGATCGTGGACGACGGGGCCGTGCGCTACGACCTGGACCGGCACGAGCACGGCACCCCGCACGACACCGTCACCCTGCTGCCCCCGCACGTCCCGCACAACGGCTCCCCCGCCACCCCGCACGGCTTCCGCAAGCGCGTGCTGTACCTCGACGGCAGCCGGCTCGGCGACGAACTGATCGGACCGGCCGTCGACGGGCCCGACCTGCGGGACCCCCTGCTGCGGCTGCGGGTCGGGCAGGTGCACACCGCGCTCGGGCGGCCCGGGGACGAACTGGAGGCGGAGAGCCGGCTCGCGCTGGTCGGCGCGCGGTTGCGGGACCATCTGCGGCACCGGGAGCCGGGGGCCGCCCGCCCCGATCCCGCCCTCGCGCGCGCCCTGCGCGAACTGCTCGACGAGCGGGTCGCGGACGGGCTCGCCCTGACCGAGGCCGCCGAGCTGCTGCACGCCCATCCCGCCCATCTGGTACGGGCGTTCAGCACCGCCTACGGCATCGCCCCGCACCAGTACCTGACGTCCCGCCGGGTCGGGCGGGCGCGCCGGCTGCTGCTGGACGGGCTGGCGCCGGGTGAGGTGGCGACGGCGACCGGGTTCTTCGACCAGGCCCATCTCACCCGGCACTTCAAGAAGCTGGTGGGCGTGACTCCGGGGCGCTACCGGGCCGGCGGCGGCCGGTCGCGGTGAGCGCGCCTCGCCCTTCGCGCAGAGGTCAGCACCCGTGCCCCACAGTTCTCGCAGACCTCACAGGTCTCGCAGAC
Source organism: Streptomyces sp. NPDC048297 (assembly GCF_043201585.1). NCBI lineage: Bacteria > Bacillati > Actinomycetota > Actinomycetes > Kitasatosporales > Streptomycetaceae > Streptomyces > Streptomyces sp. NPDC048297. The sequence goes on from NZ_JBICZA010000035.1 coordinate 21,705, forward strand.
CTCACAGTTCTCGCAGACCTCACAGGTCTCGCTGCGCCTCGTACAGATTGCGCGGGCGCACCGCGTCCGTCGTGCCGTACAGCTCCAGGCGGGAGTGCGGGTCGCCCGTGAAGTCGGGTACGTCGATCTGGTCGAACTCGGTGACCGTGTTGAGGCCGACGGTGGCGGAGTACGGTGCCAGGCCGTCGATCTTCATCAGGCCGGCGCGGCCGTTGGTGACCCCGATGTTCCAGTGGGTGAAGCGGGCGCCGAAGAGGGGGCCCGCGCTGGCGTCGCCGCCGTGGCGGCCGTCGTTGTTCACCGTGATGTCGGTGCGGACGTTCGCGAAGGGCAGGCCCCGGTGGCTGTCGAAGGTGCCCATCCGCATGTCGCCGCGCGACCAGACGTTGTGGGAGGAGAGGCCTTCCACGTTGATGCCGTGCAGCTGGGTGTTCGGCGGCGCGGGGACCGTGCGCTGTTCGACCGTGAAGTCGTCGATCAGGTTGTCGTGGGAGCCCTCGCGGCAGAAGTAGGGGTGGTGCGAGCCGCGGCCGGCGACACGGGTGCGGCGCAGGGTGCAGGCGGAGGCGGCGACCAGGCCGAAGCCGTTGTCGACGTGGCGGACCGTGACGTCGTCCACCCAGCAGTCGTAGGCGCACTGCAGGACGACCCCGTTGTAGCCCTTGTCGAGGAGGTGCGGCGACTGCGGGGTCTGCATCGCCTCCAGGGTCAGGCCCTCGACTCCGGAGCCGGTCAACTCCTCGACGTGGGTGGTCAGTCGGGGGTCCCACTCCGGGCGCAGGTCGAGCGGGAGGGGGCGTTCGAGTGTGACGCGGCGGCCGTGGACACGGGTGACGCGTACGGGCCACTCGTAGGGGACGTAGGAGGTCAGCTTGGTCTTGTCGTCCCAGTAGTACGCGGCCGGGCCGGGGCCGCCGCCCGCCATGTGCTGGAGGAGGGTGTGGGCGGGGTCGTCGGCGAGGCGGAGGAGGACCAGCCGGCCGGGCCGCAGGCCGCCCGCGTCGGCCACGGTCACCGTCCAGGCGCCCTGGCGGGCCGGTTCGACCGTGGTGAGGGTCGTCCACTCGTCCCTCTTGTTGCCGGTCCAGCCCTCGAAGGGCCAGGCCCGGTTCCGGATCGCGGCCACGAGGGAGTCCCAACGGGCCCTCGGCGCCAGCCAGATGAGCCCTCCGGCCCAGGACCAGGACGACTTGTCGCCGCCGTAGCGGGAGCCGTAGACGCCGATCAGCTCGGTGAGGTTCTTCGTCGCGTAGAGCGTCGTACGGCCGCTGCCGGCGCCGCGCAGGACGACACCGGAGTCGCCGATGAGGATCAGGTCGTCGATGCGGAAGGTGCCGGGCGGGATGGTGACCGTGCCACCGCCGGCCCGTCCGGCTGCGGCGATGGCACGGTTGATCGCGGGGGCGCAGTCCGTCGTGCCGTCGGGGACGGCGCCGTAGTCGGTGACGGCGGCGACGAACCGGCCGCGGCTCCGGGTGCGGGTACGGCAGCCCGCCCGGCCGATGTAGGGGATCTGCGGGTGGGTGAAGGGGGTGCGGGTGAACTCCCGCCAGAGGGCGGGGACTTCACCGGGGGAGGCCGACGGCGGTGCGGCGGTCGCGGCGCGTGCGATGCCCGGCGTAGCGGCGCGTGCGAGGCCCGTCGTCGCGGTGAGGGCGACGGCGGTCGCGCCGGTGAGGAGTGTGCGTCTGCTGACGTGCCCGTTGCTCATGTCCAGCCACCCCTTCGTGTTCATGAACCTTCGAATTCATGAATATGAACGGCGTTCAGGAATGCGTTGGCGGTGAGCATGCCACTGGCCCACGGAGGAAGGGAAGGGGGCGTACGACCTTCAGGTGTACGTCAGTTGGAGGTGCGCTCGATCAGATGCTTGAACGCGTCCAGGTTCCGCGTCGGCTCCCCGCGGGACACCCGCCACGCGTACTCCTTGCGGATCGCGGAGGCGAAGCCCAGCTCCAGAAGGGTGTTGAAGGCGCCGTCGGCCGCCTCCAGGACCTGGCCGAGGAGGCGGTCGATCTCCTCGGGGGTGATGGCGGTCAGGGGCAGCCGGGCGGTGACGTAGACGTCGCCGAGCCGGTCGACGGCGTAACTGACGCCGTACAGCTTGAGGTTGCGCTCCAGCAGCCAGCGGTGGACGCCCGCCTCGTTCTCGTCGGGGTGGCGGACGACGAAGGCGTTGAGGGAGAGGGTGTGCCGGCCCACCAGCAGCGAGACGGTGGTGGAGAGCTTGTGGGTGCCGGGGAGCTTGACGACGAAGTTTCCGGGCTCCGGGCTCTCCCAATCCAGTTCGGCGTCCTTCAGCGCGCCCTCGACGACCTGCGCGGCCTTCTCGACATCACCCATGCTGGGAGCGTACGCGACGGCGGTGGGACTGGGTCGCGGCCGTGTACACGTCGGCCGTGGCGGCAGCCGCGGTGTCCCAGCCGAAGGACTGCGCGTGCCGGGCGGCGGCGGCGCCCATGTGCGCCGAGAGGGGCGCCTCGTCGGCGAACCGGCGCAGCACGCGCGCGTAGTCGGCCGGGTCGTGGCCCTGGACGAGGAAGCCGGTGACGCCGTCGCGCACGGCCACCGGCAGACCGCCGACCGAGGCGGCGAGCACCGGGGTCCCGGCCGCCTGCGCCTCTATCGCGACCAGCCCGAAGGACTCGCTGTAGGAGGGCATGACCAGCACGGACGCGGCCCGGAACCAGTCGGCGAGCTGCTCCTGCCCGACCGGCGGCCGGAACCGTACGACGTCCGCGATACCGAGCCGCGCGGCGAGCTTCTGGAGCCCTTCCGGCTTGGCGAGGCCGCTGCCGCTCGGGCCGCCGACGACCGGTACGACGATGTTGTGGCGCAGCTCGGGACGCTCGTCCAGCAGGACGGCGACGGCGCGCAGCAGGACGTCGGGGGCCTTGAGGGGCTGTATGCGGCCCGCGAAGAGCGGGATCAGGGCGTCCTGGGGCAGGCCGAGGCGGGCGCGGGCGGCGGCGCGGGCCCTGGCGGTGCCGTCCGGACCCGGTGTCCCCTCGGGGCCTGGTGTGCCGAGGTGCGCGGCGGGTGTGCCGTCCAGCCCCGGTATGCCATCCGGCCCCGGTATGCCGTAGTGCGTGGCGGGTGTGCCCTGCGGGAAGGGCCGGAAGCGGTCGAGGTTCACGCCGGGGTGGACCACGGCGACCTTGCCGAGGTCGGCGGCGTAGTGCCGGACGAGTTCGTCGGCCTCCTCGGCGGTGTTGGCGATGAGCCGGTCCGCGGCGGCGACGATCTGGGTCTCGCCGATGACGCGGGCGGCGGGCTCGGGGGTGTCGCCGTCGGCCAGGCTGGCGTTCTTGACCTTGGCCATGGTGTGCATGGCGTGCACCAGGGGGACGCCCCAGCGCTGGGCGGCGAGCCAGCCGACGTGGCCGGAGAGCCAGTAGTGGGAGTGGACGAGGTCGTAGTACCCGGGGCGGTGGCCGGCCCACGCCTGCATGACGCCGTGCGTGAAGGCGCACAGCTGGGCCGGGAGGTCCTCCTTGGCGAGGCCCTCGTAGGGGCCGGCGTCGACGTGCCGGACCAGGACGCCGGGGGCGAGCTGGACCGTGGGCGGGAGGTCGCCGGCGGTGGCCCGGGTGAAGATCTCGACCTCGATGTTGATCGCGGCCAGCCGCTGGGCCAGCTCCACGATGTAGACGTTCATACCGCCGGCGTCGCCGGTGCCGGGCTGGTGGAGCGGTGAGGTGTGCACGGAGAGCATGGCGACGCGGCGGGGCCTGCGGTGCAGCCTCAGCCGCGCGGGGGCCGCCGGGGAACGACGCCCGAGCCTGCTGACGTACTGGCTCACGTGGCGTTCCTCCTCGCTGCGGGCATGCCTGCCGGAGGACCGACGTCGCCCTCCAAGGGGGTCCAACAGCGGACGGGTGTCCCGCCATTTCCCGAACAAGCGACTTTACCCAACCATGACCTTTGATCGCTCAACCGTTCGACGCCTCGCCGCGTGGCGCCCGCTTACCCTCGTAGGCATGACAGCCCGCACGACGCCCCTCCCCCGCGCCCGGCCTCGCCCGGCCGCAGGGACCCCGGACGGAGGGACCCCGGTCAGGGGGACCCGCGTCGTGGGAACGGTGACGCGCGGGACCACCAACCCCAACCGGCTGCGCCGCATGGACCGCTGGATCGCCGCCACGCACGGCGCCGAGCTGCGCCGCGCGGGCGACCCGGTCGCCGTCGACCTCGGGTACGGCGCCGCCCCCTGGACCGCCGTCGAGCTGCTCGGCCGGCTGCGGTCCGTCGCGCCGCACGCGCGCGTGGTCGGCGTCGAGATCGAACCGGAGCGGGTCGCCGCGGCCCGGCCGTACGCGCGCGAGGGCCTGGCCTTCCGGCACGGCGGCTTCGAGATCCCCGTCCCCGGGCGCCCGCTGCTCGTGCGCGCGGCCAACGTGCTGCGCCAGTACGACGAGGACCAGGTCGCGGCCGTGTGGGAGCGACTGTGCGCACGGCTCGCCCCGGCGGACGGCGGCTCGCGCGGCGGGCTGCTGGTCGAGGGGACGTGCGACGAGATCGGGCGGCGGCACGTGTGGGTGGCGCTCGGTCCGGCCGGCCCGCGCACGGTCACCTTCGCGACCCGGCTCGGCTCCCTGGAACGGCCCTCGGACCTGGCCGAACGGCTGCCGAAGGCGCTGATCCACCGCAACGTGCCCGGCGAGCCCGTGCACGCCTTCCTGCGCGACTTCGACCGCGCCTGGGCCGCCAACGCCCCCTATGCCTCCTACGGCGCCCGCCAACGCTGGATCCGCACGGCCCGGAACCTGCGCACCGACTGGCCGATCACAGACGGCCCGTCGCGCTGGCGCCAGGGAGAAGTGACGGTGAGGTGGGGGGCGTTGGCACCACGCGGGTGACCAGCGGTTCCCCTCGGAGGGCGGGCGGCTCGGGGAGGGCCCGCGAAGGCTCCGGCGGACCCGCGAAGGCTCCATGGAAACCCGGGGAGGGCCCGCGGAGGCCCGCGGAGAACCCGCGGTAGCACCTCGGGGGGGAACCACGGAGGGGCCACGGAAGGCTCATGGAGACCCGCAGAGGCTCCAAGGAGCCCATCGGAGAGCCTGCGGAGGGCTCGCGGAGGCGTTCGGAGGCCCGCGGAGGCCCGCGGAGGCCCTTAGAGAGGACCCGCGGTAGCACCTCGGGGGAACCCGAAGGGGTCACGGAGGATCTGTGGGAGTCGCCTTGGGCGCCCCACGGAGTCCCGTCGGGCGACCTGCGGAGCCCCGCAGAGGCCCCGAAGAGGACACGCGGAGGGAGCCACGAAGCCCACTCAGGCGACCGATGAAGCCCCTCGGACGACCCGCGGAGCCCCGCAGAGGCCCACGAGTGCCCCGCAGAGGGCCCACGGAGACCGCTCAAGTGCCCCACAGAGAACCCGCGGACGGCCCTCAGAGCACCACGGAGAACCCGCGAGTGACCCGCAAGAGGACCCACGGGTGACCGCAGAGAACCGTGGAGACCTCTCAAGTACCCCACAGGGACTCCTCGGGCGACCCTCGGAGCCCACGGAGGACCAACGGAACCCCTCCAAGTGACCCACGGGGCCCCACGGAAGCCCCACAGGTGACCCAAGGAGGACCCAGGGAGGACCCAGGGAGGACCCAGGGAGGACCCAGGGAAGGCCCATGGGAGACCGCTTGGGCGAACCGCACGGCTCCGCCCAGGTGAACTGCGCGGCCCCTCCCGGGCGAACTGCATGACCCCGCCCAGCCGAACGGAGTGACCCCGTGTGGGTGATGCGAGGGCGGAACGATCTCCGTGCGTCGTTCGTCACATCGGCGGGGAAATAGCCGTACTCGCAGGGGCGCGGGGGGACATGCACGGAAGTGGGGGTGAAGGGGGGCGCGGAAAATCCGACTTCCGCCGACCTCTGTCACTTTGCGCCGCATCGTGGCACGATCCCCCGGGCATCCGTAAGTTACTGACGGTAAATCAGCTTGGGGGCTCAGGAATGGGTACAGGCAAGCGTGGCCTGCTCGCCGCCGCCGTGACCGCGGTCTGCGCGGCGACCGTGCTGGCGGCCCCGGGCACGGCGGTCGCCGCGCCCACCCCGACCCCGACCTCAACCCCCGCCCCCACACCGCACACGCGCGCGACACGCGGCACCACCCCGACTCCCCTGCCGGACAAGGATCTGGAGAAGGTCCGCGAGAAGCTCGACAAGCTCTACCACGACGCCGCCGTGGCCACCGACGCCTACAACGCGGCCGAGGAGCAGACCGAGAAGCAGTCCGCGCAGATCGTCGAACTGGCCCGGAAGATCGTCGCAGGCCAGAAGAAGCTGGACGAGCTGAAGGACCAGGCCGGCGCCGCCGCCCGCGCCCAGTACCGCAACGGAGGCCTGCCGCCCACGGCCCAGTTCCTGCTCAGCGGCGATCCGCAGCAGTTCGCCGACGGGGCCGGGACGGTACTCAACGGCGAGCGGGCGGCCAAGAAGCTGCTCACCGAACGGACCCGCCTCCAAGAGCAGTTGCGGCGATACGCGGACGACGCCTCGGCGCAGTGGGAGAAGTTGGAGGCCAACCGCAAGCAGAAGGCCGCCGCCAAGAAGAAGATCAAGAAGCAGATCACCGCCGCCGAGAAGCTCGAGTCCCGGCTGGAGAAGAAGCAGCGGGAGCGGCTCGCCGCGCTGGAGCAGCAGTCCGCCTACGAGGCGCAGACCGCCTGGCTGGACACGGGCGTGCTCAAGGAGATCAAGAGCAAGGCCTCGGCACCGGGGAAGAAGGCGGTCGCGTTCGCCACGGCCCAGCTCGGCAAGCCCTACGTGTGGGGCGCCGAGGGCCCCGGCTCCTTCGACTGTTCCGGCCTCACCTCCCAGGCGTGGGCCAGCGCCGGCCACCCCGTCCCGCGCACCTCGCAGGAGCAGTGGAAGCAGCTCAAGCACGTCGCCGTCAAGGACATGCGCCCCGGCGACCTCATCATCTACTTCGGCGACGCCAGCCACGTCGCCATGTACGTCGGCGACGGCGCGATCATCCACGCCCCGCGCCCCGGACGGTGGGTGACCGTCGCGGGCGCGGGCTCGATGCCGATCCTGGGAGTCGTACGACCGGACGCGTAGGCCTCACCACGCGGGGGCCTCACGACACGGGGGCCCGACAACGCGGGGGCCTCACGACACGGGGGCCTCACGACGCGGGCCCCGACAACACACAGACCTCACGCCACACAGACCTCACAACACACCGGCCCCACGACACACCGGCCCCACACCGCGGACGCGCCCCACACGTGACGCACGCCATGTGACCCACTCCACCACAACACCCGCCGAAACCCGGACGGGTAGTGAGCTTCGTCATCCCCAGCCCCACGGCGTCCTGTCCAACTGCGGTACGGAAAGCGGCATATGACAGCGGCCTGCGCACGAGCGACGCGGCTCACACCATTCCATCGGGGCGGCAGGTACCGCTATGGTCACCCGTCGGTGGCCCGAGGTCCCTCGACGCCGCCGTGCCCTCGGGGGGAGGGAAGGAACCAGGAAATGCCCGTACCCGTACCGCGGCAGAGAGCGATCCCGGCCGTGGAGAGTGGTCAGGCGCAGGCCGCCTCCATGAGTGGCGGCCCCCTCAAGGAAGAGGCACACCGAGGCGCCGCGACCAACGCCACGACCGGCGCCCCTCTCACCCTGCTGCTGATAGAGGACGACCCGGCCGGCCAGCTCGTGCCCGATCTGCAGGACTCGGCCGGCCGCCCCATCCGCGTCCGTACCGCCCGCAACCTCACCGAGGCCGGGCGGCTGCTCACCGACGACGTCCACTGCATCCTGCTGGACCTCGCCCTTCCGGCCTCCGGCCGGCCCGCCGAGGCCGACGGCCCGGACGCCGACGAGCTGGCCATGCTCCGGCACGTGCTCAAGCTCGCGCCCCGGCACGCCGTGCTCGCCCTGACCGCCTCCGGCGACGCCGAGCGCGGCGCCGAGGCCGTGCGCGTGGGCGCCCAGGACTACCTGTTCCGCGACGAGCTGGACAGCCGGCTGCTGAGCCGCGCGATCCGCTACGCGGTGGAGCGGAAACGTTCCGACACCGCCGAGCGACGGCTGACCGAGAGCAGGCTGCGCGCGCAGGAGAACCGCCGCCTGGAGCGCGGTCTGCTGCCGACCCCGCTGCTGGAGGGCTCCTCGCTGCGATTCGCCGCGCGCTACCGCCCCGGCCGCTCGCGCGCCCTGCTCGGCGGCGACTTCTACGACGCGGTGCGCACCCCCGACGGCACCGTGCACGCCATGATCGGCGACGTCTGCGGCCACGGCCCGGACGAGGCCGCGCTCGGCGTGGAGCTGCGCATCGCCTGGCGGGCGCTGACGCTGGCCGGACTGTGCGGGGACGAGCTGCTGAGCACGCTCCAGGAGGTGCTGGAGCACGAGCGCTCGGACGAGGAGATCTTCGCGACGCTGTGCACGGTGGACATCGCCCCCGACGGCCGCCGCGCCGGCCTGTGCCTGGCCGGCCACCCGGCGCCGCTGATCGCCCGTCCCGGCCGGGAGGCGGAGCTGCTGCCGTACGACAAGAACGGCCCCGCCCTCGGTCTGCTCCCCGGCGCCCGCTGGCCGCGGATGCAGGTGGAACTGGGGTCCGAGTGGAGCCTGATGCTCTACACCGACGGCCTGATCGAGGGCCGCGTCGGCGCGGGCAAGGAGCGCCTGGGCCAGGACGGCATGGTCGCGATGATCCGCCGCCAGCTGGGCGAGGGCCTGCGCGGCGAGCATCTGCTGCGCGCCGCCGTGCACGAGGTCCGCGACCTCAACGGCGGCGAGCTGACGGACGACCTCGCGGTGGTCCTGCTGGACAGAACGCCGTAGGAATCCGCCCGGGGGGCCATGGGACTGGGGTTACGCAGGGCTGAGGGTTCCGCGAGGCTGAGGACTTCCCGAGGCCGGGGACTTCCCGAGGCTGGGGGCTCCGCCCGGGGGGATCCACAGGGCTGAGGGGCCCCGAGGCCAAGAGACCCCCGAGACTGAGGGACCCCCGAGGGGGACGGATCCGGACCCCCGAAGCTGAGGGCTTCGCAGGGGCCAGGGGCTCAGCGGCGGCCGTTGTACGGACCGTACGGACCGTCGCTGCTGCTTCCGCCGCGGCGGCGGCCCCAGCCGTTGCCGCCCCCGGAGGCCTGCTTGACCGCGGGACGCACGTCCACGATGTAGACGATGCTCGCGATCAGGCCCGCGATCGGCAGGATGCCGAGGATCGAGAACATCGCACTCACCACGAGCGCGAGCCCGAGGATGATCAGCCAGAACACCTTGTTCTGCTTGTCGGCCGCCCGGAAGGCGTCCTCGCGCCGGAACGCGGCGTCGACGAGCCCGAACGCGGCCAGCGCCATGAGGACGATCTTCAAGATCCCCATGAACCCCGCGAAGCCCAACATCAGCATGCTGCCCACCGCCCGCTGTCTCCCGACCGACCGTACGCCGTCACCGTACCCGTTACCCGTACAACGGGCCGGGCACCCCAAGGGTGCCCGGCCCGTTCACACCTCGTCGCCCACGCTCACTTGGCCGGCGGGGTCGTCTTCTTCACGGGGGTGGCCTTGCGGGCGGCCGGGGCCTTCTTCGCCACGGGCTTCTTCGCCGCCGCGGACTCCGTCCCGGCGGACGCCTCGGCCACGGCCGGCTTCGGCTCCTCCTTGACGACGACCGGCTTGACGACGGCCGGCTCGGGCTTGCCCTCGACGACGATCGCGAAGTCCTCGATGTCCTCGGCGGCGTCGCCGCGCCACTGCTTCACGGCCTGCTCGCCGTGCTCGGCGACCTTCTCGTACGTCTCACGGGCCTTGACGGCGTACTCGGCGGCGACGCCGACACCCCGCAGCGCGAGGTCCTGAGCCGTCTCGCCGAACTTCTTCAGGTCGACGTCGAGGGTCCCGATGAACTCGTTGACCTTGGTCTGCAGGACCTCCTGCGCCTCCTTGGCGCGGGCGGCGGCCTTCTCCTGCACGGCCTTCGGGTCGGTGGTGCGCACCTTCTCGATCCGGGCCGGGGCCTCGGTGCGCAGCTGCTCGACCAGGGCGGGCACCTTCTTGGCCTGCTGGAGGGCGAGGTCGGCGGTGCCGGCGGCGAAGTAGAACGGGGTCGGGTCGCTGAAGGTCTTGCGCAGGTCGTCGCTGATGGCCATGGTGGTGGTCCTCCCGGATTCGCGTTCGGCTGAGGTTCGTGTGGTCCGCGGTACGGCGACCGGTGGCTGACTTGTCGAGGGCCCGCCTCAACCCGTCGCCCGCCGCGGACCGGCGTCACCGCCGGCCTTACGGCTCCCGCGTACGGCGGTGTCGCCGTGGTCTTCGGTGTCGCTCGGATCGCTCCCGGTGTCCGTGCCCGGACCGTCGAGGTCACCCGGTGCGCCACTGCCGCCGGGCGTCCCCTCCGCGTCCCCCGTACCGCCCCCCGTACCGCCGCCGCTCGCGTGCTGCGGCTCGCCGGTCCCGAACCCGTTCTCCTTGCGGAAGGACTCGTAGATCTGGAGCAGCACCTGCTTCTGCCGCTCGTTCAGCGAGGGATCGGCGAGGATGACGGCACGGGTCGCGCCTTCGCGGACGCGGTCCTCGCCGTCGCGTTCGGCGTCGAGGATGCCGGCGCGGACGTACAGCGTCTCGGCGGAGATGCGCAGCGCCTTGGCGACCTGCTGGAGCACCTCCGCGCTCGGCTTGCGCAGCCCGCGCTCGATCTGGCTCAGGTACGGATTGGACACCCCGGCGGCATCGGCGAGCTGCCGCAGCGACAGCTGTGCGTTGCGCCGCTGCTCGCGCAGGTACTCACCGAGATTGCCGACGTTGAGCGATGCCATGCCTCCACCATGCCTCACCCTTGCTAACAATTGCAAGCACCCCGCTTGCAAAAGTGCGTCATCCCGCGGGGAACCCGCGTCCTCTCGTGCGACGTCCCGCCGTCCGCTCAGTCGGTGAAGTGGAGCTCAGGCCGGGTCCAGAGGGTGAGGTCGCTGCTGGTGGCGATGGCCAGGGTCAGGCCGGAGGGGGAGAAGCCGGCTGTGCGGAGTTCTGAGTGCTCGGAGTGGAGGATGTGCCACCACGTCCCTCCCGCCGGGCCTTTGTGGGAGCCGCCGTCGGTGGAGAGGATGACGCGGTCGTGGGGCCACTCGGGGGTGACGACGTCCAGGGTCCAGCCGTCCGGTGTGGTGCTGTGCAGGCCGCCGCCGAAGAGCCCCGCTATGCGTACCGGGGTGCCCCCGATCGGGCCGAGGCCGGGGCAGGTGAGGTCCGGGTGGGCGTCGGGGGTGCTCGTGTCGGGGTCCGGGTCCCGGTCGCGGGCGATCTTCTCGCCGGTGACCGCGTCGAAGAGTCCGTGGCCGTCGCTGGACACGACCATGACGAGGTCGTGGCCGTCGCCCGGGTGGGCGGCGAATCCGATACCGAGGAGGCCCCCGATGGGCCTGCGATCCAGCACCGGCTGCCAGGGCTCGGGGGCCGGTATGACGGTGGCGGCGAGGTAGCGCTCCCGCAGCTTCTGCTGGTGCTCCGTGATCAACTCGTCTCCTCTCGGCTCCTCGGTGCGTGGGTGAGCACCGTACGGCAGTCCGACCAGGCCGGGGGGCTCAGCAGGGGGCGGAGGCGGGTGAAGAGGGTGAGGAGTTCGGGTCCCCAGGTCGCGCGGAAGGCGGGGTCGACGCGGGCGAGGTCGAGTTCGTTGGCGGCGGAGAGTTCGGCGAAGTCGCGGCGCAGGTGCGGGTCGGGGACGTGAGCGCGGGCGGTGAAGCGGTCGTGGAAGGGCGCGGCAGGGTCCGCGAGGGCCGGGTAGGTGGCCTTCCGGTCGCACGAGGCGTAGAGGTACACGATCGCTTCGGCCTCGGCGCCGATCACCGCCGCGAGTTCGGGGTGGCGGTCCAGGGGCAGCAGGGCGGTGGGAAAGCCGTCGGTGCCGTAGGCCGCGTGGCACAGGCCCGCGAGCTGGAGGGTGGGGCGGGCGCCCCATGCGGCGAGTTGTTCCCGGACGCGCTGGAGGTGCACGAGAAGGGTGCCGCCCGGGTGAGCGATGTCCGCGGCGCCGAGTTCGCGCAGGAGGGCGACAGCCTGGCCGGCGGCGGGAGGGGAAGCCGGAGGACGGGAAGCAGGGGGACGGGAAGCAGCGGGAGGGGAAGCAGCGGGAGGGGGAGCGGACACAAGGCGGTTCCTTCCGTCGCTCGGGTCGGCACCCGTCCGTCCCTCCGCCCGGGTCCGGACCCCGCGGAGGCGCCGGACGGGTTGCCGCCCTGGGCCCTGCGCTGATCATCCCCAGGAGCGACTACCCCGGTCAATCCTATGGATTCCTAGGAACACCCAAGCTATAGCTTGGAGTTATGACGTTGGACGACCTCCGTGTCTTCGTGGCCGTGTGCCGGGCCGGCAGCCTCAGCGCCGTCGCCCGCGAGCTGGCCTGCACCCAGTCCGCGGTCAGCCAGCACGTGAAGCGGCTGGAACGGGAGACCGGGGTGAGCCTCCTGGAACGCCGGGCCCGAGGCGTCGTACCCACCCACGCGGGACGTGTCCTCAGGGACGCCGCCGCCGACGGCATCGCCGGTCTGGATCTGGCCCTGCGGCGCCTGGGAGACCTGGTCAGCGGCGACAGCGGCTCGGTGCGCGTGACCACGGGCGGGACGACCGTACGGCACTTCATGGCCGAGGGCGTCGTCGCCTTCCGGCAGCGCTATCCGAAGGTGAACCTGGAGTTCCAGACCGAGACCTCCAGCCGGAGCTGCTTCGACGCCCTCGTCGCCGGCAACCTGGACCTCGCCTGGGTCACCATCGGCAGCCCCGTGCGCGGCATCGAGCAGCGCACCGTCGTCGACCTGCCCTGGGTGCTGGCCGTCCGCGCCGACGACCCGCTCGCCGCCCGGACCCGCGTCGGCGTGGCCGACCTCGCCGGCATCAGCCTCATCCGGCTGCCGCAGAACTCCACCTCGGGCGCCCTCCTCGACACGGCCCTCGCCGGGCTGGGCGTCCGCAGCAGCTCCGACACCAGCGTGGCCGACTGGGACACCGCCGTCCTGCTGGCCGAACTCGGCCTCGGCCACGCCGTCGTCCCCGCCCTGCCCGGCCGGCCGGTACCCGGCGACGACAGCCCGCTCCGCCTCATCCCCGTCCCCGACCTGCCACCGCTCCCGGTCGGCTGGGCCGTACGCCGCTGGGACGCCCTCGCTCCGCTCGCCCGGACCTTCGCCGATACGGTCGCCGGCATCTGCGCGGCGTGAGTACTGTCTGGTTCCAGTCCGACGTCACACCATCAGTTCCCGCGATCACAGGAGACCGCCGCATGACCTCACCCGTGAAGGGCCCCGCCAGCTACTTCCCCGCGATCGAGAAGAAGTACGGCCGTCCCGTCGCGGAGTGGAAGGACCTCGTCCGCGCCTCGGAACTGACCAAGCACATGGAGCTCGTGGCCTGGCTCAAGGCCGAACACGGGCTGGGCCACGGCCACGCCAACGCCCTCGTCGCGCACACCCTGGCAGAGGACAGCGGGAAGTAGCCCCCACCCCCGCCAGGGCACCGCACGACAGCCCCACGACAACCCGCCCGGCTCATCTGGCCAGTTCGGCCGGCTCGTCCAGGCGGGTCAATGGCTCTCGCCGAGCGCCAGCACCCGGGGCGCGGCCACGTCCGCACCGGACCGCTCGATCGCGGCGAGGACGGCGTGCTCGCTGAGGAAGCTGCGCTCGCGCCGGGGGACCGCCGCGACCTTGCGGCGGATCACCACGGGGAAGGCGACACCGGGCACCTGGAGCACCGAGTTCAGGTGCACGGTGCCCTTGAACACCCGGTCGGCCGGTGCCGCGCCCTCCAGCAGCAGCGCGTCCCGGACGGCGGCGTGCGGGAACTCGGGGTGCTCCGGGACGCGTCCGTCCGGCTTCCAGTCGATCACCCGGGCGCCCGGGACACGCCGGCCGCCGCCGCGCCTGTCACCGCTGCCGCGCTGGTCACCGCTGCCGCTCCGGTCGTCGCTGCCGTGCCGGTCACCGCCACCGCGCGAATCACCGCTGCCGCACCGATCCACGGCACCGCCCCGGTCACCGCCGCCGTGCCGCTCCGGAGCACCCGGCCGTGCGGAGACCCAGCGGAGCAGGATCCGCTCGATCTCCCGCTCCCCCGGCACATGCGGGAGCCGCAGTGGCTCCGCGCCCGCCTCCAGGGCACCGCGGACCCGGGCCGTCGCCTCGCCCAGGCTCTCGTCGTCGACGTACTCCTCCAGGGACTGCGCGGCCCGCATCACGTCGGGGTACACGGACTGGGCCCGCTCGAAGGCGACGTAGTGCCGCAGATCCCGGGCCACGCCGTTGACGGCCGCGGGCCGGACCTCGCGCATGGCGCGCACCCAGGCCTCGACGACCTCGTCCCACTGGTGGTCCGGGTAGTGCATCCGCACGAGGTGGGTGGCGAGGTCGTGCAGCGGGTCGCCGTAGGTGGCCAGCTCCCAGTCGACGCAGATCAGGGGAGGGGCGCCGCCGTACGACATGATCAGGTTGTCGCGGTGCAGGTCGCCGTGGAGCAGGCTGTACGGGCGCCGGGACATCGGCGGCACCCGTTCGGCCAGCCGGACCAAGGCGTCCTCGGGGATGCCGAGCGCGGCGAACAGGCCGCCGAAGCACGCCCGGTTGGCCCTGCGGATCTGCAGGTCGGCCATGTGGGCGAGGGCCTGCAGGAAGCCCTGGCTGTCGGTGTAGTTCTGGGGCCACAGGGACGGCAGGGGCGGCAGCGCGGCGTCACCGCGCACCTGGGCGCTCTCCGCGAGCAGGCCCGCGAGTTCTCTTATCAGCAGGCCGTCCACGGGTTTGCCGTCGCCGCAGACGCTGGAGAGCGGCACGCCTTCCACATAGCTGTGGATGGCGAACCCGTCGCCCTCGGCCAGGCATTCGGGCACATACGACAGGACGCCTTGAGGGCCCGCAGGATGGCGGCCTCGTTCTGCCAGGTGCGGATCACCACGGGCAGCACGCCACGGCGCGGCACCCGCACGGTCACGGAAGTGCCCGCCTCCAGCCCGAGCAGCCGGGCCACCGGCTCGGTCAGCGGGAGCACGTGGTTCTGATTGTGGAAACCCCCGCTCGCCTCCCCTGTCCGAGTGGCCTGCTCAACAAACTCCCGCCACACGGCGTACGGCCATGTGCGGCAGACGTCGCCCGGCGCGCTGCTACTGCGGTCCCCGCCCCGGGGGCGTGGAACAGAGAGTGCAGCCATCGGCCGCTCCAGTGTCACGTTGAGGACGGGCGGACACCATACGGCCGCCACACGAGAGCCCCCGACCGCTACAACAGGTGTACCAGAGCCCCGTTCATCAGCAGTCCGATTCCCCCGGTCCGGTGCCGTACTCATGACACCAGCGCGTCAGTGCCGCCGCGATCCGGTCCGGGCCGGGGACAAGACCGAGGCCCAGCGGTACCGCGGCGTCGGACAGGATCCCGTGGAGCCTGAACGCGGCCGAATCCAGTTGTTCGGGTCCGGCGCCGGAAACCGTGTCCAGCAGCAGTGCGGTCCGGATCCCATCGGTGAAGACGGACTGTGCCTTCTTGTAGGCCATGAGCCGGCCCAGATCGTGTCGCCAGCCGTGGGAGCTGCCGGGACGGATCTTCTCGACGGCCCTGCCCCACCGTTCAGCCATGATGCGGGCCTGCCGGTCCGGGTAACGCATGAGGTGGATATGAGTGGCCAGGTCATACAACGGGTCGCCGACCATCGCGAGTTCCCAGTCGATGGTCCACAGGCGCTGTTCGGCGTCGATGATGAAGTTCTCGCGATGCAAATCCGCATGGAGGAGGCAGAACGGTCGTTCGCTCAGCCCGGAGAGGTGCTTGCGCAAGTACTCAAACGAACCTCGGTCAACTCCGAGTTCGAGGAAGAACCGCTCGAATCTCTCCCTGTTGTGTTCGTACACCCGGTGCTCGGTGAAATGAACAAGCCTCTCCAGGAATCCCTCGGTGTCGCCGTCATCCGGACGGTCCCGCCTCTCGCACCTTCGTTTGACCGTGAGCGTGGCGGGAGCGACGGCGAGCAACTGCCTGAACACATCGATGATCTGGTCGCAAAACACCTCCGGAACGGCCTCGCCAGCCTTGTGGAGGTCCCCCAGCGTCTGCCCCTCGATGAAACGCTGCAGCCCCAGGCCGTCGACTTCGACGATCTCCGGAATGCCGCGGATCCTGCCGTCCAGAACCCGCAGCAAGTGCTCTTCCGACTCGAAGCAGCGCCGGTCGAACCACAGCAGATCGGCTCGCGGCTCGCGGCACTTCCACCGTCCGGGGCGCCGCCGGCCCACCTCACCGGGCAGCGGAAAAACGTACGTCTCATGGTGATACCCGTGGAGCGGGCCCTCGACGGCACTCTCGTCGCCGCTCATCTCGACCGCATACAGTCGAGCAATCGAAGATGCTTCGGGGGACATTGCCCGTTTCTCTCGCCTTGGACCCTTGCGAGGGGTACTGAAGTGGCAGCACGGTACTCCCCTTACAGGCGTGTGACGTACCTGAGCCGCCGGTTCCTCGAAGCCGGTCGCTCCCGGCGGCGATCCAACGCACACGTGTGCCCGCACGCGTGCGACCGCGTCGGCTCGTGCCCTTGCCCGCGATGCTGGCAGCGCGGCCCGCTGTGGTCCACACTGACTCGTGACGGCAGGAGGAGGCCCATGGGTGGCGCCCACGACCAACACACGATGCTCCAGCGCCTGCTGCGCGGAGTGGATGCCGTGCTGTTCGACTTCGACGGGCCGGTCACCGATCTGTTCCGGGACGAGTCGACCGCACCCGTCGCCCAGGAGATCAAGGATGCTGTCCGAAGGATATGGGGCCCGCTGGACCCCGACGTCGAGGAGTGCGACGACTCCCACGGCGTCCTCCGCCGCCTGAGAGACATGTTCGACCGGCCCTCCATCGCCCACCGCGACCTCCGCGGTCTCAGCACGGCCGAGGCCATCGTCACCCGTTACGAGTACAAGGCCGTCGAAGCCGCCAAGCCGGTCCATGGCCTCGTACCCCTCATCGACGCCCTGCTCCGACTCGACTTGCGGCTGGTGATCGTCAGCAACAACTCGGACGGTCCGGTCTGGGAGTTCCTCAAGAACTGGCAGATGCCGTCCAAGTTCGACCATGTGGTGGGGCGCGATCCAGAGGAACTGCGGCACCTGAAGCCGGACCCGTACTCCGTGCACTGCGCCCTGCGACACCTGGAACTGCCGGCCGAACGTACCCTGCTCATCGGCGACCAGCTCACCGACCTCCAAGCGGCCCGAGAGGCCGGGACCCTCTTCCTCGGACACACTCCCTCGGTGCTCCACGCCCAGGAGATGACACGCCGCGGCGCGGACGGGGTCGTGGACTCCCACACTCCGCTCCGCCAGGCCGCCCAGACCCTGCACAACCTCAACTGACCAGTTCCACACCCCTGTTGGTGTGCACCTGACCCGTGCGGGGCATCATCATCCCCCTCACACCACGGCGCGCACGGGGGTTTGTGTGTCATTTCGCAGTCCGGGCGACAACGGTCCCAACAGACTCGAACTCCTCCGGACCACGCTGAGCGGGTGGAAGCCGCGCATCGTGCGGTGGCTGCTCGGCCTGGTCGCGCTGCTCGGCGTCGCCGCCGAGGTCATCGATCCGCTGGGCGACGCCTTGAAGGGGCAGCAACTACTAGGTGGCTCGTTCGCCGCACTGATGGCACTCATCCTCTTCGACGCCATCGGCGAGTCCGAGCCCAAGGAGGTGTCGGGCGTCCATGTCTTCGCAAAGGAGGACGAGCTGCATGCCGCGTTCCGTGAGGCGTTCACGTCGCGCGTCGTGCGGATCGACTTCTCCGGCTTCACCATGCAGACACTGCTCGCCGCGCTCCGGGCACCGCTGGAGACGATGGCCGACAACGAAGTGCACACCGTCGAGCTGAAGTTGTACATCATCATCGCTCATACGAACCTGCCGATGGGCCTTCCGGGCGGCCTCGCCGAGGTCCCCGGAAGCAGTGAGTCCGGGCACAGAATGTATTACTTCCGCGACGGCCCGGAGAACCGGGAGCGCATGCGGGACCGCTTCACCACGGAGAACTGGAACACGTTGAGGGAGTGGCTGGAAGCCGTACATCGAAGAAATCCACGGATCATCATTTCCTGCGAGATCCGGGAGTCACCACAAATACCCGAGCGGAAGCTTTACATCCTCAACCAGGAGACCGTCTTCTCCACGCCGTACGGCATCAAGCACAGAGAAATCGAGTGGAAGGAAAAAACCCACCAGATCCTGGACGCCGAGGGCTATGCCCCGCTCTACGGTCGAGCCCGCTACGTCGGCTGGGACCTGCGTTCCACGGCACTTTCGACCAGGCAGATAGCCGAACATCACATGGAATGCCACCGCAATCTCTGGGAGAAACTGGCCGACATCAAGCCTGAGTACCCGGTCATCACGGACCCCCTGTGGGCTACGTCTCATCGCTGAGAAGTTCCCAGACCGCCTCGAACCACGCCGTCATGCTCGCGACGAACGTCGAGCCGGGCGAGTCCGGGCGGCCGGTGTCGCGCACGTGGTGGGTGAGCGTGGCACCGAGTCCCAGGACGTCCACCGCCTCGACCACCTCGCCGCTGTCCAGCACCACCGGGCGCCTGATCGGTATGTAGGGGCCGTGCAGCACCTCGGCGCCGTTGATGACGTACAGCTTGAACGCCGGGGTGAGCGGGGCGCGGCGGAACTCGTACTCCACGGAGGGCACCAGCTTCTCGGTGCGCAGTTCGCCGAGGACCTTGTGGAGGGAGGCGGTGTGGCGCTCGGTGATCTCCCGCAGCCGCTCCTGCAGGACCTCGTCGTCCTTGGAGTCCACGCCCCGGGGATAGGGCAGGAAGCCGGTCTCGGACGGGAGCACCATGCGCAGGGCGATCCGCTGCGGCGCGATGGCGCCGGCCCGGATCCGCTCCGCCTGGGCATGGATGTGGATGTCCAGACTCTCGGAGGTCAGTGTGTAGATGTCCAGCGTCACCTCGCTCTGCTCGAACGCCTCCCCGATCAGTGGTCCCAGGGTCATGGGATGACGGGAGCGCGAGGCGCGCGGGGTGGAGGAGTGGATGTGCCGGCTCTTGACGACGCGTGAGCCCTGGCCCTGGCGGGACTCGATCCACCCTTCTCCGCGCAGTTCCCGCAGTACCCGCTGGACGGTGTCCCGGGAGACGCCGAACTCCGTGGCGAGCTCGTTCTGGGACGGCAGGAAGGTGCCGAGCGGATAGCCGCCGTCGGCGATCCGCACCCGCAACTCCTCCGCGATCCGCCGGAACTCGACGCCGCCTGACTCGTCCTTCCGGTTGTCCGTCACACGGCGTACCTACCCACATGCCGCCGACACCAGCCTCACCGACCGCGCAGTGCCCGCAGCAGTGGTTCGAGGGTCGGTACGACGTGTTCGGCTCCGGCATCGTGCAAGGGCTTGGCCTTGCGTTCGTTGCGCGCGTAGCCGAGGAAGGGGACGCGGGCCTCACGTGCGGCTTCGAGGTCCGAGGGAGTGTCGCCGATCATCAGGGCGGCCGTAGGGGCGGCGCCCATCGCGTTGAGGGCGCGGTTGAGGCAGTGCGGGTGCGGTTTGAGGTGGTGCAGGTCCTGGGTGCGGCCGTAGATGTGGGGGGTGAAGCACCCCGTCAGGCCGCGGTCTTCGAGGTAGGCGCGGACCACGCGCGGGGAGTTGTTGGTGGCGATGGCGAGCCGGGAGCCGACCGCCGTCCAGGTGCGTATCAGGGGGTCGGCCCAGGCGGTGGGCATCGCGGAGGTCGCGGCGCGCAGCTCCTCGTGGGTGAGGCGCTCCTCCAGCTCGGCCACGAGGTCGCTGCCGGGGTGTCTGCGGTCGACGGCGCGCAGCACGACGTGCGGGTCGAGCGACTCCCGTTCCTCCTCGCTGAGCAGTCCGTGCAGCCCTCGGCCTTCGAGCCAGTCCACCAGCTCGTTCGCCACCCGTTCCGCCGAATGTCCTGCGAACAGACGGCAGATCGGCCCGTCGAAGTCCCACAGGACCACGCGGACGTGACTGATCAGTTCCAGGAGGCTCTCGCTCGCGTGCGCGCCGCCGGCCCCCGCCGGTCCCGTCTTCGTCGTCTCAGAAGTCACTAGGAGAGTGTCAGGTCCGTGGTGATGGTTTCCCAGAGGGCGTCGAACCACTTCTGGGACTGCTGCACGAACGCCGCGTCCCGTCGCCCGGCCCGCATCTCGAAGGAGAACAGCATGGATTCGGAGCCGAGGGTGTCGAACATCTCCAGCGTTCCGCCGTCCGTCGGTTCCTCGCGCCGGCTGACCAGGTAGTACGCGTACAGCGCCTCCACGCCGTTGAGCAGGTACAGCTTGGCGGGCGGGGTGAACGGCAGGGCCCGGAAGGTGACCTGTACGTCGATGTCGTGGGTGGAGCGCAGGGCCTGGAGGTTGTACTGCAGGACCTGGCCCTGGGCGTTGCGCATCGCCAGCCAGCGCTGGTGCACGAGGTCGTCGTCCTCGTGCCGGGAGTCGACCGAGACCGGGAAGGCGAGGTTGATGTCCCGGGACGGCAGCAGGATGCGGGCGTCGATCCGCTCGGGGCGGATGCGGCCCTCGTGGATCATGCGCAGCGGTTCGCCGAGCGCGGGGATCAGGCTCTGCGCGGTCAGGCACACGGCGTCGATACGGACGTGCGGCGCGCAGAACGCCTCGGTCAGCCGGGGGGCGAGGGCCACCATCGTCGGCTGGGGCTCGTCCAGCGCGGGGGCGCGTTCGGCGATCCGCGGCGGGCTGCCCTTGCTGACGTCGCTGAGCAGGCCGTCCTCGTGCAGTGCGCGCAGGGCCTGGCGGACGGCACCGCGTTCCACGCCGAACTCGTCGGCCAGCTCGGCCTGGGTGGGCAGGCGCTCGCCCGCCACGAGGTCGCCGCTGCGGATCCGCTCGCGCAGGGTGTCGGCGATCTCCTGGGGCGTGAGCCTTCTGCCGTTCACAGCCACGTTCTCCTGGGTCACGACCAAACGCTACAACCTCTATCCATCTACGGGGAGTTGTTCCAAAGCTGTTTGTAAGTAGGGGCCAAGTGGGGACAACTAAATCAGAGTTGGTTGCCAACTTGGTCGAGTTGGCAGACCGGAAGGGGGAACCAACATGCCTGTCCTCGCCCTCGCCAGCGCACTCTTCGTCGTCGGCTTCGAGCAGCTCGTCCAGCTGAGGTTCGGCGCGGCCGGCATCGTCGGCCTGCTCCTGTTCTCCGTCGGCATCAAGGCCAAGAGCCCGGCGGTCAGCTCCGCCGGCGCCGTCCTGCTCGCGGTGCTCCTCGCCGGGCCGGTCCTGTGAAGGTGCGCCGGGACCGAGCCTTCAGGGCGTCAGCACCAGGTCCGAACTGATCGTCTCCCACAGCGCGTTGAACCACAGGTGGGACTGCTCCACGAAGGTGGTGTCCCGCAGGCCCGCGCCCGCGCCCTGCTGGAAGGGGAACAGCATGGACCGGGTGCCCTCGGCGTCGTACAGCTGCAGGTGCTCCTGCTCGATCTCCCGCTCGCGGCGCGTCAGCGTGTAGAAGGCGAACAGCGCCTCGGCCCCGTTGATCAGGTACAGCTTGACCGGCGGGGTGAACGGCAGCGCACGGAACGAGACGTGTACGTCGATGCCGTGCGTGGTGCGCAGGGCCAGGAGGTTGTTGCGCAGCACCTGGCCCTGGGCGTTGCGCTGGGCCAGCCAGCGCCGGTGCAGCAGCGCGCCGTCGGCGCCGTCCGCCGGGGCCGGGAAGGCGAGGTCGATGTCCCGGCTGGGCAGCAGCAGCCGTACGTCGATCTTGGCCGGTTTCAGCCATCCTGCGTGGATCTGCCGCAGTGGCTCGCCGATCGCCAGGGTGAGCGAGACCGAGGTGAGGCACAGCGCGTCTATCTCGACGTGCGGGGCGGCGAAGGCCGCGGCGACGCGGGGCGCGAGGCCCACCATGGTGGGCTGCGGGGCGGCGGCGGGGCCGGCCGGGAACCGGCCCGGGAGCGGCGGCACGGCCACGGTGGCGGGGCTGCCCTTGGACACGTTGGCGAGCAGATGCTCGGACTGCAGGATGCGCAGCGCCTCGCGTACGGCTCCGCGCTCGACGCCGAACTCGTCGGCGAGCCTGGCCTGGGTCGGCAGGCGCTGGCCCGGCCGCAGCGCACCGGACCTGATCCGGGTGCGCAGGGCGTCGGCCACCTCGCGGTGTGACGCGCGTGACCGCTGTGATCGCTGTGACCTCTGTTGCCCTTCCACGGGGGCGTGTTCCGGGTCCACACAGAAACACTACAACTTCCCGCCATCTTCTGGCAGTTCGCGGGAAGGTGGTTATAAGACGGGCCCAAGCGGAATAAGTACTGTGGAGTTGGTCGCCAACTTCGCACAACATGGTCGAGCTTTTCAGTGGTTGGCCGACCGGGCTCCCTTCCGGAGGGGAGCCGGGAGCCCGGACAGGGGGCGGCCACCGAAGCGCAACAGCCACGACGCACCAGCCCGCACAGCCACAACTGAACACCGGCATCGCACCGTCACAACTGAACACGGCAGCGCACAGCCACAACTGAACACGGGGCACGACTGAACAGCACGACTCAACAGCACGACTGAACAGCACAACTGAACAGCTCGCTACGGATGAACGGTCAGTGTCACCGGGAGAAGGGAGAGGGAAGAAGGAAGGATCAGAAGAGGTCCGGGCACCACGGTCGCCCGGCGGTACGGAACAGGGCGTCGGCCTTCCGGGCGGCGCCCTCTCGTGCTTCCTCGACCCGCCCGAGCGCCGCGAGCCGCGCCAGCGACCCGTCCCCGAGCCAGACCGTGGCCAACTCGTCCACCGGCAGCGTGAGATCGACCGCGGCACCGGCCGCGGGCGTGCAGGACACCCCGTCCGGCGAGGCATCGAGACGGAACCGGCCCCCGGCAAGCCCCGCCCGGTCCACGACCTCGAACACCAGCTCCCCCGACCCCTCGTACGTCCGCGCCTCCAGGGCCCGTACGACGTCCAGGATCCGCACCCACAGCCAGTCCGCGTGCGTGGTGACCCGGGCCGCGCGCGGGTCCGGGAGGTAGAACGGCAGCAGGTCGTCCGGGCCGCGCGGGCCGCTCCTGACCTTCGTGATCCAGTCGATCGAGCACAGATAGCGCCACAGCGCGCGCTCGGCCGCCGGGGTCACGGCGAGCAGCCCCCTGGCGTCGGCGGTGTCGTCCGGCTGCTTGCCGTGCCAGACGTCGTCGGCCTTGTACGACACCAGGCCCTCGACCTCGCCCGAGGCGCCTCGGTACACGCCGTAAAACGGCTCGGTCCACTCCTTGTGGAAGCGGACGGCACCGGTGTTCGTCTGCCACCACAGCTCGCTGCGGTCGACCGCGCCGGGCGTCGCGCGCCGCATCCGCTGGTGCAGCTCGGGGCCGAGCTTGCGGACGTCGGCGCCGTCCACGAGGTCGATCCTGCCGCCGTCCTCCGGGCCGGACCAGCGCGGGTCGAGACCGGCGCGCGGGACCTCGACGGTCCACTCGGTCGTCCAGGTCGCCGGGCCGAAGCCGTAGCGGCCGTAGATCGGGTACTCGGCCGCGATCAGGGTGGCGACGACGTCACCGCGCTCCTTCGCCGCCGCCAGGTCCCGGCCCATCATGCCCGTGAGCAGACCGCGCCGGCGGTGGGTGGGGCTGACGGTGACGTTGGAGATGGCGTCGGCGGCGACCGGCGCGCCGCCCACCGCGGTGATCTCCTGCGCGAACGAACGGAACGTGGCCACGCACCGGCCGCCGTCGAAGGCGCCGAGCAGCCGGCCCGGCACGAACTGCCGGCGGCGGGCCTCCAGTTGCTCGGGCTCCAGCACCGGTTCGCGCAGGAACCCGGTGTTCAGCGCCCGCTGCCAGTCCTCGAACTCGGCCTCGGCGACAGCTCGTACGTCGGTCATGGGGCCACCGTAGGCGGGCGGCACGAGCCATGTCGCCCGTATTTCCCCGGCCTGCGCCCACGGCCGGGACGCTCAGGTCAGCAGGTCGTCCACCTGCGCCTCGCCCACCCGGTAGCGGCGGGCGATCTCCCCGCTGCAGTCGTCGGCGGTGCGCTGCAGATGCTGACGGCGCCGGGAGATCTCCTGCTCGTAGCGGACCAGGCGGCCCATGGCCGTGCTGAGTTCGAGATCGGTGCGGGCCGTGAGGTCCGAGAGCTCGACCTCGGCGAGCATCTCCGCGGCCAGCTGCCCGTACTCCTCGTTGTGCGGCGTGCCGAGCGTGACGTGACGGGCCGAGGAACGCTGCCGGGCCGGGGCGTCGGTGAGGATCTCCGAGAGCCGCTCCACCACGGAGGCGTCCGCCGGGGCGGGCACGGACGCCCGGCCGCGCCGGGCCAGTTCCGCGCGCAGGATGTCGATACGACCTTGCAGCAGGCGCCGTACATAGCTGAGGTCCGCCTCGTCGCGCTGGGCGTCGCGGCGCAGGACACGCAGTTCGGGCAGGCTCAGCCGGGCCAGGTCGGGCTGGACCGGCTCCGCGGGCAGCGACGGTCCGGACGCGGTGTCGCCGCGCTGCGCGGGCGGCCGGTGCGTGATCGGCCGCCCGCTGGTGCTCGGTGTGCTCATGTGCTGTGACCGTCCCCTCGACCGGCGTGTGACAGCATCGTGCCACCCCAAGTGGCCGCTATGTGACCGAGTGCCCCCGAACAGCCCCAGATGGACGGTTAAGGATCAATAATGAGGCCGCCCGCGACGGCGGACGGGGCGACCGGCATGATGGGGCGCATGCGTGCGGTGGTGCAGAGGGTCGACGGGGCCGATGTGGTCGTGGATGGCGAGACCGTGGGGGCGATCTCGGGCGAGGGGTTGTGCGTCCTGGTCGGGGTGACGCACGACGACACGAAGGAGAAGGCGGCCCAACTGGCGCGCAAGCTCTGGTCGATCCGGATGCTGCAGGACGAGAAGTCGTGCAGCGACATCGATGCCCCGCTGCTCGTCATCAGCCAGTTCACGCTGTACGGCGACGCCCGCAAGGGCCGCCGGCCGACCTGGAACGCGGCCGCCCCCGGCGATGTCGCCGAACCCCTGGTCGACGAGGTCGTCACCCAACTCCGCACCCTCGGCGCCACCGTCGCCACAGGCCGCTTCGGCGCCCAGATGCGAGTCTCCCTGACCAACGACGGCCCCTTCACCGTCCTCCTGGAGATCTAGCCACCGGGTACGGCGGGGCTGGACGGCTACGGCCGCCATACGACCGACGGCACTGCAGTTCCCCAGGGGCGCGGGGAACTGCGCGACAAGCCACGACGACCCCGCGGCCGGGACCGCACCGCAACCCCCACGGCGAGACCCGCACAGCCCCCCACGCCCCCAGCCGGGACCGCACCGCAACCCCCACGGCGAGACCCGCGCAGCGCAACAGCCACGAAGCCACGGGGCTAAGGCACGACCACTGCCTCCTGGGCGGCAGCCGTCTCTCCGGCCAGGAGCCTCGCATCGAGGGGCACGTTCCGCTTCACCAGCGCAAGCGCGATCGGACCCAGCTCATGGTGACGCACCGACGTCGTCACGAACCCGATCTTCCGGCCGTCGGCCCCCTCCTCCGCGACCCGGATCTCGGTCCCGTGCACCGGCAGATGCACATCACTGCCGTCCAGGTGCAGGAAGACCAGCCGCCGCGGCGGCTTGCCCAGGTTCTGGACGCGGGCCACCGTCTCCTGACCGCGGTAGCACCCCTTCTGCAGATGCACCGCCGTACCGATCCAGCCCAGCTCGTGCGGGATCGTACGGTGGTCCGTCTCGAAGCCGAGCCGGGGCCGGTGGTGCTCGACGCGCAGCGCCTCGTGGGCCAGCAGCCCGGCCGCCGGACCGGCGCCCGCCGCGAAGGACTCCAGGTCCGCGCGCGGCAGGAACAGATCACGGCCGTACGCCGTCTCGCGGACGACGACACCGTCCGGCACCTCGGCGATCGAGCCGGCCGGCAGGCTGACGACCGCGAAGTCGGCCGTACGGTCGGTGACTTCGACGCGGTAGAAGAACTTCATCGACTCCAGGTACGCGATCAGCGCCTCCTGGGTGCCGGGCTCCACATGGGCCCAGACGGTCGTGCCGTCGTCCACGAGGTACAGGGCGTGCTCGATGTGCCCGTGGGCGGAGAGGATCAGCGCCTCGGTGGCCTCGCCGACCGGCAGCTCGCTGACGTGCTGGGTGAGCAGCAGGTGCAGCCAGGCGAGCCGGTCCGCGCCGGTCACGGTGATGACACCGCGGTGCGAGAGGTCGACGAATCCGGTGCCGTCGGCGAGGGCACGCTGCTCGCGGAACAGATCGCCGTAGTGGGCGGCGACACCTTCGTCCACGCCCTCGGCGGGGACGGCGCCGGGCAGGGACAGCAGGGGACTCTTCATACGAGCAAGCCTACGACGTGGTAGTTGAATCCTTCAGCGAACAGTCCCCGCACCGGCCGAAGATCGCGAAGTGCTTCATGTCGGTGTCGAACCCGAACTGCTGCCGCAGCTGGGCCATGAAGTCCTCGGCCACCTCGACGTCCGCCTCGATCACGTTCTCGCAGTCCCGGCACACCAGGTGCAGATGGTGATGGCGGTCGGCGAGGTGATAGGTGGGCGCACCGTGCCCGAGGTGGGCGTGGCTGACCAGGCCCAGTTCCTCCAGCAGCTCCAGCGTCCGGTAGACGGTGGAGATGTTGACCCCGGACGCCGTCTTCCGCACTTCCACCAGGATGGCGTCGGGCGTCGCGTGCTCCAGCGCGTCCACGGCTTCGAGCACGAGTTGACGCTGCGGCGTCAGCCGATAGCCGCGCTGCCTGAGGTCGCTCTTCCAGTCGGTGCTCACCACACGCACGAGTCTAGAACCACGCCCGCCCTACCGAGAGCGCGCGCACGCCCTGCCGAGAGCGAGAGCCGGTCCGATTGCCGTGCGGTGGGGGACGGGGATGATGGAACCACGGCTCCGGGACCGACGACCGTCCAGCGGACCCAGAGGAGGCGCCGTGAGAAGGCGGATTCCAAGCGTCGCCGCGGCGGGTGCGGCCGCGGCCGTCATGACACCCGGCGGGTGCACCCACGAGACCTCGGGCTCCGCACCCGCGACGAGCCCCAGCCCGGCCTCACCAGCCTCCCCGGCCTCACCGGCACAGACGGCGTCGCCCACGGCGCGGGCGGGCCCGCTGCCCGCCTATCCGGGTGCCATGAAGAAGAGCCACTTCGGCGCGACGACGATCCTCACCACCGATGATCCGCCCGACAAGGTGGGACCGTTCTACGCGGACGCCCTGGCCAGGGAGGGATGGCAGACGGTCTCCAAGTACCTGGGCGACCGCAGCGCCAACATCGTCGCCAAGAAGGGCCACGACGGGGTGACCCTGCAGGTGAGCCCCGTCGGATCGGGCACGGCGATCTCGATCACGTCGTACCCGACGGGCTGACCCGCTGCCGGCGGCCGGCCCTCTCGGAACCCGGCTTACTTGAAGAAGGCGATGCCGTCGTCCGGCATGTCGTCCGGGAGGGCCTTGGCCCAGCGTTCGACGTCCTCGGGGGTGACGACCTTCTTCAGCTGGGCGGACATGTAGGGGCGCAGCTCGACCTCGGGGGTCTGCTTCTCGCCGACCCACATCAGGTCGCCCTTGACGTAGCCGTACAGCCGCTTGCCGCCGCTGTAGGGGAGGGAGTCGGGCAGGCGCGCCATCGTCTCCGTGGCCAGGTCGATCTGCGGCTTCTGGTCGGCCATCTCGCCGTACCAGATCTCCACCGTGCCGTCGTCGCGGGTCGTCGTGACCTCGATCTTGCGGTCGGGGCGGATCCGCCAGAAACCGGACTCCGACTCCAGCGGGCGGACCTTGTTGCCGTCCTCGTCCAGGACCCAGGTGTGGGAGTGGTACTCCAGGAAGTCCCGGCCGTCGTGGGAGAAGGAGACCTCCTGCCCGAAGTTGCACTTCTGCGCGCCGGGGAAGTCGTGGACGCCCGCGCCGGCCCAGTTGCCCAGCAGAAAGGCGAGGGGCACGAGGTCCTTGTGCAGGTCTGACGGGATCTCGATCATGAGCGGCCGTTCCTGGTGTGTTCGTTCAAGGGGGTCAGCGCTGGCCCTGGTACAGCTTCTTCACGGTCAGTCCGGCGAAGGCGATGACGCCGACGCAGACCAGGACCAGCAGGGTTTCGAAGAAGATCTCCACGGGTGCTCCTTGAGCGAGGGTGGGCATACGACAGAGCCGGGCCCCAGCTTACGCGGCCCGGCCCCGGCCCTCCTGACGAGGTCGGCCTCAGTCGAGCAGCTCGCTCCGCAGGGTCACCGTCTGCTGGAACGGAACGGCCTTCGCGGTGCCTGCGGGACTGCGTGATCACCGCCAGCGTGTCACCGGCGGCCAGGTAGGCCTGCCGTATCTGTTCACGGCCGTACGGCTTGGCCTCGACGTACGGCACGACCTTGACGTCGTCGCCCTGCGCCGCGCCCGGGAAGCCGTCGTCCACTTCGTAGGAGCCGGCGCCGCGCACCGGGTAGACGGGAGTGGTGTACGCGGTGAGTTCGCCGTTCAGCTGGTCGTCCGGGACGGTGGCCGTCTCGAACTGCAGCGGGTAGATCCAGGTACGGGTGCCGTCCCGCGTCGTCCACCCTCGGGCCGCGATGTGCCGCAGACCGTCGTCGGTGAGCTTCTGTCCCAGTTCCTGGCGGTCGTCCTCGCCGTACTGCGCCAGGAAGTCCTTCGTCGGAAGCCAGCCGTCGGTGCCGCGCAGCGACCGGTCCACGGTGGCGCCCTCGGGTGCGGGCAGCAGCAGAGCGCGCAGGTCGGCGTAGTGCGCCCCGGCCTTGTTGGCGGCGGCGAAGGGACCCGGGCTGCCGGCCGGCAGCGGCGGCTTCACCAGTTCCGGGTAGTCCCAGCGCCCGTCGGACGCGGTGGCGAGGCCCGGCACGTCCGTCCTCCGCTCCATCCGCGTGATCCCGTAAGCCGACGGATTACGATTCGGTCATGGCGAAGAAGCTCGTGATCAAGGTGACGGCCGGGGCGGACGCCCCCGAGCGCTGCTCGCAGGCGTTCACGGTGGCGGCGGTGGCCGTCGCCAGCGGGGTCGAGGTCTCCCTGTGGCTGACCGGGGAGTCGTCCTGGTTCGCGCTGCCGGGCCGGGCCGCCGAGTTCGAACTGCCGCACGCGGCACCGCTGCCGGACCTGATCGAGTCGATCCTCGCCGCGGGCCGCATCACCCTGTGCACGCAGTGTGCGGCCCGCCGCGAGATCACGGAGAAGGACGTCATCGAGGGCGTGCGGATCGCGGGCGCCCAGGTCTTCGTCCAGGAGGCCATGGCGGACGAGACCCAGGCGCTCGTCTACTGACAGCGCTCCTTACTGACCCATGACGTACCGGATCGTCGGGCCCGTGGTCCAGCCGCCGTCCACGGCCAGTTCCGCGCCGGTGACGTAGGACGCGGCGTCGGAGAGCAGGAAGACGACCGCGCCCGCGATCTCGTGCGGCTCGCCGACCCGGCCCATGGGCGTGTTCGGGTACTTGCCCTCGCCCCGCTCGATGCCGACGGACGCCGTCATCGGGGTGTACGTCATCCCCGGGTGCACGGAGTTGACGCGGATGCGGGACGTGCCCAGCTCCACGGCACCGATCTTCGTGAGCCCGCGCACGCCCCACTTGGAGGCGCCGTATCCGGCGGTGAGGGCGAGGCCCATCAGTCCGGCGGCGGAGGAGATGTTGACGATCGAGCCGCCGCCGTTCTCCTTCAGCGCGGGGATCACGGTCTTCATGCCGATGAAGACGCCCGTGAGGTTGATGTCGAGCACCTTGCGGAAGTGCTCGACGGACTCGGCCTCCAGGAACTGGCCGGTGGAGATGCCGGCGTTGTTCACCAGGCCGTGCAGGGAGCCGAACTCGGCGACGGCGAAGTCGGCGACCCGCTGCCAGTCCTGCTCCGAGGTGACGTCGTGGTGCTGGAAGCGGGCGGCCGTGCCGAGTTCGGCGGCGGTGGCCTCGCCCTCCTCGTCCAGGACGTCGGTGATCACCACGTTCGCTCCGGCGGCGACCGCCTGACGGGCGGCCTCCGCGCCGAGGCCGCGGGCGCCGCCGGTGATGATGACGGTCCTGCCGCTCAGGTCGTGCATGTCTGTGCTCCTCTTGCTCCTGCCGGGACTGCTGAGACTGCTGAGGCTGCTCGGGTCACTCAGAAGTGGGTGCCGCCGTCGATGCGGACCTCGGTGCCGGTGATGAACCTGCCGTCGTCCGAGGCGAGCATCGCGACGACCGACGCCACCGTCTCCGGGCCGGCGAAGCCCTGGCCGAGGGCGGGGGCGAGCTTCATGAACAGGCTCATGTCGGCGTCCTCGGGCAGGCCGGGGCCGACGCTCTGGCCGCTGGCACCGCTGCCGTCGGTCATGCCGGAGGAGATGGAGCCGGGCTGGACGGCGGTGAAGCGGATGCCGCTCTTCGCGTACTCGGCCGCCAGCGCGTGGGTCATGGACTGGATGCCGCCCTTGCTCGCCGCGTAGGCCGCCATGTAGGGGTGCGCGAACATCGCGGAGGTCGAGCTGAAGTTGACGACCGCCGCGCCGTTGCCTTCGAGCAGCGCGGGGATCGACTCGCGGATCATCAGGAACGTGCCGACGAGGTTCACCTGGAGGATGCGGTTGAACTCGTCGAGGCCGGTCTCGTGGGTGTGCGAGGAGCGGAGGATGCCGGCCGCGTTGACCAGCACGTCGAGGCCGCCGAGCGCCTGGACGGCGGCGGCGACGCCGGCGCGCACCGAGGTCTCGTCGGCGATGTCGACCACCAGGGTGGTGAGGCGGTCCGCGTGCGCGGCGGCCTTCTCGACGGTGTCGGCGAGGCCCTTCTCGCTGACGTCCACGGCGACGACCGAGCCGCCCTCGCCGAGCATGCGCAGCACGGTGGCCTGGCCGATGCCGGAACCGGCGCCGGTGACCAGGACGCGACGGCCTTCGTAGCGGTTCATGTGTTTCTCCAACCCGGCCTGTCGCTGTTCGACCCGGCCCGTATGGCGCCGGTTTCTCTCACGTCAGGCGCCTCGACGTAATTTCACGTTACGCCTGGGTGGCACGGTTTGCCACCCCGTCACGGCGTGCCGTATGCCGGTCGCAGGCCGTACGCTTCTGAGGTGAGCACCGAGCCGTCGACCCCGTCACTGACCGAGCGCCGCAAGGCGGCCACTCAGCTCGACATCGCGCACGCGGCGGCCGAGCTGTTCGCCACGCGGGGCCCGGACGGCACGACCGCCGAGGAGATCGCCCAGCGGGCGGGCATCGCGCTGCGCACCTTCTACCGGTACTTCCGCTCCAAGCAGGACGCGATCAGCCCGCTGCTCACGGTCGGCGGCGACCGCTGGCGCGCGCTGCTGGAGGCGACGGAGCCGGGCACCGCGCTGGGCCCGGCGCTGGAGAGCGCGGTGCGGCAGGCGCTGGCCGCGCCGGACGAGGAGTCCGTGGAGGCCCTGCTGCGCACGCGCGGGCTGCTGCGGGCCATCGCCGGTGACGTCGCGCTGCGCGCGGTCTGGTACCGGGTGAACCAGGACTCCGAGGAACGGCTCGTCCCGGTGATCACGCGCCTCGCGGGCGACCGCGCCGACGCCCTGGAGGTCCGGCTCATCGCCGCAGCCGCCACCGACTCCATCCGGATCGCCCTGGAGACCTGGGCCGCCACCGACGCCGACGTGACGGGACCGGGCTCCCCGACCGACCTCGCGGTCCGCTGCCTGCGCCGACTCATCGGCGGAATGGGGCAGTTGACAGCAGGCGGCCCTGGAGGGACCGGGGTCGCTACCTCGTAGGGGGTTTCTTCTTGCCGTCCAGTTCGTCCCACCACTCGTCGGACTGGGGGTCGCCGGAGGGGTCGTCCCACCATCGGTCCTCGGGGCCTCGCCTGTTGGCGACCATCGCCGCCACTGGCGGGATGAGCATGGCCACCACGCACAGTCCGACCGCCGCCGGAACCGACCAGATGCGCACGACGGCCCACGCCAGGACGAAGAGGAAGACGCAGGTCCCCATCATGGCGAAGTACAGATGCCGACGCCGTGCGTACATGTATCCAGGGTAGGTCCGGACAGGCCGAAGGGCCGCACCCCAGGCGTCCAACCCGGGGGGTGCGGCCCTTCTGGCGGGGCTGAGGATTCTCAGACCGCGATCGCGACCTCGGCGAGGCCGCCCTGCTGGGCGACGACCGTGCGGTCGGCGCTGGCGCCGGGGACGAGGGCACGAACGGTCCAGGTGCCCTCGGCGGCGTAGAAACGGAACTGGCCCGTGGCGGAGGTGGGAACCTCCGCGGTGAACTCGCCGGTCGAGTCCAGCAGACGGACGTAGCCGGTCACCGGCTCGCCGTCGCGGGTCACCTGGCCCTGGATGGTGGTCTCACCGGGCTTGATCGTCGAGGCGTCGGGGCCGCCGGCCTTCGCTCCACACATGTCTTTCTCCGTAAGGGGGGTCTGACCAGAAGGTCGGTCGGTGGGATTACTTGTTGGCGCCGAGCTCGATCGGCACGCCGACGAGGGAGCCGTACTCGGTCCAGGAACCGTCGTAGTTCTTGACGTTCTCCACGCCCAGCAGCTCGTGCAGCACGAACCAGGTCAGGGCCGAGCGCTCACCGATACGGCAGTAGGCGATCGTGTCCTTGGCGAGGTCCACCTGCTCGTCGGCGTAGAGGGCCTTCAGCTCCTCGTCCGACTTGAAGGTGCCGTCGTCCTTGGCGTTCTTGGACCACGGGATGTTGCGGGCGCTCGGGACGTGACCCGGGCGCTGCGACTGCTCCTGCGGGAGGTGGGCCGGGGCGAGCAGCTTGCCGGAGAACTCGTCGGGCGAGCGGACGTCGACCAGGTTCTGCGCGCCGATCGCGGCGACGACCTCGTCGCGGAAGGCACGGATCGAGGTGTCCTGCGCCTTGGCCTTGTAGTCGGTCGCGGCACGCTCGGGCACGTCGGAGCCGTCGACCAGCTCGCGGGCGTCCAGCTCCCACTTCTTGCGGCCGCCGTCGAGGAGCTTGACGTTCTCGTGGCCGTACAGCTTGAAGTACCAGTACGCGTACGACGCGAACCAGTTGTTGTTGCCGCCGTAGAGGACCACCAGCGTGTCATTGGCGATGCCCTTCTTCGACAGGAGCTTCTCGAAGCCCTCCTGGTCGACGAAGTCACGACGGACCGGGTCCTGGAGGTCCTTGGTCCAGTCGATGCGGATCGCGTTCTTGATGTGGTTCTTCTCGTAGGCGGACGTGTCCTCGTCCACCTCGACGAGCGCGAGGTTCGGGTCGTCCAGGTGGGCCTCGACCCAGTCGGCGTCTACGAGGACGTCGCTGCGGCTCATGCTCTTTCTCCTCCGGGGCAGGTGCGGCGGGGTGCGCGAGTGCGTGCGTACGGATTGTGTGCGTACGGATGCGGTGCGTGCGTGCGGGTGTGGCTCCGGTTTCGTCCGGAGACGCACGGGTGCCCTTCCAGCAGGGCGGGGGAAACGCGAAGTCGGGGACTTACGCTCAGAAGGGGCGACAGAGCATGGCGGCAACGCGGCACAGGTCCACTGCCCGCCGCTTTGTGAGATCCGCCTGTCGCTTCATGGGCTCGATCGTAGGGACGTCCGGGCGGGCATGTCACCGGCGTGTCGGATTCTGAGACGCGATCGTCCGTATAGCGGGATGAGAAGAGCGCCCGGGGCCGTGTCGCAAGGCTTCCGGGCGCTCGTGGTGAGGGTCGCATCTGCGGTGCGGACGGGGCGTCTCGCCTGTCGGACGAACACCGCGGGCCTCACGCCCCGTTTCCACCTGTCCGGCTCTACCCGGCCAGCTTGACGTCCGAACCCTTCACGCTGATCACGACGCCGTCCTGGGCGGCCTGCACCTTGTCGATCTTTATGCCGCCGGGCAGCTGGTCGATGGCCTGCTGGAAGTCGGTGATCTGGCGGACACGGCCCTCGGCGATCGCGCCGGCGCCCAGCTTGGGCAGGCTGTCGGCGTGCACCTGCACCTTGTCGTTCACGACGGACACCGAGCTGAGGACGGACACGGTCTGCTTGACGCCGAGGGACGAGACGGTGCCCTCCACCGCGACCTTGATCTTGCCGTTGCCGCCGTCGGAGAGACCGACGACCCGGGCCATGATGCCGGGGGCGACCTCGGTCGGCTCCGACTTGGCGGTCTTCAGCAGCTCCGCGTACGAGATCGTCGCGGTGCCGGTGGCGGTGTCGGCGGTGGCCGAGCTGTAGTCGCCGGAGAAGGAGACACCCTTCATGTCGGCCTTCAGCTCGTCGATGCGGATGGTCTTGCCCCCGTTGCCGGTCGCCGCCTCGTAGCCCGTGATGCCGATCTCCACGTCGTCCAGCGAACCGCCGGCGAGCTGGGTGAGGAACGGGAAGCCCTTGATGTCCACGCCCGGCGTCGTGGTGAGGTTCTCCGTCGTCCTGAGCTTGTCCGCGACCTTGTCCTCGGCGAGGTGCACGGCGACCCGGTCGGCGATCACGAAGAGCCCACCCAGAATCACGACGATGATCAGGATTATTCGCAGGGCGCGCATGGTGTGAGTGTCCCCCGGGTCGGCGTGGATGGTCGCTTGACGCCACGGTAACCCCACGCGTCCCGGCCGAACGGGATTGTGGATCACCTGTGACAGGAGGGTGTGAGAAGGAAGGGGCCACCGGGTCCGGCCGGGAGGATCAGCCCCGGCCGCCTATCGCCGTGACGAGGATCGCGGTGACCAGTCCGGCCACGCAGAAGCCGGTGAGCAGAGCGCTCACCACGGCCCCGTCGACCGCTCGCACCAGACGGCGCCGCCGGGCACGCGGCACCCGGGCCGGACCCGTGGCACCACCGCTGACCCTGACAGGCCCGCGCGGCGGCAGGCCGGGGTGGAACGGCGGGATCGCGTAGCCGGGGTCGAGCGGGGCGGACCGCGGCCGGGGGGCGTTGCGCTGCCGCTTGCACTCCTCGTACGGCAGCCCCGGTCCGCCCCGTCCGCCCGTCACGCCTGGTGCTCCCGCCGCTGGTGCTGCCGCAGCAGGACGTTGGCATCGGTCTCGGCACTGCGGTCGTGCACCCCGATCGCCCTCTCCCGCAGCTCCGCCAGTTCCCCGCAGGCATCGCAGCCCGGCACAGGACGCGGCGGGCGGCTGACGTCGTCCAGCGGCGACGGCGGCACAGGCTGCGTCAGCGTCCGCCGGTTCGCCGCCCGCACGCTCGCGCCGAGCCGCTCCCGGTCCGTCGCCGGCCGCAGCGCCTCGGGGTCGGCCTCCCACTCCCGCCCGCCGCCGACCGGCCGCAGCATCACGTACGGGCCCGCCTTGTCCCGGTACTCCCCCACCTTGCCGGTGGCGGGGTCGTAGAAGAGCGACCCGCCCTCGCCGGGCTCCAACTTCGACGTCATCTCACCCAGTTCCTTTCCGTGAACGCATGAACGCAGCGCAAACCAAGGACTACGCTGCGTGTTCGGGCTGCGTTGCTACGAGCATGACGCAGCGCGGACGCGAAAAGGCTGTTGAGCGGCCCAAATTCAACGCTGGGCCTGCCAAATTCAACAAATTCAACAGGAGCGGCGATGCCACAGAGGCTGGTGATCACGGGACGGAGCCAGGACCCCAGGGAGCGGTTCACCGAGGAGCTGCGGCGCCTGCGGACCGAACGCGGCCTGAGCCTGCGGGACCTCGCCAAGGAGGTGGGCTGGGACGCGTCCCAGTTCAGCAAGATGGAGAGCGGGCGGACGCTGGGCGGCCCGGAGATCGTGCAGGCACTGGACCAGTACTACGGCACCCCCGGGTTACTGGTGACCCTGTGGGAACTGGCAGTCGCCGACCCGACCCAGTTCAAGGAGCAGTACCGGCGCTACATGATTCTTGAGTCGGAGGCGATGAGCCTGTGGCACTACGCCGTGAGCGCGCCGCCGGGGCTCGTCCAGACGGCCGGGTACGCCCGCGAGACACTCGCGGTGGGCTGGCTCAACGGTGCCGAACTGGACCAGCAGGTCGAAGCACGGCTGGGTCGGCGGCAGTTGCTGGAGGGGGACGATCCACCGCCCTTCCGCGTCATCCTCTCCGAGGCGGTACTGCGCACGTCCTTGCGGAACGTCGGCGCCTGGCGGGAGCAGTTGGCCTACCTGGTCGAGATCTCCGAGCGCCCGAACATCACACTCCAGGTGCTGCCCTTCAGCGCAGGCCCCCACGGCTTGATGAACACCGCCGTGATGTTTCTGCGGCAGACGGACGGCCGTACGGTCGCCTACTCCGAAAACGACCTGCGCGGCGAACTCATCGAAGAAAACGCCTCGGTTGAGCTTCTGCAGCGTAGGTACGATGCGATGCGTGACCTGGCGCTGCCACCAGCCGAGTCGCGGAAATTCATCCTGCGGGTGTTGGAGGAAGAACCGTGCGAGTCATCGACTTGAGCAACGTTTCGTGGCGCAAGAGCAGTTACAGCAACACAAGCGGCGGCGAGTGCGTCGAAGTCGGTCGCGGCCCCCTCCCCCTCGTACCTGTCCGCGACAGCAAAGACCCCTCCCGTGGAGCCCTCGTTTTCCCTGCCCGGAGCTGGGAAGCCTTCGTGGAAGGGGTCAAATGTGAAGGTGTTGTATAGCTAACCCTGGCGTGTTCAGGGTGGGGCAAAGACTGTGCGCGTGAGCTGCACCGGCCGTCCCGTGGCCTTGCGAACATCTGGGGGTCGACCGGCCCCCCGCAACTCCACGGAGATGACGGCGAGCCGCACGAGCGGACGCCAGGGAGGGAATCCCCCTCGTTCACGAGGGGGAGGACGCCAAATGAGTTCCAGTCGCCAAGGCGCGCCAAGGCCCGCCGCCGCGGAGACCGGCGGGACGGGCACGGCCGGGCGGAAGCCCACCGTGGCAACGACACCGCCGGGACCGTGGGCTAGCCGAACGCGCGGCCGAGGACCCACACCACCGGGGCGGCCGCCGCGAGCGGCAGGGCGACGCCGGCGGTGAAGTGGACGAAGCGGGACGGGTAGTCGTACGCGGCTACCCGGTGCCCGATCAGCGCGCAGACCGCCGCCGCCGCGCCGAGCAGCGCGCCCTTCGTGCCCATGCCGGTCATGCCGCCCACGGCGATGCCCGCGCCCGCCGCCGCGAGCACGGCCACGGTGACGGAGGCCGGGGTCGGCAGGGGCAGCGCGCGGGCCACGACCGCGACCGCCACCGCCGCCGCGCCGACCGAGACCGCGTGCGCGTCGGCGCCCAGGTAACCCGTGGCCACGATCGCGAGGGCCGCCGAGGTGACCGACGCCATCAGGCCGTACATGCGCTCGTCCGGGTCCGCGTGCGAGCGCAGCTGGAGGACCAGGCAGAGCAGGACCCAGACGCCGAGCGTGCCGAGGATCGCGCCCGGCGCGTGCTCGCGTCCGGCGCCGAGGACGGCCGCGTCGGCGGCCAGCGCGCCCAGGAAGGCGAGCGCGATGCCCTGCCGGGCCGGCCACATGCCGTTCAGCCGGAACCAGCCCGCCGCCGTGACGGCCTGGAGCAGCACCAGCGGGACGAGCAGGGCGTAGGTGCCGACGGCGGCGGCCCCGGCCAGCAGCAGACCGAGCAGCGCGGTGAGCAGCGCCGGCTGCATCCCGGGCTCGATGATCGGCGAGCGCCCCTCAAGGCGCGCCCGCTGGGCGTCGGTGACGCGGGAGTTCCCGGCGAGGGTGGCGGGGCCGTACGCGGCCGTGCCCTCGGGCTCGGGATCGGGCTCGGGACCGCGAGCGGGACCGGGTTCCGCGACGGGCACGGCGGCGGGCACAGGCGCGGGCTGCGGTTGCGGCTGGTGGTACGGCTGCGGGTGCGGCTGGGGCTGGTGGTACGGCTGGGGCCCGGCCGTCGGCATCGACGTGTGGGTCTGCGACTCCCACGTCTGGCCCTGCCACTGCTGGGTGGTCGGCTGCGCCTCGTACCCCGTGTGCGGGTACGGCCCGGCGTGCTGCCCGTAACCGGCCTGCCCGTGCCCGGACCACTCCTGCTGCTGATGCGGCTGCTGCTGCTGGTGTGCCTGCTGCTGGTGTTGCTGATGCTGCTGCTGATAGGGGTCGTAACCCTCGTACGGCTGGTCGCTCAACGCCTCACCCTCCTGCGAACGGCGGGAGCACCTCGACCGTGCCGCCCTCGGCCAGCCGTACCGTCTCATGCGCGCGGGTCCCGACGGGATCGCCGTCGATCAGGAAGGAACACCGGCGCAGGACACGCGTCAGTTCACCGGGGTGCCGCTCGCGCACGGCGGCGAGCGCGTCGGCGAGCGTGGCCGCGTCGTACGGCTCCTCGGCGACCTGGGCCGCGGCCTTGGCGGCGGCCCAGTAGCGGACCGTGACCTTGGGCATCTGGTTCCTCAATCGACGGCGGACGTGAAACGTGAAACGAGAACAGCGAAGCTGGATGGTGTCAGGCTAGCTGGCCCGCCCGTTCGACCGCCCAGGCGCCGATCCGGTCCAGCAGCGCCTCGTCCGCCGCGTGCTCGGCGTGGCCCATCCCGCGCTCCAGCCAGAGTTCGCCGTGCTCACCGGCGGCGTCGGCGAGCATCCGGGGATGGTCGAGCGGGAAGTAGGCGTCGCTGTCGCCGTGGACCACGAGGAGCGGGGTCGGCGCGATGCGCGGGACGGCCTCGACCGGGGAGAGCGGTACGGGGTCCCAGTCGCGGTGGTGGATCCGGGTGCGGAAGCCGTAGCGGCCGACGAGGCGGCCCTCGGGGCGGGTGACCAGCCAGTGCAGGCGGCGCATGGGGGCGGTGCCCCGGTAGTACCAGCGGGCCGGGGAGCTGACCGAGACGACGGCGTCGACCGCGCCCGGGTGCAGGGCCGCGTGCCGCAGCACCACCGAGCCGCCCATGGAGAAGCCGACGGTGACGACGCGCGCGTGCCCGAGGCCGCGCGCCCACTCCACGGCGGCGGTCAGGTCCAGCACCTCCCTGTCGCCGACCGTGGAACGGCCGCCGGAGGCGCCGTGGCCGCGGAAGGAGAAGGTGACGGCGGCGCCGTAACGGGCCAGCACATCCGCCACCCTTCGAACATGTGGCCGATCCACATCCCCGGTGAAGCCGTGGGCGATCACGAACACCAGATCGCCTGCGGGCGTCCGGGAGGTGTCCGGCGCTGTTTCGTATACGACGGCGCCCGGGTTGTATACGGAATCGACCGGAATACCGTCGGCGGTGTGCAGAAACGTCCGCATAGCTGCACGTCCGCCCCTCTCGGAGGCCGGACGGACGGTGGAACGTGCCACATGACCTGCCGGGCGATTGCTCATGTGGGCTATTCTGCTGGGCAGAGGACTCGGGCAGCGAAGCCCCCGGGTCCTTTTGTGCTTTCGTGAGCCTGGTGTACACAGCGGGGAAACCTCCGGTGTACGGGGCACCCGGGGAGCGCAGAGCAGTTCCGCACGACCCAGGGCTCGCAGGGACCGAGGAGGAACCAGACGTATGAGTTCGCTGCTGCTCCTGACCAACGCCCTCCAGCCGTCGGCGGAGGTGCTGCCCGCGCTCGGCCTTCTGCTGCACAACGTGCGGATCGCCCCGGCGGAGGGGCCCGCCCTCGTCGACACCCCGGGCGCGGACGTCATCCTCGTCGACGGCCGGCGTGACCTGCCGCAGGTGCGCAGCCTGTGCCAGCTGCTGCGCTCGACCGGCCCCGGCTGTCCCCTCATGCTCGTGGTCACCGAGGGCGGCCTGGCCGCCGTCAGCGCCGACTGGGGCATCGACGACGTCCTGCTCGACACGGCCGGCCCCGCGGAGGTCGAGGCCCGGCTCCGGCTCGCCATGGGACGCCAGCAGATCGTCAACGACGACTCCCCCATGGAGATCCGCAACGGCGACCTCTCCGTGGACGAGGCGACGTACTCCGCCAAGCTCAAGGGCCGGGTCCTGGACCTGACCTTCAAGGAGTTCGAGCTGCTC
The DNA here is from genome assembly GCF_043201585.1 of Streptomyces sp. NPDC048297. Classification (NCBI taxonomy): domain Bacteria; kingdom Bacillati; phylum Actinomycetota; class Actinomycetes; order Kitasatosporales; family Streptomycetaceae; genus Streptomyces; species Streptomyces sp. NPDC048297. Next base: position 61,430 of record NZ_JBICZA010000035.1, read on the forward strand.
AAGTACCTCGCCCAGCACCCGGGCCGCGTCTTCACGCGCGCCCAGCTGCTGCAGGAGGTGTGGGGGTACGACTACTTCGGCGGCACCCGGACCGTGGACGTGCACGTGCGGCGGCTGCGCGCGAAGCTCGGCCCGGAGAACGAGTCGCTGATCGGGACCGTCCGGAACGTGGGTTATCGATTCGTTACGCCTGAGAAGGGTGACCGGTCAGGGGACGACGCCAAGGCCAAGGCGGGCCGGTCAAAGGCGGAAGATGCGGGCGCAACCGCCGTGTTGGACACCACCGAGGTCCGCGCGGACGCGTAGCCGCGACCGATCGGCGTCCGGCCGGCGTCCGGTCCGGGCGTTGCCACCGCAATCCGGGCCTCGATACGCCCTGCCCACGGCGGATCCATCCGCGTAGACTCCGCGCGTGGCCAAGGTGACTAGGGATGACGTGGCACGGCGCGCTGGGACCTCCACCGCCGTCGTGAGTTATGTCATCAACAACGGACCCCGGCCGGTCGCACCGGCCACGCGCGAGCGTGTCCTCGCGGCGATCAAGGAACTGGGGTACCGGCCGGACCGAGTCGCCCAGGCGATGGCCTCGCGGCGCACCGACCTCATAGGCCTGATCATCCCCGACGCCCGCCAGCCCTTCTTCGGGGAGATGGCGCACGCGGTCGAGCAGGCCGCCTCCGAGCGCGGGAAAATGGTCCTGGTCGGCAACACCGATTACATCAGTGAACGCGAGGTCCACTATCTGCGCGCGTTCCTCGGCATGCGGGTCTCCGGTCTCATCCTCGTCTCCCACGCCCTGAACGACCTGGCCGCCGCCGAGATCGACGCCTGGGACGCCCGGGTGGTGCTGCTGCACGAGCGCCCGGAGGCCATCGACGACGTCGCCGTCGTCACCGACGACCTGGGCGGCGCCCAGCTCGCCGTGCGCCACCTGCTGGAGCACGGGTACGAGTACGTGGCCTGCATGGGCGGTACGGCGGACACGCCGGCCGTCGGCGACCCGGTCTCCGACCACGTCGAGGGCTGGAAGCGGGCCATGGCTGAGGCCGGCCTGTCCACCGAGGGCCGCCTGTTCGAGGCGCCGTACAACCGCTACGACGCCTACCAGGTCGCCCTGGAACTCCTGGCGGGACCGCACCGGCCGCCGGCGATCTTCTGCTCCACCGACGACCAGGCGATCGGCGTGCTGCGGGCCGCCCGCGAGCTGCGCATCGACGTACCGGGCGAGCTGGCGGTGGCCGGGTTCGACGACATCAAGGAAGCGGCGTTCGCCGACCCGCCGCTGACCACGGTCGCCTCCGACCGCTCGGCGATGGCCCGCGCCGCCGTCGACCTGGTCCTGGACGACAGCCTGCGCGTAGCCGGCTCCCGCCGCGAACGCCTGAAAACCTTCCCCTCCCGCCTGGTAATCCGCCCAAGCTGCGGCTGCACGGGCTGACTCCGTCGGCTTGGCACGAACTGACTCCGTCGGCTCGCACGGGCTGACCTTGCTAGCTGCGCGGGCGAGCCTGCCGGCCGCACGGCCTGACCCAGTCGGATGCGCGGGCTGAGTCTGCCGGCGGCACGAGCGACCCTGCCGGTCGCACGAGCCGACCCCGCCACTCACACGGCCCGCCCCTCCCGGCCGCACGAGCCGATCCCGCCGGCGCCACGGCCCGGCCTTGCCGGCGGCAGAGCTGAGGCTGCCGGCCGCACGGCCTGGCCCCGCCTGCCGCACGAGCCGACCCCGTCGGCGGCGCGCGCTGAGACTGGCTCGGCCGGCTGTTTTGGGGGGCTCGCCTGGGATGATGAAGGGCGGATGAGAGAGGTACCCGGGGCCGCCAGAGGGGTCTTTATATCGGGCAAACGAGGTTCTGCCGGGCTTCTCAGACGGGACTCAGGAAGCTCTCATGGTGGCGGGGGAGGCTCTCGTCATGACCGAGAGCATGCACCGCAGCGGCGAGTACGAGCACGCCAATCCCGAGTGGCCGCCCCCTCCGCCGTACCCGCCGGTGGCCACCGCGCCGAAGCACCGGCGCGACCGGGGTCCCCTCGCACTCCTCGCGGCGGTCGCGATCGTCGCGGCGGCGGTCGGCGGGGGCACCGCCTTCGCCTTCCAGGAGCTGACCGGCGAGAGCACGGTCGCCGCCGCCGCCTCGACCGGCGCCCCCGCGGTGCCGTCGAGCAAGAAGGGCGACGTGGCCGCGATCGCCGCCGCGGTCAGCCCGAGCGTGGTCGAGATCAACGCGACCCTCCCGGACGGCACCTCCACCGGCTCCGGCGTGATCATCACGAGCGGCGGCGAGATCGTCACCAACAACCACGTCGTCGCGGGCGCCGACTCGGTCAAGGTGCGCACCAGCGACGGGCACAGCTACACCGCCCAGGTCGTCGGCACCGACAGCTCCAAGGACCTCGCGCTGATCAAGCTGAGCGGCGCCTCGGGCCTGAAGCCCGCCTCGCTCGGCGACTCCTCCGGCGTCCAGGTCGGCGACTCGGTCGTCGCGATCGGCTCCCCCGAGGGGCTGACCGGCACCGTCACCAGCGGCATCGTCTCCGCGCTCGCCCGGGACGTGACCGTCTCCACGGACGAGAACCAGCAGCAGGACCAGGGCGGCGTCGGACAGTGGCCGTTCCAGTTCGGCGGGCGCCAGTTCAACGGCGACACCGGCTCGTCCACCACGACGTACAAGGCGATCCAGACCGACGCCTCGCTCAACCCCGGTAACTCCGGGGGCGCCCTGATCGACGCGAACGGGCGGGTCATAGGCATCAACTCCGCGATGTACTCGTCGAGTTCGCAGGCATCCTCGTCCTCGGACGCGGGCAGCGTCGGCCTCGGCTTCGCGATCCCCGTCAACACCGTCACGTCCGACCTCGCCAAGCTGCGAGCGGGCTCCACGAGCTGAGAACGGGGACCCCCGGACCAACGGGGACCCACAGACTTCGGGGAAACCACCGAGCAGCAGGGAATCACCGAACAGCAGGGAGAACGTCATGATCAAGAAGGTTGTGCACCAGGACTCCGCGATCCGCCCGGCCGGCATCACCCTGGCCCTGGAAGTGGCCTACGAGCTGCACGCCCCGGCCCCGGTCCTCCGCGCCCCCGAGCTGACGACCCCGCCTCCCCAGCTGATGGGCCTGCGCCGCACGGCCACCCGGCCGAACCGCCGCAAGGTGCCCCTGAACCGGCTCACCGCGCTCAACCGGCTGGCCACCGTCGGAGTCTGAGGCGTCCGCCCCGGTGTTCGCACTCGCCGGCCCCGAAACGTGCGACGCTGAGAAGCGTCCCACCGCCCCACCCGCACCCCACCACACCCCCACCGCATCCCCGAGGACACCGCCAGCGATGAGCCCCGCCGAAGGCGACCGTGACACCCAGCGCATCCTGATCGTGGACGACGAGCCCGCCGTACGCGAGGCGCTCCAGCGCAGCCTCGCCTTCGAGGGCTACGACACACAGGTCGCGGTCGACGGCGCGGACGCCCTGGAGAAGGCCACGGCCTACGCGCCCGACCTGGTCGTCCTGGACATCCAGATGCCCCGCATGGACGGTCTGACGGCGGCCCGCCGCATCCGCGGCTCCGGGGACACCACACCGATACTGATGCTGACCGCCCGCGACACGGTCGGCGACCGGGTCACCGGGCTGGACGCGGGCGCGGACGACTACCTGGTCAAGCCCTTCGAGCTGGACGAGCTGTTCGCCCGCATCCGGGCCCTGCTGCGGCGCAGCTCGTACGCGGCGGCCGTGTCCACCGAGGCCCAGGAGGACGAGGCGCTGACCTTCGGCGACCTGCGCATGGACCTCGCGACACGGGAGGTCACCCGGGGCGGGCGGCCGGTGGAACTGACCCGTACGGAGTTCACGCTCCTGGAGATGTTCATGGCGCACCCGCGCCAGGTCCTCACCCGCGAGCAGATCCTCAAGGCCGTGTGGGGCTTCGACTTCGAGCCGTCGTCCAACTCGCTCGACGTCTACGTCATGTACCTGCGCCGCAAGACCGAGAGCGGGGGCGAGCCACGCCTCGTGCACACGGTCCGCGGCGTCGGGTACGTCCTGCGGCAGGACGGCGCGGAGTGAACCAGCTGACCCGCCGGTACCGGGCACTGCCGATCCGGGCGCGGCTGGCCATGCTGGTGGCCGCGGCGGTCGCCTTCGCCGTGGCCGCCGTCTCCGTCACCTGCTGGTTCCTCGTGCAGGGGAAGCTGTACGGCGAGGTCGACGACCGGCTGGCCGGCATGGGCCGGCAACTGGACAGCGACCAGGTCACCACGCTGCTGGTCACCTGCCCGCACACCCCGAGCCCCGAGGACGACCGTCCCGCCTTCCTGTACCTCCAGGTCGTCACCGCCAGCGGCAAGGCGTGCGTGGCGCCGTACTCCCAGGGCGTCGTGAAGGTGACGGACACGGACCAGGCGATGGCGCAGAATCCCACGCTGCGCACGCGTACCTTCCACAACGGCACCGACACCCAGGGCCACGACGTCCGGGTGGCCACCGTGGCCGTCCCGGTGGGCGGCGGGATCACGGTCGAGCCGTACCCCGAGGTCGCGGTCATGGTGTCGCTGTCCCTTGAGGACACCGAGCGGACCCTGAACGACCTCGCCCTCGTCCTGCTCCTCGTCTCCGGCATCGGTGTCGTGGGGGCGGGCGCGGCCGGCCTCGCCGTGGCCCGCGCGGGGCTGCGCCCGGTCGACAAGCTCACCGAGGCGGTGGAGCACGTCGCCCGCACCGAGGACCTGACCGTCCGCATCCCCGTGGCGGACGACAGCGAGGACGAGGTGGCCCGCCTGTCCCGCTCGTTCAACTCCATGACGACCGCCCTGGCCAGCTCCCGCGACCTCCAGCAGCAGCTGATCGCGGACGCCGGCCACGAACTGCGCACCCCGCTCACCTCGCTGCGCACGAACATCGAACTCCTCACCCGCAGCGAGGAGACGGGACGTCCGCTGCCGCCGGAGGACCGCAAGGCCCTGCTCGACTCGGTGAAGGCGCAGATGACGGAGCTGGCGGCGCTCATCGGCGATCTGCAGGAGCTGTCCCGTTCCGAGGGGCAGCGCGGGGAGCGGGTCCAGGTGGTGTCCTTCCAGGACACCGTCGAGGAGGCCCTGCGCCGGGCCCGGCTGCGCGGCCCGGAGCTGACGATCACGGCGGACCTGAAGCCCTGGTACGTCCGGGCGGAGCCCGCCGCCCTGGAGCGGGCGATCGTCAACATCCTGGACAACGCGGTGAAGTTCAGCCCCGAGGGCGGCACGGTCGACGTGCGGCTGGCCGACGGCGCGCTGGCCGTCCGCGACCACGGGCCCGGCATCCCCGCCGACGAACTCCCCTACGTCTTCGACCGCTTCTGGCGCTCCCCCAGCGCCCGCGCCCTGCCCGGCTCGGGCCTCGGCCTGTCCATCGTGGCCCGCACGGTCCAGCAGGCGGGCGGCGAGGTGACCCTGACCCGCGCGGCGGGCGGCGGCACGGTGGCGACGGTACGACTGCCGGGCGCGCCTACGCCGCCGCCGGAGGCGGGGTAGACGGGGTCGGCCGGGGGTCGGGCGCGCGAGACACGGGCGGGCGCCCCTGAGGAGTGCTCAGGGGCGCCCGCCCGTGTTCTGCCGCCTGCTGGCTGCTTACTGCTGGCTGCTTACTGCTTACTGCTTACTGCTTACTGCTTACTGCTTACTGCACGACGGTGATCCGGTTCGCCGGCAGGGGCGCCAGCGGCGCCGTCGGCGAGGAGTTGGCCGTCATGTACGTCTGCAGCGCGGCCAGGTCGTCGCCGCCCACCAGGTCGTTCGTGCCCTGCCCCAACGTCGGGAAGCCGTCGCCGCCGCCCGCCAGGAAGCTGTTGGTGGCGACACGGTAGGTGGCCGTGAGGTCGAGGGGGCTGCCGTTCAGACGGATCGAGTCGGTGACGATCCGGTCCGCGCCCGACCTGGTGAGGTCCAGCGTGTAGGTGAGGCCGGCCGAAGGCAGGAGGATCCGCGGGGCGGCTCCGTTGGGCCCGCTCACCTGCTCCTTGAGCACCTGGACCAGCTGGGCACCGGTGAAGTCCTGGAGGTTCACGGTGTTGGCGAACGGCTGGACCGTGAAGCCCTCGGCGTAGGTGACGACCCCGTCGCCCTCCGCGCCCTTGGCCGCGTAGGTCAGCCCGGTCCGCACACCGCCCGGGTTCATCAGCGCGAGGCTGGTCTTCGGGTCCAGCTCACGGCCGTGCGCGAGCTGCGCGTCGGCGATCAGGTCGCCCATCGGGGACTCGGTGCCGGTGTTCTCCATGTCGCCGGAGATGTAGCCGATGGCCTGGTTGCCGATGGGGGCGGCCAGGGTGTTCCAGCGGGAGATCAGCTCCGTCATGTCCGCGGCCTTGGGGACGTCCCGGGTGACCACGCGGTTCGCGGACTTCACGGCCGTACGCGCGATGTCGCCGGTGCGGCGGTCGTACGTCAGCGTGGTGTCCGTGTACAGGCGGCCGAAGGACGCGGCCGAGGTGACCATGCGCGGGCGGCCCGCCGGGTCCGGGATCGTGCACACGTACGCCATGTGGGTGTGACCGGTGACCAGGGCGTCGACGGCGGGCGTGACGTTCTTCGCGATGTCGACGATCGGGCCGGAGATGCCGCTGCCCGGACCCGCGGAGTCGCAGTCCCCGTTGTAGGCGCCGCTCTGCGGGTAGCCGCCCTCGTGGAGGAGCGCCACGATCGACTGGACGCCCTGGCGCTGGAGCTCCTTGGCGTACTTGTTGATCGTCTCGACCTCGTCCTTGAAGGCGAGGCCCTTGATGCCGGCGGCGGAGACGATGTCCGGCGTGCCCTCCAGGGTGACGCCGATGAAGCCGATCTTGACGTCCTTCTTCTTCCAGACCCAGTACGGCTTCAGGAGCGGCTTGCCGGTCTTCTCGTCCTGGACGTTCGCCGCCAGGTACGGGAAGTTCGCGCCCTTGAACTTCTGGCCGCCGTAGCAGCCGCCGGTGGGATGGCAGCCGCCGTTCTGCAGCCGGGCCAGTTCCTTCGCGCCCTCGTCGAACTCGTGGTTGCCGACCGAGGTGACGTCCAGCTTCAGCTTGTTGAGCGCCTCGATGGTGGGCTCGTCGTGGAACAGGCCCGACAGCAGCGGGGAGGCGCCGACCATGTCGCCGCCGGCCGCGGTGACCGAGTACGGGTGGCCCTCGCGAGCCGTGCGCAGGTGGGTGGCGAGGTACTCGACACCGCCCGCGTCGATCGTCTTCGTCGTACCGTCCGGCTGGAGTTCACCGATCCGGCCGGAGGAGCCGGACGGCGGTTCGAGGTTGCCGTGCAGGTCGTTGAAGGAGAGCAGCTGGACGTCCTGGTAGCGGTCCGGACGCCCGTGCCCCGCGTGGCCGGTGTGGGCCTGCGCGGGCAGCGCGGCGGCCAGTGCGGCGGCGGTGGCGAGCGCGGCGGCTGCCCCGAGTACGGCTCGGGTACGGCGTCCGGTGCGTCGGGGCGCAACGGGCATGGGACCCCCCTGTAGGTCGGCTGGGATGGCTTACCGTTCCGCCGCAGCCTAGGGTCAACGCGCGTAGCGCGACAGGAGTTTCATGGTTACATCCTGGTTTCCCTTTGCCCCTCCCTTGCCGAACCGTTGCCGCTCCCTTGCCGGCCGCTTGCCGCCGCCTTACCGCTCCCCTGCGGTCCCTGGCTGGTCCCTGACCGGTCCCTGACCGGTCCCTTCGCCCGCTGAGATGTCGGCACTTCGCCCGCACCGCCCCGTACCCTCGTACGCATGAGCAGCGACGACGACACCCTGCGGCCGTTCCCCTCCCGCTCCATCGACACGCACTCCGAACTCGCCCCGGACCGCGCCGAGGCCGTCCTGGAGCTGCTCGCCGAGGCGGCCCGGGTCGACGGGCAGCAACCGGTGTCCGAACAGGGACGGCTCCAGCTGCGCGGGGGAACCCGCGAGGGCGTCTCCCATCTGCTGCTGCACGTCGGGGACGAACTCGTCGGCTACGCCCAGCTGGAGGACACCGACCCGGTGGAGGCGCCGGCCGCCGAACTGGTCGTCCACCCCTCGCACCGCGGGCACGGACACGGGCGGGCGCTGGGCGCGGCACTGCTCGCCGCCTCCGGCAAGCGGCTGCGGGTCTGGGCGCACGGCGGACACCCCGCGGCCCGGCACCTCGCCCAGGTGCTGGGGCTGACCCTGTTCCGTGAACTGCGCCAGATGCGGCGGTCGTTGACCGACCTGGACCTGGTCGACCCGGTGCTGCCGCCGGGCGTGACGGTACGCACCTTCGTGTCCGGCAAGGACGACGCGGCCTGGCTCTTCGTCAACGCCGCCGCCTTCGCCCACCACCCCGAACAGGGCTCGCTGACCCAGCGCGACCTGGACGACCGCAAGGCCCAGCCGTGGTTCGACCCGGCCGGGTTCTTCCTCGCCGAGCGCGGCGGGGAGCTGGTGGGCTTCCACTGGACGAAGGTGCACGCCGAGGAGGGGATCGGCGAGGTGTACGTGCTCGGGGTACGGCCCGGCGAGCAGGGCGGCGGCCTCGGCAAGGCCCTGACCACGATCGGGCTGCGCCACCTGGCCGGGCAGGCGCTGCCGACGGCGATGCTGTACGTCGACGCGGACAACAAGGCGGCGGTGTCGGTGTACGAGCGGCTGGGATTCACGGTGCACGAGACCGACCTGATGTACCGCACCGAGACCTGACATATCCGTACACATCATTCTGTAAAAGTGCATGCGCCAGCATGGGCTCGCATACGTATGCACCCGTTCGCGCATGTCCGCGTACGCCCGCATATGTCCGTTCATGTGTGCGTAAGGGGCGGCGCACTCTCCGTACGCCGCCCCCCGGCGCCGCCGGGCAGGGAATTTTCCGGTCAAGGCCCCCCGGGAGCCGCCCTGCGCTATCCCGCACGTCATGTCTCCGTAACCATTGATTCAGCCGGGCTTGCGACGCTCGGCCAATGACGCCCGCCGTGCCAGAGCCTTCACCGCCCCCCGAGGGGCCCGCGGAGAACGGGGCCCTGACGCTCCCGCCCGCTCGTTCCGACGCGCCCGTCACGCCCTCCGCGCGGAAGAATGGGTTCATGAGTCAGCAAGAAGCCCAGGCATCGGTCCAGCACACCCAGCCCCCCGTGGGCTCCATCGCGGCCCACCGCCCCCACACCGTGGCGGCGACCGTCTCCGACCTGGAACCCGACCTCGACGCGGATCTCGACGCGTACGAGGAGACTCCGGGCGAGGGCGCACCGCTGCCGCACGGGCGCTTCCTCGACAGGGAGCGCAGCTGGCTCGCGTTCAACGAGCGGGTCCTCGAACTGGCGGAGGACCCGAACACCCCCCTGCTGGAGCGCGCCAACTTCCTGGCGATCTTCGCCAGCAACCTGGACGAGTTCTTCATGGTCCGGGTGGCCGGTCTGAAGCGCCGTATCGCGACCGGCGTCGCCACCCGCTCGGCCTCCGGCCTCCAGCCCCGCGAGGTGCTGGAGATGATCTGGGCCCGCTCCCGCGAACTCATGGCCCGGCACGCCGCCTGCTACCACGAGGACGTCGCCCCCGCACTCGGGGAGGAGGGCATACACCTCGTCCGCTGGAGCGAGCTGACCGAGAAGGAGCAGGCCCGCCTCTTCACGCTCTTCCGGCACCAGATCTTCCCGGTCCTCACCCCGCTGGCGGTCGACCCCGCCCACCCGTTCCCGTACATCTCCGGCCTGTCCCTGAACCTGGCCGTCGTCGTACGCAACCCGGTCAGCGGCCACAAGCACTTCGCCCGCGTGAAGGTGCCGCCCCTGCTGTCCCGCTTCCTGGAGGCCACGCCCGGCCGGTACGTCCCGCTGGAGGACGTCATCGCCGCGCACCTGGAAGAGCTGTTCCCGGGCATGGAGGTGCTGGAGCACCACGCCTTCCGGCTCACCCGCAACGAGGACCTGGAGGTCGAGGAGGACGACGCCGAGAACCTCCTCCAGGCCCTGGAGAAGGAACTCATGCGGCGCCGCTTCGGCCCGCCCGTGCGCCTGGAGGTCGAGGAGTCCATCGACCGCGAGGTGCTCGACCTGCTGGTGCGCGAGCTGAAGATCTCCGAGGCCGAGGTCTACCCGCTGCCCGGCCCCCTGGACCTCACCGGCCTCTTCCGCATCCACGGCCTGGACCGGCCCGAGCTGAAGTACCCGAAGTTCATCGCGGGCACCCACCGCGACCTGGCCGAGGTCGAGTCGGCGTCGGCCCCGGACATCTTCGGCGCCCTGCGCCAGCGCGACGTGCTCCTGCACCACCCGTACGACTCCTTCTCGACGTCCGTGCAGGCGTTCATCGAGCAGGCCGCCGACGACCCGGACGTCCTCGCGATCAAGCAGACCCTGTACCGGACCTCCGGCGACTCCCCGATCGTCAACGCGCTCATCGACGCCGCCGAGGCCGGCAAGCAGGTCCTCGTCCTGGTCGAGATCAAGGCCCGCTTCGACGAGCACGCCAACATCAAGTGGGCGAAGAAGCTGGAGGAGGCCGGCTGCCACGTCGTCTACGGCCTCGTCGGCCTCAAGACGCACTGCAAGCTGTCCCTGGTGGTCCGCCAGGAGGGCGACACCCTGCGCCGCTACAGCCACGTCGGCACCGGCAACTACCACCCGAAGACGGCCCGCCTCTACGAGGACCTCGGCCTGCTCACCGCCGACCCGCAGGTCGGCGCCGACCTCTCGGACCTCTTCAACCGCCTGTCCGGCTACTCCCGCCGCGAGACCTACCGCCGGCTGCTGGTCGCCCCCAAGTCGCTGCGCGACGGCCTGATAGCCCGGATCAACAAGGAGGTCCAGCACCATCACGCGGGCCGCCCCGCGTTCGTCCGCATCAAGGTCAACTCGATGGTCGACGAGGCGATCATCGACGCGCTCTACCGGGCCTCCCAGGCGGGCGTCCCCATCGACATCTGGGTGCGCGGCATCTGCGCGATCCGGCCCGGCGTCGCGGGCATGTCCGAGAACATCCGGGTCCGCTCCATACTCGGCCGCTTCCTCGAACACTCCCGCGTGTTCGCCTTCGGCAACGGCGGCGAACCCGAGGTGTGGATCGGCAGCGCCGACATGATGCACCGCAACCTCGACCGCCGGATCGAGGCCCTGGTCCGGGTCACCGACCCCGGCCACCGGGCGGCCCTGAACCGGCTGCTCGACACCGGAATGTCCGACACCACCGCCTCCTGGCACCTCGGTCCCGACGGCGAATGGACGCGGCACGCGACCGACGCCGACGGACAACCCCTGCGCAACGTCCAGGAGATGCTCATAGACGCCCGGAGGCGCCGGCGTGGCACAGCAACACCTTGACCCGACGGACCCGACGTCCGGGGCGTCCCCCAGGCCCTCGACGACCGTCGAGCAGGGAGGCACACCCACCGGGGACGCCCTCGCGGTGTACCTGCGCGCCCAGGCCACGGAGTTCCTGCGCGCCCTGCGCCTGCACCGGGAGACCGGGAGCGGAGGGGCGGCGGCGGGAGCGGCGGCCGGCGCGCAGGAGTCCGCCGACGCGGCCCGCGCCCTGCGCCGCTCGGCCCGCCGGATCAGCGCCAGCCTGCACACCTTCCGGGGCATCCTGGACCCCGACTGGTCCGACGAGATGCGGCCCGAACTGGCCTGGGTCTCCGGCACGTTGGGACTTGAGCACTCCTACGGGGCCCGCCTGGAACGGCTGCTCGTGGCGCTGTACCGGCTGTCCGGCTCCACGGCACTGCCCGCGCAGCCGGTGGCCGCGGGCGCGGCCAGGGTCACCGCGGGCGCACCGCACAGCGGCGGACCCGGCCACCCCGTGAGCGCCCCGGAGCGCGGCAGCCTCACCGTCGGCGCGGCGAAGGCGGGCGCGCTGCTGGAACGTCAGCTCACCCTCGCCCGGACCCGGGCCCACTCCACGGCGCTCCAGGCCCTCGGCTCCTCCCGCTTCCACGCGGTCGCCGACAAGGTCGCCGTCCTCGCCAGCGAGGTCCCGCTCACCCTCACCGCCCCCGCCACCGACCTGCGGCCCCTGGCGTTCGCGGCCGAGGAGCGGCTCACCGACGCCGTCGCCGCGCTCCCCCTGGTCGTCGCCGGCCACCCCTACAACGCGGAGGCCCTGGTCCACGGCCTGTCCCCGGACCCCTCCCCGCACCCCCAGGACGGCCCCTGGCACCAGGTCCGCCTGCTGCTGCGCCTGCACCGGTACGCCCAGGAGGTGCTGCACGGCGGCACCTCCCCCGTCGACGTACACCTGCTCACCGCCGGCCAGGCCCTGGACCGGCACCGGGACGCCTCCGAAGCCGCCGCCGCGGCAGCCGCCGCCGCCCGCACCCCCCGCATCGCACCGGCCACGGCCTACGCCCTCGGCGTGCTCCACGCCGACCAGCGCCACGAGGTGGAGGCGGCCCGCTTCGCCTTCCAGCAGGCCTGGCAGTCGACAGCGGCCGGCACCCCCTGACCCCTGCCGAGGAGGCGGAGTGAACGACACCAAGGTCCAGGCGGCGGGTTGCGTCCTGTGGCGCCGCTCCGCCACCGGAACCGTCGAACTGTGCCTGGTCTACAGGCCCCGATGGTCCGACTGGTCCTGGCCCAAGGGGAAGAGCAAGAAGGGGGAGACGGCCCGCACGACGGCCCTGCGCGAAGTACGCGAAGAGACGGGCCACACCTGCCGCCTCGGCACGAGCCTGCCCACCGCCCGCTACGTCGACAACTCCGGCCGGGACAAGGAAGTCAGGTACTGGGCGGCCGAGTCGACCGGCGGCACCTTCACACCCAACAGCGAAGTGAGCGAACTTCTCTGGCTGCCACCGTCCCGCGCCCGCGAACGCCTCACCTACGAACGCGACCGCGACCTGATCCCTCCCACCCTCATGGCCATCGGCGTCGACCAGGACTGGGAACGCTGACAACGCCGGCGCGGACACCTTCGAGCGGACGGCCTTTTTCGGTTGCTGGGCTGCCGAACGTGCGGCGGCTGAGGGGGGTCACGGCACGGCTGTGTGGCCGGAGGCGTCGGTTCTGGCTTGGCTGCGGGCTCGGCGGGCCGGGCCGCGCCAGCCGCAGGTGCAGCGGGCTACGCAGAAACGTCCCTGCTCGGTCGTCGTCGTGAGATGTTGCTGCCCTTGCCGGGCCTGCTTCGGCCCGCACTGCTCTGCCACACCGTCAACAGTACCGAACCGCGGCGAAAGGTGTCGTACGGCCTTCCCCGCTTCCCGGCCCGCCTCCCGCCGCGCGTGACGGCACCCCCTACCCGTCGTTAACCGGAACGACAGGGGGCCCGACGGACGGACCGGCTGGGGGTAAGGCAGGCCATGGATCGGCGGCAGCACACGCGCGCGGGCAGAACCGTCGTCGCGGTGGGGATCATGGGACTCACGGCCGGGCTCGGGGTGGGGACCACGGGGTGTTCCGGCAGCGGCGCCGCCGCGGAGGGCGTGAACGGCGCGGGCGCCGACCCGGTCGCCGCGCTGCGGCGGGCCGCCGACACCCTGCGCGCCGCCGGCAGCTCCAAGGCCAGCACGTCCATGGAGATGGCCACCGGCGGCACCCGCGTCACCATCCGCGGCAAGGGCGTCTACGACTACCGGCGCCGGCTCGGCCGGCTGACCGTCGTGCTCCCGGAGGACCCGGCGGGCACCTCCGAGCACCGGCCCATCACCGAACTGCTCGCCCCAGGCGCCCTGTTCATGAAGAACCGGGGCGCCGGGGTGCCCGCCGACAAGTGGGTGCGGGTGGAGACCGCGAGCGTGTCCGACGGCAACCTCGTCACCGGCGGCGCGACGGACCCGTACGCCGCCGCCGAGGTACTGCGCGGGACGCGCAGGGCGACGTACGTGGGCCGCACGGAGGTCGCGGGAACCGCGGTGCGGCACTACCGGGGCACGGCCGACCTGGGCCGCGCGGCACACAGCGCCTCGGCCGGCAACCGGGCACCGCTCGCCGCGGCGGCGAAAGGGTTCGCCACGGCCGAGGTGCCGTTCGACGCGTACCTGGACGACGAGGGCCGGATCCGCAAGCTCAGACAGCACTTCAGCTTCGTCAACGGCCGCCAGTCCGCCGCCGTCGCGGTCGCCTCGACCACCCTGCTGTACGACTTCGGCGCCCCCGTCGACGTACGGCTGCCGAGCCCGCGGGACATCTACGCGGGGCGGATCGCGGAGGACGACGGCGGGGGCGAGGGCGGGGGAGACGGCGGGGGCGAGGGCGGGGGCGGCGGTACGGGTGGCGGCGACGGCGGCGGTACGGGTGGGGGCGAGGGGGCGCACTAGTCCGGGACGCCCTCCCCGAACTAGCCCGTCCGTGCCATGCGCGGCGTGTAGGGGGCTCCCTACTCTAGGAAGTCGGTGACGGCAGAGAAGAGGTGACGCGCGTGGCTCCGCTCGGCGGTACCGCGGTACAGGACCACGTGGCCCTCGCCGAGATCGAGCTGTGCGGAGAGCTGATCATCGCCGCCTCCGCCGCCGAGGACCGGCTCAGCCTGGAGAGCATCGACGAGGTGCTGCGGGTCGCCGAGGAGCGGCGGTCCGCCGAGGTCTGAGCCCGGCGCGCGGATCTGGAGGGGCCGGAGGGTCCCGGGGGTCCGGAGGGCCGGAGGGTCCCGGGGGTCCGGAGGGTCCCGGGGGTCCGGAGGGTCCCGGGGGTCCGGAGGGTCCCGGGGGTCCGGAGGGTCCCGGGGGTCCGGAGAGACTTCAGGGCACGGGGCGGGTCAGCTGCGGAGCAGCCGGCCGATCGCCTTCGTCGCCTCGTCCACCTTCGCGTCGATCTCGTCGCCGCCCTTGAGGGCCGCGTCCGCCACACAGTGCCGCAGGTGCTCCTCCAGCAACTGGAGGGCGAAGGACTGCAGGGCCTTGGTGGAGGCGGAGACCTGCGTGAGTATGTCGATGCAGTACGTGTCCTCCTCGACCATGCGCTGCAGACCGCGGATCTGCCCCTCGATCCGGCGCAGCCGCTTGAGGTGCTCGTCCTTCTGCTTGTGGTAGCCGTGCGTGGCGCCGGCCTCGGTCGTCGTCGTCATCGCTGGCCTCCATCTCGGGACAAGCCCTGAATACATACCCCTGGTGGGTATATGATACCGAATTTTGCTGGGTATGGGGCCCTTGGCCCGCCCCCGTGCTGATCACGTTGTCTCATGGGCGACACTGGGATGCGGCCCGATAGCCGTGGCCGGATGATGCGCCTAGCATCAGCCTGACCGAAACCGAAGCACCCCGAGGACCCCACGTGCGCTTTCGTCTGACCCCCAGGGAGACGAGCTTCTATGACATGTTCGCCGCATCCGCGGACAACATCGTCACGGGCTCGAAACTCCTGATGGAACTGCTCGGGGCGGACTCCTCCGCCCGAGCCGAGATCGCGGAGCGTATGCGGGCAGCCGAACACGCGGGTGACGACGCCACGCACGCGATCTTCCACCAGCTGAACTCCTCGTTCATCACGCCGTTCGACCGCGAGGACATCTACGCCCTCGCGTCGTCCCTCGACGACATCATGGACTTCATGGAGGAGGCCGTCGACCTCGTCGTCCTCTACAACGTCGAGGAACTGCCGAAGGGCGTCGAGCAGCAGATCGAGGTACTGGCGCGGGCGGCCGAGCTGACGGCCGAGGCCATGCCGCACCTGCGCACCCTGGACCACCTCACCGAGTACTGGATCGAGGTCAACCGGCTGGAGAACCAGGCCGACCAGATCCACCGCAAGCTGCTGGCCCACCTCTTCAACGGCAAGTACGACGCGATCGAGGTGCTCAAGCTCAAGCAGATCGTGGACGTCCTGGAAGAGGCCGCGGACGCGTTCGAGCACGTGGCGAACACGGTGGAGACCATCGCCGTCAAGGAGTCCTGAGGCGTCGATGGACACCTTCGCTCTCATCGTGACCGTCGCGGTCGCGCTCTTCTTCACGTACACCAACGGCTTCCACGACTCCGCGAACGCGATCGCGACCTCGGTGTCGACCCGTGCGCTGACGCCGCGGGCGGCGTTGGCGATGGCGGCCGTGATGAACCTCGCCGGTGCCTTTCTGGGCTCCGGGGTGGCCAAGACGGTCAGCGAGGGGCTGATCGAGACCCCTAAGGGGTCCGCGGGGATGGGCATCCTCTTCGCGGCCCTCCTCGGTGCGATCGTCTGGAACCTGGTCACCTGGTACTTCGGCCTGCCCTCGTCGTCCTCGCACGCCCTGTTCGGCGGTCTGGTCGGCGCGGCGCTGGCGGGCGGCACGGGCGTGCTGTGGAACGGCGTGATCGACAAGATCATCCTTCCGATGTTCCTGTCACCGATCGTGGGTCTGGTCGTCGGTTACCTGGTCATGACGGCGATCATGTGGATCTTCCGCGGGGCCAACCCGCACAAGGCCAAGCGGGGCTTCCGTATCGCGCAGACCGTCTCGGCGGCCGGTATGGCCCTCGGTCACGGTCTCCAGGACGCTCAGAAAACCATGGGTGTCGTGGTGATGGCACTGGTGATTTCCGGCCATGAGACGTACGGCGACCCGATTCCGGTGTGGGTGAAGATCGTCTGTGCGGTGATGTTGTCTCTGGGCACGTATGCGGGTGGCTGGCGCATCATGCGCACGTTGGGGCGCAAGATCATCGAACTTGATCCGCCGCAGGGGTTCGCGGCGGAGACGACCGGGGCGTCGATCATGTTCACCACGGCGTTCCTCTTCAAGGCACCGATCTCCACGACCCATGTCATCACCTCGGCGATCATGGGTGTCGGCGCGACCAAGCGGGTCAATGCGGTGCGCTGGGGTGTGGCCAAGAACATCGTTCTCGGCTGGTTCATCACGATGCCGGCGGCGGCGTTGGTCGCTGCGCTGACCTTCGGCCTGCTCAAGGTGACGATTCTCTAGGGCGGGTTCTTCGTCTGCGGGTTCGCTGCGGCTGGTCGCGCAGTTCCCCGCGCCCCTGGGGGGGTGCACTTGCCGCCCGCTTGAGGGCGAGGTCCTCACACGGCAGGTCAGCCCGGTTGTCGTCCGCGGGTGTGTGGTGGCTGGTCGCGCAGTTCCCCGCGCCCCTGGGGAGTGGGACTGATCCGCGCTTGAGGGCGAGGCCCCTTACACAGCAGGTCCGCACGTTCGTCGGCTGCGGGTTCGCCGTGGCTGGGTGCGCAGTTGCTCGGGCCCCTGGGGTGTGACCCTCCCGCAGCCGCCGGCGGCGGGTTCGCGGCGAAGGGGCCACCCGCAATCGAGGACGAGACTCGCACGAGTGGGCGGGTGGGGAAGGTGGGGTGGCCGGAGGCCGGGGCCGGAATACAGCGGGGCCCGCCCCTGGGAGCAGGGGCGGGCCCTTCTGTTTCCTCGCGGTGGCACCGCCATGCAGCACCGCGAGGGGTTCTGTGGGCCGGCTCAGCCGAAGCGGCCGGAGATGTAGTCCTCAGTCGCCTGCACCGAGGGGTTGGAGAAGATCCGCTCGGTGTCGTCGATCTCGATCAGCCGGCCGGGCTGGCCGACGGCGGAGAGGTTGAAGAACGCCGTACGGTCGGACACACGCGCCGCCTGCTGCATGTTGTGCGTCACGATGACGATCGTGAACCGCTCCTTCAGCTCACCGATCAGGTCCTCGATCGCGAGCGTGGAGATCGGGTCCAGCGCGGAGCAGGGCTCGTCCATGAGCAGGACGCGCGGCTCCACCGCGATCGCCCGCGCGATGCACAGACGCTGCTGCTGACCACCGGACAGGCCCGAGCCCGGCTTGTTCAGCCGGTCCTTGACCTCGTTCCAGAGGTTCGCGCCCTTGAGCGACCGCTCGACGATGTCGTTCAGCTCGCTCTTCTTGTAGCTGCCGTTCAGGCGCAGGCCCGCCGCCACGTTGTCGTAGATCGACATCGTCGGGAACGGGTTCGGGCGCTGGAAGACCATGCCCACCTCGCGCCGCACCATCACCGGGTCGACGCCCGCGCCGTAGAGGTCCTCGTCGTCCAGCAGCACCTTGCCGTCGACACGGCCGCCGGGGGTGACCTCGTGCATACGGTTCAGCGTGCGCAGGAACGTCGACTTGCCGCAGCCGGAGGGGCCGATGAACGCCGTCACCGAGCGCGGCTCGATGGACATCGAGATGTCCTCGATCGCCTTGTGGGAGCCGTAGTACGCGGTGAGTCCGCTTACGTCGATTCGCTTGGCCATGTCTGCTTCACTACTTCCAAGTCTGGGGGTCGCCGTCTGGCCCCGCGCGGCGGTAGCCGCGATGTGTTGCTTCAGCGACCGGTCTTCGGGGCCTTCCAGCGGGCGATGCCGCGGGCCACCAGGTTGAGGATCATCACGAACGCGATCAGCGTGAGCGAGGCCGCCCAGGCCCTGTCGTACGCCGCTCCGGAACCCGCGCTGTTCGCGAACTGCTGGTAGATGTACAGCGGCAGCGACGACTGCGCACCCTCGAAGGGGTTGTTGTTGATGAACGGGTTGCCGAAGACCAGCAGCAGGACCGGCGCGGTCTCACCCGCGATACGGGCGACCGCCAGCATGATGCCGGTGGTGATGCCGCCGATCGAGGTCGGCAGGACCACCTTCAGGATGGTGCGCCACTTCGGCACACCGAGCGCCAGGGACGCCTCCCGCAGCTCGTTCGGGACGAGCTTGAGCATCTCCTCGGTGGAGCGGACGACGACCGGCATCATCAGGATGGCCAGGGCCATCGAGCCGGCGAAGCCGAACGGCTGCAGCTTGAAGATGAGCATCAGGCTGAGGATGAACAGACCCGCGACGATCGACGGGATGCCCGTCATGACGTCGACGAAGAAGGTGACCGCCTTGGCGAGCTTGCCCCGCCCGTACTCCACGAGGTAGATCGCGGTGAGCACGCCGATCGGGGCACCGATCACGGTGGCGAGGCCGACCTGCTCAAGGCTGCCGATGATGGCGTGGTAGATGCCACCGCCGGGCTCGGTGTCGGCGACGATGCCCATCGAGTGGGTCAGGAAGTAGAGGTCCAGGACCTTCACACCGCGTGCGACGGTCACCCAGATCAGGGAGACCAGCGGGACGACGGCGACCAGGAAGGCGACCCAGACGAAGCTGGTGGCGAGCCGGTCCCTGGCCTGGCGGTGACCCTCGACGCGCGCGGCGATGGCGTACGTCCCGAGGACGTACAGGATCGCGGCGATCAGGCCCCACTGGACCTTGCTGTCGAGGCCCGCGGCCAGCGAGATGCCGACGCCCAGGACGAGGGAGCCCAGGGCGATCGCCCACGGCGACCACTTGGGCAGGCTGGCACCCTGCAGGCTGCCGGCGCGCTTGTCGGTCACGGCTGCGGTGCTCATGCGTTGGCCCCCGAGTACTCCGCACGGCGGGCGATGATCAGCCGGGCCGCGCCGTTGACCAGCAGGGTGATGACGAACAGGATCAGACCGGACGCGATCAGCGCGTCCCGGCCGAACTCCGTCGCCTCGCTGAACTTGCTGGCGATGTTCTGTGCGAAGGTGCCGCCGCCCGGGTTGAGCAGGCTGGCCTGGATGTCGAAGGACGGGGAGAGCACGGTGGCGACGGCCATCGTCTCACCGAGCGCACGGCCGAGGCCGAGCATCGACGCGGAGATCACGCCGGAGCGGCCGAAGGGCAGCACCGACATGCGGATGACCTCCCAGCGCGTGGCGCCGAGAGCCAGGGCCGCCTCCTCGTGCATCTGCGGAACCTGGCGGAAGACCTCGCGGCTCACGTTGGTGATGATCGGCAGGATCATGATCGCGAGCAGGATGCCGACGGTGAGCATCGAGCGCGGCGCGCCCTCGTCCCAGGAGAACAGGCCGGTCCAGCCGAAGTAGCTGTTGAGCCAGCCGAAGAGGCCGTTCATGTGCGGCACGAGCACGAGCGCGCCCCACAGGCCGTACACGATGGACGGCACGGCGGCCAGCAGGTCGATCACGTACGCGACGGGGCCGGCCATGCGGCGCGGCGCGTAGTGCGTGATGAACAGCGCGATGGCGACCGCGACGGGGACCGCGAGCAGCATGGCGATGACCGAGGAGACGATCGTGCCGAAGGCCAGCACCGCGATGCCGAAGACCGGCGGCGTGAGGTTGGTGTTCCACTCGAAGGTGGTGAGGAAGTTCCCGTGGTCCTTGCTGATGGCGAGGATGGCACGGTAGGTGAGGAAGGCCGCGATGGCGGCCATGATCACCAACAGCAGAATGCCCGAACCGCGGGAGAAACCGAGGAAGATCCGGTCACCGGCTCGGGTGGCACCGCGGGCCGCGTTCTTGGCGACGGCCGCGGAATGCTGGGGGGTGGGAGGTGGGGTGTCGGTTTTCTGTGTCGATATGTCCATCGGGTTCTCCGGTCTGCTGAACCGCGCGCCCACGGGGGGCGGCGATTCCTGGCGGCGGTGCACCGGACGGTGCGGCCCGGTCCTCGGGAAGCCCTCGGACCGGACCGCACTTCACGGATCAGGTCAGCTCAGGCCCTCGATGGTGGTGCGGACCTTGGCGATGATCTCGGCGGGGACGGGGGCGTAGTCGATGCCCGAGAGCACCTTCTGACCGTCCTCGCTGGCGATGTAGCGCAGGAAAGCCTTCGTGGCGGGCAGGGTGTCCGCCTTGTTGCCCTTGTCGCAGACGATCTCGTACGTGACCAGGGTGATCGGGTACGCGCCCTCGGCCTTGGTCTTGTAGTCCAGCTGGAGCGCGAGGTCCTTGCCGGTGCCGATGACCTTGGCGGCCGCGATGTCGGCGGTGGCGCTGTCGGTGCTGGGCACGACCGGCTTGCTGGCACCCGTGTTGATGGAGACGGCCTTGATGCCGTCCTTGACGTAGGACAGCTCGAAGTAACCGATGGCACCGGCGGTCTGCTTGACCTGCTGGGCCACACCCGCGGACTGCGGAGCGGACTGGCCGCCCTTGGCCTGCCAGGCCTTGCCGCCGGAGTACTTCCAGTTGTCCGGCGTGGTGGCGATCAGGTACTTGGTGAAGTTGTCCGTGGTGCCGGACTCGTCCGAGCGGTGGAACGCCTGGATCTTCAGGTCGGGGAGCTTCACGCCCGGGTTCAGCTTGGCGATCGCCGGGTCGTTCCACTTGCTGATCTTGCTGTCGAAGATCTTGGCGAGGGTCGGCGCGTCCAGGACCAGGTTGTCGACACCCGGGACGTTGTAGCCGAGGGCGATCGGGCCGCCGACCATCGGGAGGTCGATGCCCTGGCCGCCGGAGCAGATCTTCTTGGAGGCCGCGACCTCTTCCGGCTTCAGAGCCGAGTCGGAGCCCGCGAAGGCGACCTGGCCCTGCGTGAAGGCGGTGACACCGGCGCCGGAGCCGCCACCCTTGTAGTTGATCTGCACGCCACAGGCCTGGGAGAACTCCTTGACCCAGGCGTCGATGGCGTTCTTCTGCGCGGAGGAGCCGTCAGCGAGCAGCTGGCCCTTGGCGTCGTCGCACTTGATGGAGCTCGCCTGGGTGGCGGACGACGGGTTGCCCGACGCCTTGCTGCCGCCACCGTTGTCGTCGGAGCCGCACGCCGTCAGGGCAAGGGCGCCGGTGACGGCGACAGCACCGAGAGAGAGGGCGCGCAGCCGGTTCTTGCGCTGAAGCATCACTTTCAGGAGTTCCTTCCAGGAGCCGCCGCTGTCGGCGGCGTGCGAGGTCGTCTGGGCACAGAGCGCATTCAAAGGCCGCACTCAGCACCGGTACGGCCGAAATTAGGCAGGACAGATGAAGCCGTCGATGGCCGAAAATGAACGAAGGGTGAACCCCTGCCGTCAACCCGGTGAGGTCACGGAACGCTCACGGGAAGGGCACGCCCAGATCCCGGCCGCGGGGCATCGCGGACACTTACCGGTACTCGTAGAAACGTGTTCGACGATCGCTCTCCTGTCGGTGGAACTCCTGTGCGCGCGGCGTCGTCTCGTTCCACGAAAGCCGAGGAAGGGCGACGAATATGGAACGGCGAACGTTCATGTCGGGCGGCGTGGCCGCACTGGCCGCGACCGCGTTGACCGCGTGCAGCTCGGGATCGGGAACGCCCGCCGGGTCGTCTGCGACGACGCTTTCATCCTCCGGTACACCGATGAAGACCACCAGTCAGGCCGCCGCCTCGAACTGGGCGGGCCTCGCCCGTGACCTGGACGGCACCCTGGTCCGCCCCGGCGACGCCGCCTGGACGACGGCCCGCCGGCTGTACAACACCCGCTTCGACGGACTGAAGCCCGCCGCGGTCGCCTACCCGGCCCACACGGACGACATCCGTACGACCCTGGCGTACGCCCGCGCCCACCGGATCAAGGTGGCGATACGCAACGGCGGCCACTCCTACGCAGGCTACTCCTCCGGTGACGGCCGGCTGATCCTCGACGTGTCCAGGCTGAACCGGATCCGGGCCGGTGGCGGGCAGGCGGTGGTCGGCGCCGGCTCCAAGCTGATCGACGTCTACCGGGCGCTCGCCGCGAAGGGCGTGACCATACCCGCCGGCTCCTGCCCCACCGTCGGCGTCTCCGGCCTGGTCCTCGGCGGCGGCCACGGCGTCGTCTCCCGCGCCTACGGCCTGACCTGCGACAGCCTCACCCAGGCGACCGTCATCACCGCCGACGGCACCCAGGTCACCGCGAACGCCACCTCCCACACCGACCTCTTCTGGGCCCTGCGCGGCGCCGGCAACGGAAACTTCGGCGTCGTCACCGAGCTGCGGTTCAAAACCCACCCCGCACCGCAGGCCGTGACCGCGTACATGACGTGGTCCTGGTCCAGGGCCGCCGCGCTGATCAAGGCCTGGCAGGAGTGGGGCCCCTCCCAGCCCGACGAGATCTGGTCCTCCCTCCACCTCGACAACACCCCGGGCGGCACCCCGAGGATCTCCGTGTCCTGCTTCTCGCTCGGCACCTACGGCGAACTCCAGAACGCGGTCGACCAGCTCGCGCACCGGGCCGGCGCCGACGCCCGCTCCGTCTCCCTGCACCGCCGGGGCTACGAGGACGCGATGGAGATCTACGCCGGCTGCTCCTCCTTCTCCACCGACGCCCAGTGCCATCTGCCCGGCTCCACCCCCGGCCGCTCCCCACAGGGGCAGCTGGGCAGGGAGACCTACGCGGCCCGCTCCGACTTCTTCGACCGCTCCCTGTCCGCGGCGGGCATCCAGACCCTGCTCCGGCAGATCGGCGCGGTCCGCGGCGGCGCCGGCAGCATCGCGCTCACCGCGCTCGGCGGCGCGGTCAACCGGGTCTCCCCCACGGCGACGGCCTTCGTCCACCGCCGCTCGCGGATGCTGGCGCAGTACATCGCGTCCTGGCCGGCGGGGGCGTCCGGCGCTCCGGCGCAAGCCTGGCTGACGTCGGCGCACGACGCGATGAGGCCGTACGCGTCCGGTGGGGCGTATCAGAACTACACGGATCCCACGCTGAAGGACTGGCGGAAGGCGTATTACGGGGACGCGGCGGGGCGGCTGGCGACGGTGAAGAAGACGTACGACCCGGAGAGGTTCTTCTCTTACGGGCAGGGGTTGTAGGGGGACACCTCTTACGGGCAGCGGTTGCAGGGGGACGCCCGTAGGGCGCGCGGCAGGGACTCGACAGGGCGGCGCGCGGCAGGGACTCGACAGGGCGGCGCGCGGCAGGGACTCGACAGGGCGGCGCTCGGCAGGGACTCGACAGGGCGGCGCGCGGCAGGGACTCGACAGGGCGGCGCGCGGCAGGGACTCGACAGGGCGGCGCGCGGCAGGGACTCGACAGGGCGGCGCTCGGCAGGGGCTCGGGAGGGCGGCGCTCGGCGGGGGCTCGGGAGGGCGGCGCTCGGCAGGGGCTCGTAGGGGGCTGCGGATCGTCGTCGGCTGCCGTCAGGCGGCCAGGTCCTTCTCGTCGGGTTCCATGTGCGCGCGGGGGCCGGGGACCAGCGTGTCCTGTTGTCCCGGCGACGCCGCGGAGCGGCTGCGTACGAGCCGGCCCGCGCGCGGCGAGCGTTCCACCGCCTTCAGCACCGGGGTGAGGAGGGCGCTCGCCAGGGGGGAGAGGAGGAGGGCGACCGCGGTGCCGAGGGCGAAGCCGCCGACGACGTCGGTCGGGTAGTGGACGCCCATGTAGACGCGGCAGAAGCCCTCCAGCAGGGCGAGGCCGATGCCCACGATGCCGAAGCGGCGGTCGGCGACGAAGAGGCCGACGCCGAGGGCCATGGTGATCGTGGCGTGGTCGCTGACGAAGGAGAAGTCGTTCTTGCCGGTGACGAGGACCGCGAGGCCCTGGTGGTCGACGAAGGGGCGGGGGCGTTCGACGAAGCCGCGGATCGGTACGTTCACCAGGACGGCGAGGCCGGCCGCGAGCGGCGCCCAGATCAGCGCGGCGACCGAGGACGCGGCGTCCGGCCCGCCCCGGCGCCGCACGGTCCACCAGCACCACAGCACGAGCAGCACCATGGCGAGCGGCAGACCGTACTCACCGACGAACTCCATGACCCGGCCGAGCCAGTGCGGCGCGTCCTTGGCCAGGCCGTTGATGTCGTACAGCAGGTCGACGTCGGGGTTCGATCCGGATTCGGCGAGTACAGCCATCGTGCTGCGGCCCCTTCGTCGTCGTTCCGGACGCACCTCGTGTGCGTCGCACCTGCCCCCCGTGGTCCAGGAACGCACAGCACTCATGCATACGTTCCACAATCCACTGAATGATCACTCAGACGTTATCGAAGAGAGACGAATCATCGCAGCTCAGGGGGTAGGTTCACGCTCGGTTCACACCTTGGTGGGGAGCGCTTTCGCGCCATCCGCGGTGACCCGGGTGGCCCCGAAGTACTCGCCGGTGTCCACGGGGTCGAACCGGATCACGGCACCCGTGCGCGGCGCGTCGATCATGTAGCCGCCGCCCACGTAGATCCCGACGTGGTGGATGGCCCGGGAGTCGGTCAGGTCGTGGGAGAAGAACACGAGATCGCCGGGGAGCAGCTGGTCACGGGAGGGGTGCGGGCCGGCGTTGTACTGGTCGTTGGCCACCCGGGGCAGCTGGATCCCCACGCTCTCGTACGCCGCCTTGGTCAGCCCCGAGCAGTCGAAGCGCCCACCCTGGTCGGCGGTGCCGTTGCCGCCCCACAGATAGGGAGTGCCGAGCTTCTTCTGCGCGAACTCGATGGCACCGGCGGCCTGTCGGGTGGGGTCGAGCCGGCTGACCGGCGCGGCGAAGCTCTGCTCCAGGGAGCGGATCCGCTTCACGTAGTTCTGCGTCTCGCTGATGGCCGGAACCCCGCCCGCCTTTATCACCCGGTAGGCGCCCGCGTTGTAGGCGGCGAGCATGTTGTCGCTGACGTTCCCGGGAACGTCCTTGACGTACTTGGCCAGTTCGCAGTCGTACGACGCCGCCGACGGGATCGCGTCCTGCGGATCCCAGATGTCCCGCTTGCCGTCACCGTTGCCGTCGATGCCGTGCGTGGCCCAGGTACCGGGGATGAACTGCGCGATACCGCGCGCGTCCGCCGGGCTGACGACGGTCGGATTCCAGCCACTTTCCTGGTACAGCTGGGCCGCGAGCAGCGCCGGGGTCAGCGCCGGACACAGATTCCCCCACTGCTGCACCAACGGCTTGTAGACCGCGGGCACCGCCCCCTTGGCGAGGCCCCGGGCGCCCGAGGTCACGCCGTTGACGAGGTTCCCGGCGACGACGTACACGCCGACGACGAGCAGCAGGACGAACCCCATCCCGAGCCCGACCGCCGCCCCACCCGCCACCCATACTTTCCGCACGGGTCAACTTTCCCCCATGCGGGCCCGGTTCAATGCCATCTCGGTACGAAGTGGCGGCATGTCATCGGTGCCGACGCCGTGATCCTCGTCTCCAGCCCCCCGGCGGGCTCACACGGCGTCAGGAACCGGCCGTCGCAACCCGGTACAGTTCGGCCGCTTCCCGCCCCAACACGACGCTGTAGGACACGTCGTCGGTCGAGCCGCCCTGCTCGTGGCCGCCGAGGACGCCGACCACCTGGCCGTCGCCGTTGATCCAGGGGCTGCCGCTGGTCCCGCTGGTGAACTCCGGGCAGTCGATGCGCTGTTGGGTGGCGCTGTGCAGGGACGGCTTGTTGGTGCAGCTGATGGGGGTCTCGCGGCTGTCGGGGTAGCCGATGACGGTGACGGCGGTGGCACCGGTGGCCACCCCGGGGACGAAGCGATGCGCCCCGACGACGTCCTCGATCCGCCGGCCGCCCCGCGCGGCGACGACGGCGAACGCGATGTCGCTGTCCTCGTCCTGGTCCCGCGCCCACCCGTCGGGCAGGAACCGCTGCCCGACCTTCCACTCCCCGTACGGCGCCCTGCCGTCCCGGTAGCCCGGTGCGAACACCAGATCGCCGTCGACGCCGTCGACACAGTGCGCGGCGGTGACGACGAGGTCGCGGCCCGGACTGTGCACGACCGAGGCGGTGCAGAAGTGTCCGCCGGCCATCCGGCCCGCCCGGTCCACGCCGAACAGCGCGCCGACCCGCACGCTCCGCGCGGTCCTGGCGGCCGGGGCGGTGACACCGAAGGGCCCGGGGCCGTCATCGGCGGAGGCCACGGACGCCGACGTGACGGCGAGCATGATCACCGCGCAGAGCAACGCGGGACGCGAGGTGACCGAGATGCGTGAGATGCGCTTCATCAGTCCTCACTCTGTCGCACAAAGGTGAGAAACCCGTCCCGACTTCACTGATTTTTTCCTGTGAACCGCTCCGTCGTCCCCCGGCTTCGCCCGTACGGCCGGGAGCGGGTCCACGCTACTGTGCGGCCCGTGCCGCCGCCTCTCCACGCGGCCCGTCCGGACGCACCACCGCTCAGAACGTCGTGGTCATCCCGCCGTCCACCGCGATCGTCTGCCCCGTGATGAACGACGCCGCCCCGCTCGCCAGGAACACGACGACCCCGGCGACCTCACCCGGCCGGCCCCAGCGGCCCAGCGCGGTACGGGTGCGGAGCCAGTGCGCGCGCTCGGGGTCCGCGACGGCGTCGCCTCCGGCGGCGGCGGCGGTTTCGGCCTCGGTTCCGGCTTTGGTTCCGGCTTTGGTTCCGGCTTTGGTTCCGGCTGCGGCTTCTGCTTCGGCTCTGGTTTCGGCTTCGGTGTACGGCGCGAAGGTGCCCGGCGCCACCGAGTTGACCGTCGTACCGCTCGGGCCGAGGTCGGCGGCCAGGGCCCGGGTCAGACCGTCAAGGCCCGCCCTCGCGGTCGCGTAGGCGCCGCCCCCGGTGCGGCCCAGCCGGCCGACGACCGAGGAGACGTTGATGATCCGGCCCGGCGTGCCCCGGGCGGCCAGCCCCCGGGCCACGCTCTGGCTCAGGGCGTACGCCGCGGCCAATTGGACGCCGAGCATCCCGGACAGCTCGTCCGGGGTCGCCCCGCCCTCACCGGTCAGGTCGTCGTCGCCCACGTTGTTCACCAGGACGTCGACGGTGCCGAGCGCCTTCACCGCCGCCTCGGCGGCCTCCCGGTCGGTGACGTCGAAGGCGGCGGCGAGGACGTCGTACCCCTCGCCCCGCAGGCGCGCCGCCACCGCGTCGAGGGCCGCCTGATCACGGCCGTTGAGCACGACCCGCGCCCCGGCCCCGGCCAGCCCCCGCGCCATCTCCAGCCCGATCCCGCGCACCGAGCAGGTCACCAGCGCCGTACGGCCGGTGAGACGGAAGCTCACCGGCGCCTTCGTGGGAGCGACGCGGAGACGGTCGGCGTACGAGCCCGGCTGGGCGGGCATGCCCGGCAGGGCGTCGGCGTACGGCCGGGTATCGGTGTACGGCAGAGCATCGACGGACGGCCGGGTATCGGCGTATGGGTGGGCAGGAGGGCCGGGTTGCTGCGCGAAGTCGGTGCCGCCGCTCATCCCCGCCCCCTCTCACCGTCCGCCTTCACCGTCCGTCGAGGGGTCACCGTATCCGGCGGGAGCGCGGAGGTCAGGGGTTATTCACAGATCGGTTCCCCGCCGCGAGTCCCCACTCCACCCCGGTCATCTCCTCCGACAGCGTCCACAGGCGCCGGGCCGCCTCCGGGTCGCTCGCCGCCGCGCTGCGGCCGACCAGGGTCGGGGCGCCGCGCATCTCGCCGAGACCGTCCGGGCCGACGTAGGCCGCGCCGGGGAGGTCCTGGGTGGCGGCGTAGAGGGTGGGAAGGGCGCCGGCCTTGTCCTCCTGGGCGAGGAGCTTGTTGCCGACGGACATGAACGCCCGCGCGAGGGGGTTCGCGTGGTGGCTCTGCAGGTTGGTGGCCGCGTAGCCGGGGTGGGCCGCGAGGGCGCGCACGGGCGAGCCGGCCTCGGTCAGGCGCCGCTGGAGTTCCAGCGTGAACAGGAGGTTGGCCAGCTTGGACTGGGCGTAGGCGCGGGTCGGGGAGTAACGGCCGCGCAGGTTCACGTCGTCGAAGTGGATCGCCCCGTCACCCCCGCGGTGAAGACCGGAGGACACCGTCACCACCCGGTCCGTGACGTACGGCAGCAGAAGGTTGGTGAGGGCGAAGTGCCCGAGGTGGTTCGTGCCGAACTGCATCTCGAAGCCCTGCGCGGTGCGCTGCTCGGGCAGCATCATCACGCCCGCGTTGTTGACCAGCAGGTCCAGCGGGCGGTCCCAGGAGGCGGCGAACTCCCGCACCGAGTCCAGGTCCGCCAGGTCCAGGCGGCGCACCTCCGTGCTGCCGCCCGCCCGTGCCGCCGCCGCATCGCCGCGCCCGACGTCCCGCACGGCGAACACCACATGCGCCCCGGCCCGCGCCAGCGCCCCGGCGGTGACGAGGCCGAGGCCGCTGTTGGCGCCGGTGACCACGGCCGTACGGCCGGTCAGATCGGGAAGGTCGGTCGCGTTCCACTTGCGCGCACGGCGCGCACCGCTCGTATCAGCCATGACCTCAATGTAGGCATCGACAACAATGCTGTCAACGACAACATCCCGTTACGATGGGACCCATGCCGCGCATCCCCACGAGCCGCCCCTACCACCACGGAGACCTGCGCGCCGCCCTCCTCAAGAGCGCCGAGCACACCCTGCGCACGAAGGGGGCCGGCGCGCTGTCGCTGCGCGAGCTGGCCCGGGACATCGGCGTGAGCCACGCGGCCCCGGGCCGGCACTTCAAGGACAAGCAGGCACTGCTGGACGCCCTCGCCCTGGACGGCTACGAGCGCCTCAACCAGGGCCTGGCCGCAGCCGCCGCCCTCGCGGACCCGGCCTTCGAAGAACGCATGACCGCACTCGCGCGCGCCTACCTCGGTTTCGCCGTCGAGAACCCGGAACTGCTGGAGCTGATGTTCGCGCGCAAGCACTCCCCCGACAACTCCGACAACTCCGCCAGCTCCGACAGCTCCGACAGCTCCGCCCAGCTCACCGCCGCCGTCGACCAGTCCCTCACCGGCCTCACCCGGATGTTCGCCGAGGCACAGGAACGGGGCGAGATCATCCAGGGCGACCCCGAGCGCATCGCCATGGTCGCCATCGCGAGCCTGCACGGACTCGCCGCCCTCATCACCAGCTGCGCGCTGGACGCGCGGGAGGCACTGGCCGGCCTCGACGAACACGTCCACCTGATCCTGCATGGCCTCAAACCGCGCTGAGGCCCAGCGCCTTGTCGGGACGCGTTGCCGGGGCGTGCTGTCGGGAGCACCTCGCCGGGGCGCGTTGCCGGGGCCGCCTGTCCGAACCCGGTGTTTTTCGGTCAAGCTCCGCCCAGCGCGGCGCCATCGCCTCGCCATCGCGCGGCAATCCCGCAACCCCCTTCGGTAACGCGGGAGTCAGAACTCCGAAAGCCCCCTGGTCGTCGCGTATTCGACGAGCACCATGGGGGCGGGGGCAACCATCACAGGGCAACCACCACAGGGCGCCCACCACAGGGCAACCACCACACCACCCCGTCGGGTCACGGGGAGCCGCCACCGCAGGGGGACGTGGGGTCCCCGCGAGGCGGCGCGGAAAGGAAGACGGGCCACGGCAGCCGGCCGCGGCCCGTTTTTCCTGCCCGTGAGAGCCCCGTGAGAACATCGTCTCGACGCCTCACCCGACCGGCCGTCAGAACCCGTACCAGGCCGTAAGAGAGGTCAACGACGGAACCACGTGACAGGTTTCGCACCGGCCTCGTTGCCCGGCGTGACCTGCCGTGATACACAGAGTGACCGTGCCACGGATTCGTACGAAACCCGCCAGTCAATGACGTCAAGTCGACATACGACGGCGACGTTGTCGGCGAGAATGAGGGCTGACCTCTGCACACCGCAGGGGCCATGCGGAACTACCCACCAGGGGCGGTGACTTACATGCTCTTTGCGGCCGACAAGGGAGACATCAACACCATCATCGGCGGGATCGCTCCGGACTGGGGCCCCTTCGGCAGCCTGGGCAACGAAGCCAAGGTGATGATCGAGGTGGTGATGGCCGTCGCCATCCTGCTCTGTCTCGGCATCGCGGTCTGGGGCGCGGCCAAACAGCGCATCGGCGCGACCGCACTGCGCGACACCTTCAGCGCGGAGCAGGGCAAGGGCCTCATCATCGCCGGCCTCACCGGGGTCTTCATCATCGGATCCCTCGGCACACTGTTCACGATCGTGTACGGCATGGCGGTCTAGCCCTCGCCTCCTGTCCGGGCACGCCCTGCCCCCGTCCCCTCCACCCCACCCACCCGTCGTGCCCACCGGCTGAGGTTGCGTTTCCCTGATGTCGAGTCACCACACCGCGCCCGCGCGGGAACCAGCACGGCTACCGTCGTACGTCTACGAGGTGGAGGGGGCGCACGCGGCATGAATCCCGCAGACGAGCAGGGCTACACCGAAACCGGACAGACCCGGACCCACCTGCCCGGCGGCGACCCCTACGGCGGCGCACCCCGCCGCACCGGCCGCTCCTCCTCCCGAAGCCTCATCACCGTCGTCGGCGTCGTCGTCCTCCTCATCGCGGCAATCGCCTTCGCGAACAGAGGAGACTCCTCCACGAACGGCTCCGCCGACAAGGGCCACCAACCGAAAAGCTCCTCGACGGCGGCCAGCGGGACACGTCCCGTGGAGACGAAGAACGGGGCGATTCCTTCGGGGTTCGCGCACACGGAGGAGGGCGCGCAGAGCGCTGCCGCGAACTATGCGGTGGCGTTGGGGTCGGCCGAGATGTTCAACACCACGTGGCGGCACCAGATCGTCAACGCGGTCTATGCCAGGGACGTCGCTGCTGCCAAGCAGGCGGACATGGACCACGCCTACTCCAGCGAGTCGTTCCTCTCCAACATCGGTCTGACCAAGAACGGCAGCGCGCCGAGCGGCCAGACCTTCGTTTCCCGGACCATTCCCGTCGGCACCAAAGTCACCTCGCCAGGGACGGACGCCACCACCGTGGAGGTCTGGTACACCTCGCTGTTCGGCCTCTCTGGTGATGCGTCGAAGAACCCGGTGACCGAGAGCTGGTACACCACGACGTTCGAACTGAAGTGGGTCGACAACGACTGGAAGATCACCGACTTCCAGCAGAAGGACGGGCCCGTCCCCGTAGGCCGTGACCAGACGGCTTCCACCTCGGAGGACATGACCAAGGCCGTCGAGGAGTACGGAGGGTTCACGTATGCGCGCTAACCACCGCGTCCTCAAGGTCACAGCAGCTCTCGGCGCCGTGCAGACGGTCACGATGCTGCTGGCCACTCACGCCTTCGCCGCACCTTCCCCGACCCCTACAAAGAGCAACGACCCTTGTGACCTCATCCGCGGCCCCGCCAAACAGTTCTGCGAAAAAGACAACAGCGGCGGCTCCAAGAACGGTCTCTCCGGTACGCCCAGCAACCCCCTCACCGACACCCTCGACCCCCTCTCCTCCCTCGCCAAGGGCTGCGCCGACGCCGCCTCCTGGACGATCGGGAAGCTCAGTGACGCGGTGAAGGAGACGGCGACCGTCGACTTCACGAACGAGAAGTTCCTGCAGCAGTACGCCGTCGTGTTCGCCGCCTCGTCGATCCTGACCCTCCTGCTGTGGCTCCTCGCCGTCGCCAAGCGCGCGGTGCGCGGCGTGCCGCTGACGACCGCCATCTCGGAAGCCGTCGGCTTCCTCTGGCTCACCGTGCTCGCCTCCGCCTTCACACCACTGATCCTCTACACCGTCGTATCGGCCACCGACGGCGTGACCGACGTCCTCGCGAAGGCGACCGGCGACCAGGCGGACACGTTCTTCGGCACGTTCTCGGGCGCGCTCGGCAAGGGCAACGACATCGGCGGCGGCCCCATCATGCTGATCGTCGTCTCGCTGGTCAGCATCCTCGCCGCCGGCATCCTCTGGCTGGAGCTGGTCATCCGCGCCGCCCTGCTCTACGTCGGCGCCCTCCTCGGCACCGTCGTCTACGCGGGCCTGGTGGACAAGAACCTGTGGGGTCACGTCCGCCGCTGGGCCGGAATCATGATCGCAGTGATCCTGGTGAAACCGGTGATCGTCATCGTGCTGGGCCTGGCCGGCGCCCTCTCCGGCGACAACGGCCCGGACGCCTTCTCCGCCGTCGTCTCCGGCCTCTCCATCATCCTGCTCGCCATCTTCGCCAGCGGCGCGATCTACCGCTTCGTCCCCGGCTTCGGCGACGAGATCGCCGGCTCCCGCAACAACCGCATCATGCAGGGCGCCGAGGCCAAGGCCGCCGCGGTCATCAGCTCCCCGGCCACGATGGTCGCCCAGGGCATCAAGACACACAGCGCCCGCGCCGACAACAACGGCGCGGGCGCCGCGGGAGCCCAGGGCGGCAGCGCCCCGCGCCCCGCCAACCCGGCCTCCGGCGGCGTCGCCGCCCACAGCAGCCGCACCCCCCAGGGCGGCGGCGCGGCGGCCCCCTCCGTCACCCCGGCGCCGCGCTCCCCCAGCCCGGTCAACACCCCGCACGCAAGCAACGCCCGCAACAGCAACCGCACGGGAGGTGAAGGGCGTTGACGACCGAGTCCCACCTGTCCCATCCGGTCACGCCCCGCCGTACGTATCTCATCGGCCGCGCCCGGCCGAACGCGATCATCGGCCGGAACCGCGAGTCCGGCGAGATCGCGCTGATCGTCGTCGGCGCGTTCCTCGGCATGATGTGCGGCCTCCTCGTCCCGGTCCTGCCCCTGCGGATCGTGCTGCTGACCGGCTTCCCGATGCTCGCGCTCGCCGCCGTGTACGTGCCGTACAAGCGCCGCACCTTCTACAAGTGGTTCGAGATCAACCGCTCCTACAAGCGCACCGTCAAGCGCGCCGCCGTCTACCGTTCCTCCGCCATGGAGGCCGGCACCCGGCTGGACGGACGCGAGGTCGAGATCGGACCGCCGCCGGGCATCGGCCGGATCAGCTGGCTCGCCGCGCCCTTCGGGCCGGACGAGATCGCCGTACTGCTGCACGCCGACCGCAGGACCGTCACGGCGGCGATCGAGATCGAGGGACCGGGCGTCGGCCTGCGCGACTCCGAGGACCAGGAGGCCCTGGTCGACCGGTTCGGCACGCTCCTCAAGCACGTCGCCAACGGCGACGGGTTCGTCACCCGGCTCCAGATGCTCGCCCGCACGCTGCCCGCCGACCCCGACGCCCACGCCAAGGACGTCGTCCAGCGCGGCGACGAACGCTCGCCCTCGTGGCTGCAGCAGTCCTACGACCAGCTCCAGTCGATGGTGTCCACCAGCAGCGAGCAGCACCGCGCCTACCTCGTCGCCTGCATGCACTACACCCGCGAACTGGCCGCCGAGGCCCAGGCGATGGCCCGTGCCGCACGGCCCCAGGCCGGGCGCCGGCTCGACCGGGACGCGGGACTCGCCGTCGTCATGGCCCGCGAACTGACGGACATCTGCTCGCGCCTCCAGGAGGCCGACATCCGGCTCCGCCAGCCCCTCGGGCAGGGCAGGCTCGCCTCCCTCGTCCACTCCATGTACGACCCCGACCACCCGATCGACCACATCCAGGCGATGACCAAGCGCAACGCCTGGCCGGCCGAGCTGAACGCCATGGAGCCCGACTACCTCCAGGCCAAGACCCGCGAGTCGGCCACCCGCGCCCCCTGGTGCCACGCCACGGCCTGGGTGAAGGAGTGGCCGATGACCCCCGTCGGCGTCAACTTCCTCGCCCCGCTGCTCGTCCACACCCCGGACGTCATCCGCACGGTCGCCGTGACGATGGACCTCGAACCCACCGAGATCGCCATCGAGCGCATGCTCACCGAGAAGACCAACGACGAGGCCGAGGCCTCCCGCGCCGCCAAGATGAACCGCACGGTCGACCCCCGGGACGTGGCCGCCCACACCCGCCTCGACCAGCGCGGCGAGGACCTCGCCAGCGGCGCCGCCGGCGTCAACCTGGTCGGCTACATCACCGTCTCCGCCCGCACCCCGGAGGCCCTGAACCGCGACAAGCGCACGATAAGAGCCTCCGCGGGCAAGTCGTACCTGAAGCTGGAGTGGTGCGACCGCGAGCACCACCGGGCCTTCGTGAACACACTTCCCTTCGCCACCGGCATCCGAAGGTAGGGGCTGATTCGCCGATGCGGGATCCGCTGTCCGTCCTCACCGACGCCTTCACGTCCTTCCTGTTCGGGAAGGTCGAGACGACCCGGCTTCCGGTACGCACCTCCACGGGCCAGGCCCAGGCGGTCTACCTGCCCACCGCCGCGCCCGGACTCGGCGACTCCGGCGTCATCATCGGCCGCGAGGTGTACTCCGGGAAGGGCTACATCTACGACCCCTTCCAGCTGTACGGCCAGCAACTCCCGGCCCCGCACTGGCTCGTCCTCGGCGAGTCCGGCAACGGCAAGTCGGCACTGGAGAAGACGTACGTCCTGCGCCAACTGCGCTTCAAGGACCGCCAGGTCGTCGTCCTGGACGCCCAGGGCGAGGACGGCGTCGGCGAATGGAACCTGATCGCGGAGGAGTTGGGAATAACTCCGATCCGGCTGGACCCGACGGCCGCCCTGAACCACGGCATCCGCCTCAACCCGCTCGACCCCTCGATCACCACCACGGGCCAGCTCGCGCTGCTCCGCACGATCATCGAGGTCGCGATGGGCCACGGCCTGGACGAACGCTCCGGCTTCGCCCTCAAGGTCGCCCACTCCTACGTCAACGAGACGATCGTGGACCGCCAGCCGGTCCTGAGCGACATCGTCGAGCAACTACGGCACCCCGAACCGGAGTCGGCCGAGGCGATGAACGTCGCCATAGACGACGTACGGGCGTGGGGACTCGACGTCGCCCTGGTCATCGACCGCCTGGTCGACGGTGACCTGCGCGGCATGTTCGACGGCCCGACCACGGTCGGCATCGACCTCGACGCCCCGCTGATCGTGTTCGACCTCTCCCACATCGACCGCAACTCCATCGCCATGCCCATCCTCATGGCGATCGTCGGTGTGTGGCTGGAGCACACCTGGATCCGGCCCGACCGCAAGAAGCGCATCTTCCTCGTGGAAGAGGCCTGGCACATCATCAACAGCCCGTTCGTGGCCCAGCTGTTCCAGCGGCTGCTGAAGTTCGGCCGCCGGCTCGGCCTGTCCTTCGTGGCGGTCGTCCACCACCTGTCCGACGTCGTGGACGGGGCAGCCGCGAAAGAGGCTGCCGCGATCCTGAAGATGGCGTCGACCAGGACGATCTACGCCCAGAAAGCGGACGAGGCCCGTGCCACCGGCCGGGTTCTCGGGCTGCCGCGCTGGGCCGTCGAGATCATCCCCACCCTCACCCCCGGCATCGCCGTCTGGGATGTCAACGGCAACGTCCAGGTGGTCAAACACCTGATCACCGAGACCGAACGCCCGCTGGTCTTCACCGACCGCGCGATGACCGAGTCCTCCAGCGACCTGACGGCCGACGACGCCCTGCGCGCGGCCGAGCTGGAGGCCGAGCAACGGGCGGCGGCCTTCGTCGAGCAGCACCTGGGCGACTCCGAGTCGACGGTGGCGTAGGGGGGAAGCCGGAGTGAGACGGGACGACCGGGACGACCGGGACGGCCGCTGGGACGACCGCCGTGACAGCGTCCGGGAGAGCGGTCGGCAGAGCGGCCGGCAGAGCCAAGGTGGCATCCCCGACGGCCTGCTGATCGGCCTACTCGCCTTCCTCATCGGCATGACCGTGCTGGTCTGGACGGCCACGGGCCTGGCCGCCTGGTTCGCCAAGGGCGCCTGGCCCGACGCCCTCACCTTCACCCGCACCCCACCGGCCATGCGCCACCTCATCGGCCAACCCCACGACCTGGCCGGCGCCTGGCCCGACACCCCCGCCCACCAGCTCTCCGGCTGGGGCCTGTTCTGGGGCCTGTTCATCGGCCAGCTGATGATCCTGTTCGTGCTCACCGTGTTCACCATCGGCGTGGTGACACGGTGGCGGGCGGGCCGGGCGCGGCACAGGGAACAGGTACGGACAGCTCCCGCACCGAGCCCGTCACCGGCACCAGCACCAGCACCAGCACCAGCACCAGCACCGAGCCACGAGGTCCCCGCGCCTCGCAGGGGGCCGCAGACGCCGGAGGCGATCGAGGAGACGGCACCGCAGGAGGCGTTGGAGCACCTTCCGGCCGACGACAAACAGGCGGGCGGGTGGGAAACCAGCCCCGCCGCAGGCGCGGTGCACCACGCGGTGCACTACGCCGCACCCTCAGTCCGCCAGCACACCGCGACCCAGGCCATCCAGGACGCCCCCGGCCCCACCCTCGTCCTCACCTCGAACCCCGCTCTCTGGGCGGAGACCAAGGACGCTCGGGCCAAACTGGGCCCCACCCTCCTCTACGACCCCACCCACCTCTGCGACACCCCCGCCCGCCTCCACTGGTCCCCCACCGCCGGCTGCGAGGACAAGCAGACGGCCCTCCA
This sequence comes from Streptomyces sp. NPDC048297, assembly GCF_043201585.1. Classification (NCBI taxonomy): domain Bacteria; kingdom Bacillati; phylum Actinomycetota; class Actinomycetes; order Kitasatosporales; family Streptomycetaceae; genus Streptomyces; species Streptomyces sp. NPDC048297. Next base: position 97,999 of record NZ_JBICZA010000035.1, read on the forward strand.
GCGGGCCACCGCCCTCCTCTTCCCCGTCCAGCCCACGGCCAGGATCGACCAAGCGGTCGCCGACACGGCGATAACGCTCCTGCGGAGCTACCTCCACGCCGCCGCCCTGGACAGCCGCACCGTCCGCCACGTCCACCGCTGGTCCCAGGGCAACCAGATCCAGGACGCGGTACGCACCCTGCGCACCCACCCCCAGGCCGCCCCCGGCGCCGCGGGCGAACTCGAGGCCGCGCTCACCGCACACCCCGAACGCCGCGACATCGCCCAGGAGTTGACCGGCCGGGCCCTGTCGGCCCTGTCCACGGTCAACATCCGCGAGGCCTGCACCCCCAACCGAAACGATGCGCTCTCCCTGGATTCCTTCGTCCAGGAAGGGGGCACGCTTTATGTGGTCGGCGAATCCATCGAGGACCCCAGGACCAGCCCAGGGGCGATGCCCCTGCTCACGGCCCTCGTCTCCAGCGTGGTCGAGCGCGGCCGGCGCATGGCCGAACGGTCATCCTCCGGTCGGCTCGACCCACCACTGACCCTGATCCTGGACGATGTGGCGGCCGTCGCCCCCATCCCCCAGCTCCCCGACCTGCTGACGGCAGGAACCGGCCAGGGCCTGCCGACCCTGGCCCTGCTCCGCTCCCGCGAACAGGCCAGATCCCGCTGGCCACACCAGGAACTTCCGGTCTAGGAACGGCGCTCCAGGACGAACTCCAGATCCATCTCCGCCTCGAACTTGGCGAACTTCACGGCCACCCCGCTGGGCACGAACCCGGCCTTGCGGTACGCCGCCTGCGCCCTGGTGTTGTTCTCGTGCACGAACAGCCGCACCCGCTCGGCCTCCTGCTCCCACGCCCAGGCCGCGCCGGCGCCGAGCAGCGCCTCGGTCAGCCCACGTCCACGGTGTTCCGGCCGCACGAACACACCGACCACCTGCCCCTGCAACCGGTCGACCGGATACCCCGCCCAGTCCTCCGCGCCGGGCTTCTCAAGAAGCACCGTGGCGGAGCCGACCCAGGTCCCGTCCGGCGCCTCGGCGATGAACTGCCGTGCCCCTGGGGCCCCTTCACCGGACGCCAGGGCACGCTCCTGGAAGAAGGAGTCCGGCATGGCCTCGGCCTCCTCGTACGTCGTCATGAAGGCGATGTGCGCCACCGGGTCCCGCAGCGCGTCGAGCCGCAACCGCTTCGCGGCCATCCACTCGTCGGCGCGTATCGCACGGATCACATAGTCATCGCTGGTCGAGGCGTTCATGCGGGCCACGGTAGTACCTGCCCACCACGTCGCTCATCCGAAATAGAGCCCCGAACCCGAAAGACCCTGACCCTAAAGGTCCCTGACCCTAAACGAGCCCTGAACGCAGAAAACCCCCGCATCCATAGATGCGGGGGTTTCCCCAAAAATTGTTCGGCGGCGTCCTACTCTCCCACAGG